>CAIVKH010000346.1 GCA_903906425.1 uncultured bacterium
CGGCAGCATGGCCGGCGCGCTGACGGCTCCGCAGGCGCAGACAAGTTTTGACCGGGGCGTGAATCAATTCACCTGGCTGATGCTGCGCTTCATGTTTGCGCTCGTCCCGCTTGTGTTTGTCATCAACGGCCTCACGAAACACAACTGGCACGAGGCCTTTTTCTTCTCGGTCGCCGTCGCCGTCGGCCTCACGCCCGAGATGCTGCCGATGATCGTGACGGTCTGCCTCTCGAAAGGCGCCATCGCGATGTCCCGCAAGAAAGTCATCGTGAAGCGGCTGAACTCGATTCAGAATTTCGGCGCGATGGACGTGCTCTGCACCGACAAGACCGGCACGCTCACCATGGACCACGTCATCCTCGAGCGCCACTGCAACGTCGTGCGGGAAGAGAACGACGAGGTGCTCGGAATGGCCTTCATCAACAGCCATTTTCAGACCGGCCTGAAGAACATGCTCGACCGCGCCGTACTTGCCCATGACGAGGTTTTCAAAGTCCATCGCGTCGCCGAGCACAGGAAGGTTGACGAAATTCCCTTCGACTTCACGCGCCGCATCATGTCCGTCGTCGTCGAGACGCCGGAAGGCCGACATCGGTTGATCGCGAAGGGCGCGCCGGAGGAGATTTTCAAACGCTGCTCGCGATTCGAAATCGAAGGCGAACTCTCGCCCGTCAACGCGGTGCTTCTCGAAGACTTGCGCGAGGAATATGAAAATCTCAGTTCCGACGGTTTTCGCGTTCTCGCCCTCGCCTACCGCGATCTCGACAAGAAAGCGGCATATTCCAAGGACGACGAGCGCGATCTTGTGCTGAAGGGTTATCTCGCGTTCCTCGATCCGCCGAAGGAGAGCACCAAGCCCGCCATCGCTGCGCTGCAACAGCACGGCATCAGCGTAAAAGTCCTCACCGGTGACAACGAACTCGTGAGCAAAAAAATCTGCGGTGACGTTGGACTCCGGAACGACACCGTTTTGCTCGGCTCGCAAATCGAGAAGATGACCGACGCCGAACTCGCCGAAGCCGTCGAAATCAACACGATCTTCGCGCGCGTTTCACCGGCGCACAAGCAGCGGGTCATCAAATCGCTTCAGTCCCGCAACCACGTCGTCGGTTTCATGGGCGACGGCATCAACGACGCGCCCGCGCTGCGCGCAGCCGATGTCGGCGTCTCCGTTGACAGCGCGGTGGACATCGCCAAGGAAGCGGCCGACGTCATCCTCCTCGAAAAAAGTCTGATGGTCCTGGAAGAAGGCGTGCTCGAAGGCCGGAAGGTTTTTGCCAACATCCTCAAGTATGTCCGCATGGGCGCGAGCTCGAATTTCGGCAACATGTTCAGCGTTCTCGGCGCAAGCGCGATGTTGAAATTCCTGCCGATGGCGCCGATTCAAATCCTGACGAACAACCTGCTCTACGATTTCTCGCAGGTGCCGATCCCGGCCGACAACGTTGATCCCGATCAGATCACGAAGCCGACGCCCTGGTCGATGAAAGCCCTCACCCGGTTCATTGTTTGCATCGGCCCGATCAGTTCGGTTTTCGACTACATGACCTACTTCATCATGCTCTGCGTCTTCAAATGCGGCTTTTTCAAAATCTTCTCCTTCACCATTGGCTCCGACGCGCTCAAATGTCCGGATCAATTTCTGGCGCGGGCCGCCGAGTGGGCGAAGAGCTCCGGTCTTGCCGATGCCAACGAAGCCTATCGCGCGGCACTTTTCCAGACAGGTTGGTTCGTCGAATCGCTCTGCACGCAGACGCTGATCATCCATGTGATCCGCACCGCGAAGATCCCGTTCATCCAGAGCAACGCCAGCGCGCCGATGCGCTACACGACCGTGCTGATCATCATCGCCGGCATTCTTCTTTCCCAGTCGCACATCGGCCGCTCCCTCGGCTTCGTGCCGCTGCCGGCGCTCTACTGGCCCTTGCTCGCCGCGATGCTCCTGATGTATTTCGGCCTGACGCAGCTCGTCAAAAACTGGCTCCAGCGCCGGAAAGTGATCTAGCCGGATGCCCGCTGAAAATTCGGCTGGTTTGTCGCGGGTGAATTTCGTTTGATTGGCAATGGCGGGCCGCTGGGCACCAAGCCAATGTCGGCCGGCTTCGAATCGTGAAGGAATAACGCACATGAAACGTTTGATTGTTTTCTTCGCCTGCATCGGATGGGCCGCATTCACCATCGCCGCTCCAGCGGCTGCCGAAAAGAAGAGCGCCGACAAACCGGCGGCTCCGGCCGCTGCCGCGGGCGATGCCGCGCAAGACGGGCAAAAAACTGCGCCGCCGGCCACGACGCCGCCCGCCGGCCAGAAGGCCCCGGCGCAAGCCGCGAAGAAAGACGAGGCAAAAGTCGCCGATTCGAAATTCAAATTCGAAAAGCCCGACATCAAACCCTACACGGATTTTCCCGAAGTTCCGGTGCGCATGGCGAGCCTCGCCAGCTACATCGGCTTCCAGTTCGGCACCGGCAAGCTCGACGTCGCCTACGTTTGCTTCGACACCGAGAGTGGGCAAAAAACTCCGGACCGCGCCTACGTGTTCGTTGCCAGCAGCACCAACGCCAAGCCGGTCGCGATCCACGGCCACGCCGAGCAGGTCCAGCAGAGCAAGAACGTCAAGATGGCCAGTTCAAAGCCGGTGCGCTTCGAAATTCCGCCGCTGCGCGCCAGGATTAACGACGCCGACGTTATCTACAAAATCGAATGCGTCTGCGGTCACGAAGCCCGCGCCAACTGCCACATGACCGCCCAGGTGGCCTACAAGGAAGGCAAGGAAAGCAAGGAAGCCAGGAACAACGCAACGTTCGTCCTTCACGCCAACCTTTCGAACCTGGCCGTGCCTGTCCCCAACGAAATCAAAGTTCTTCCCCTCCTCGGCGCGGCCAAGCTCCAGCTCTACAAATACGACAAAACCCAGCCGCCCTGGGTCCGGCCCTACATCACCATCGGCGAAAATCTCCTCCTCGAACCGCTCCGCGGCATGGACAATTCCTTCGCGATGCAGCTGAAAAACAAGGACACCGAGCGCATCGTCGAAAAAGGAAAACTCCCCATCAAGATCCCGCTCTTCAGCGGCGCCGGCGACCAGGGTGCCGGCGACAACTTCCAGTTGAAAAGCGCCAAGGCCGGAAAATATGAAGTCCAGGCCACCATCGACGCCGGCCCCTTCGGCGATCTCACCACCGTCACCGACCTGCCCGTCACCGCCAACATCACGCCCACCACCGGCGGCAACAAGAAGACAAAATAATCCGGGCGCGCGCCCCGAATTTCCAATGATTGGAACTTTCCGCGCCCGCAATTTCCAATCATTGGAAAATTGCATCGAGCAAACTTCCAATCATTGGAAATCACGATCGCGTCCGGCCCGTCGGCGGCGTTCGCCTTCGGGAACGACGGACAAATGACAAAGGACAAATGACCAGCCGCGAGCTTCCAATTTACGAAATCGAATCCCGCATCGTTTCGGCTGCGGGCGCGCAAAAGCGCATCGTTTTGCAGGCGCCGACCGGGTCCGGAAAATCCACGCAGGTTCCGCAAATCCTCCGCGACCGCGGTTTGCTCGGCGACGGCCAGGTCGTGATTCTGCAGCCGCGCCGCCTTGCCACGCGAATGCTCGCCGCGCGCGTCGCGCAGGTGCGCGGCGTCAAGCTCGGCGGCGAAGTCGGCTACCAGATCCGCTTCGACTCCGTCACCAGTCGCGACACGAAAATCCGCTTCGTCACCGAAGGCGTTTTGCTGCGGCAAATGTTGTCGAACCCGAAACTCGACGGAATCTCCGCGCTGATCTTCGACGAATTTCACGAGCGGCATTTGTACGGCGACATCAGCCTCGCCCGCGCCCTCGATGTTCAGGAAAAAATCCGCCCCGATCTTTTGCTCATCGTCATGTCCGCCACGCTCAACGCGCAGCAGCTCGAAAACTATTTGAAGCCCTGCACGGTCCTTTCGTCCGAAGGCCGGACATTTCCCGTGGACATTGATTATCTCGATCGCGAGACCGATGACGCGCCGTGGGACCTCGCGGCCAACGAATATGCCCGCGCGATTCGAGGCGGCGCGGAAGGCGACGCGCTGATTTTCATGCCCGGCGCCTACGAAATCAGCCGCACCGTTGACGCGCTGCGCGCAACGAAGGAAGCGCGCAACTGCAGAATCCTCCCGCTCCACGGCGAGCTTCCCGAACGCGATCAGGACGCCGCCGTCGCCCGCTACGATGAACGAAAAATCGTCGTTTCCACCAACGTCGCCGAAACGTCGCTCACGATTGACGGTGTCCGTATCGTCATTGATTCCGGACTCGCGCGGACGCCGAAGTTCGATCCGTATCGCGGCATCAACACCCTGCTCATCGAACGAATCAGCCGAGCCTCCGCCGACCAGCGTGCTGGCCGCGCCGGACGAACCGCGCCGGGCCGCTGCATCCGCCTCTGGACGCACAGCGAGCATCAGGGCCGGCCGATGCAGGAAATTCCGGAGATCAAACGGCTCGACCTCGCCGAAGTTGTGCTCACGCTCAAGGCCAGCGGCATTGACGATCTGAGAACTTTCCGCTGGCTTGATCCGCCGGAACCGCGTTCGCTCGACCGCGCCGAACTTCTGCTCAAGGACATCGGCGCGCTCGACGAACACACCGGCATCATCACCGAACTCGGCCGCCGGATGCTGGCGTTTCCCGTTCATCCGCGCTACTCGCGAATGCTCATCGAGGCCGAGCGCTACGGCTGCGTCTTTCAGGTCGCGATCATCGCCGCGCTCACGCAGGGCCGCGATTTGCTGCTGCGACGTCAGCCGAAATTGGTCGAGGACGCGCGGCGCGATTTTCTCGGCGAGGAAGCGCCGTCCGATTTCTTCCGGCTCATGCGAGCGTGGAATTTTGCGGAGAAGAATAGTTTCAGCGTCGGCGCGTGCAACAAGCTCGGCATCCACGCGCAATCCGCGCGGCAGGTCCGGCCGCTGCTCGAAAACTTTCTCCGCATCGCGCGCGCCGAAGGTTTGAAGGTCGAGCCGCTGCCGGTGAACGACGAGAATCTCCAGAAGTGCATTCTCACCGGATTTATTGACCAGCTCGCGCGTCGGATGGACGCCGGATCGCTGCGCTGCAAACTTGTTCACGGCCGCAAAGGCGAACTCGCGCGCGACAGCGCCGTCCATCATTCCGATCTAATCGTCGCCGCCGAAGTCCACGAAATCGAAGGCCGCGATCGCGAACTCAACGTTTTGCTGACGCTCGCGACCGAAGTGAAAATCGAATGGCTCCGCGAACTCTTCCCGCAGGATTTCACCGAGACGACGGCTGTCTCGTACGACTCCGCACAGAAGCGCGTCCTCGCCGAAAAACAATCGCTCTTCCGCGATCTCGTCCTCGAATCGAAACGCACCGATCAGCCGCCGCTCGATGCTGCCGCGGAATTGCTGGCGAAGGAGGTCATCGCCGGCCACCTGACGCTCAAGGAATGGGACCACGAAGTCGAACAGTGGATTCTCCGCGTAAATTTTCTCGCTGCGGCCTGCCCCGATTTGCAAATCCCGCCGATCACGCAGGCCGACCGCGAACATCTCATCGCACAGATTTGCCACGGTTCCGTCAGCTACAAGGACATCAAGGACAAACCCGTCCGCCCCGTTTTGAAACAATGGTTGAATCCGTCACAAGTCGGGTTGATCGACAAATACGCGCCGGAACGGATTGAGATGCCGAGCGACCGCCGCGCGAAAATCACCTACGTCGCCGACGGCCAGCCGTTTCTCTCCGCGCGAATTCAGGATTTGTACGGATTGAAAGAAACGCCGCGCATCGCGATGAGCCGCGTGCCGCTTTTGATTCACATCCTCGCGCCGAGCAACCGGCCGGTGCAAATCACGCAGGACCTCGCCGGCTTCTGGCGCGATCACTATCCGCGCGTCAAACAGGAACTTTCGCGCAAGTATCCGAAACACGAATGGCGATGAGTCGCCGTCGCGTCACCCGTCATACAACGTGTCATCGCCGCCGCCGGCCGGACCGCCGCCGGTTTCGTCCATCAGTTCGCCGATCTTTTCCGGATCTTCGCCGGACTCCAGACGACGCACCACTTCGTTCATCTCGGCGGGAATCGGCTCGCCTGATTCTTCCGCCATCTTCCTGAGGAGCCGGCCCATCTCGCGCGGGTTCTTCTCCATGCTTTCAAGTTCGGCATCGGAAATATCGGGCATCGGCGGCATGCCGGCATCGCCCGCTCCGGGCGACGGTGCAGGACTTGCGGCTGCCTCCGATTTCTTGCCCGGCTTGACCGCGGCGAAGCGGGATAGCAGCCGGCTCATTTTCGGATGCCCGCACTTCGGACACGATGGCGGACGATGCGTCGCCACGTTGCGCACCAGAAAGTTCGAGACCCGGTTGCATTTCGCACATTGATATTCGTAGATCGGCATAAGCTGGCCCTCTCTGCTTGCATTCTCACACCCCGTACTTTCTTTCTGGCGCCGCGAAATGCAAGTTCAAGCGCGACGCTCGCCGCTCACAGGCGCGCGGTCCGGCACGCCATCGCGGTCGCTGACAATTCGCGTGCGGATCGCGCTGAACATGCCGGCAAGCGCTTCGCGATCCTCCTGCTTCGTCAGCTTCGTGATGCCTTCCCGGTAGATCGTTTCGGCGCGCGCCTCGTCTTTCAAATTCACAATCGCGACATCAATCATGGAAACGTAGGCGCGGACCTGGTCATCGTACTCGCCCGCAATCTTCGCGAACCCTGCCATCGCCTCCTCATAGTTTCCCTCTTGCCGCCGCGCCTCGGGTATGCCGTAGATCGGCTGCGGCCGGTCGAATCGTTTGTTCGAAAAGAAGAGCGCACCCCACGGCTCTGCGAACAGGCGGGCCAGCGGCTTGGCCATGATGATCGCGCCGATGAGGATGCTGAACGGGCTGAAGAAGCCGAGCTTCGCCGCGATGCCGAGATAGAAAAACGGAAGCGCGAACGGAAATCGTTTCGCCATGCTGATGAAAATTTCGCGGTACTCGCTCATCCCGCCGTCAACCTTACACGCAGCGCCGACCGCATGGAAAGCCGGCATCGCGCAATCGTGTTTCCCAATGATTGGAACCCAGCGCAGCGCCCGTTTCCAATCATTGGAACTTTTGCAGCGGCGGGCCGGAGGGAAGGGGCCGCTGGCGGGCGAATCGCGCGGTCGCGGTCGCTGGACAAATGGGCGGACATGGGTTCCATTTTCGGTGCGGCAATCGCATGCGCGCCGCGTCAGGAGTCGGATATGAGCACTGCACTTGGCGGGAAGCGGATCATGGTGACGGGGGGTGCCGGATTTCTGGGATCGTATGTCGTCGAGCGCCTCCGCTCGCGCGGCTGCACGGACGTGTTCGTTCCGCGCAAGAAGGATTACGATCTCGTCAGCATGGACGGCGTGAACCGCGCGCTGGCGGACGGGCGGCCGGACATCGTGATTCATCTGGCGGCGAAGGTCGGCGGCATCGGCGCGAACCGCGCGAACCCCGGGACCTTCTTCTATGAAAATCTGATGATGGGCGCGCAGCTCATGGAGGCGGCGCGCCAGCGCGGCGTCGGGAAGTTAGTCGCGGTTGGAACGATCTGTGCGTATCCGAAGCACACGCCCGTGCCTTTCAGCGAGGAGAATCTCTGGAACGGTTATCCCGAGGAGACGAACGCGCCGTATGGGCTGGCGAAAAAGATGCTGCTCGTGCAGAGCCAGGCTTACCGGCAGCAATTCGGTTTCAATTCCATCTATCTGCTTCCCGTGAATCTCTACGGGCCGCGCGATAACTTCGATCCGGCAAGTTCCCACGTCATTCCGGCGCTGATCAAAAAGTGCTTTGACGCCATAGACGAGGGCCGCCCGGAGCTGGTCGCCTGGGGCACCGGCAGCGCGACGCGGGAATTTTTGTACGTGGACGATTGCGCGCGGGCCATCGTGCTGGCGACGGAAAATTACGACCGGCCCGAACCGGTCAACATCGGCGCGGGCTCCGAAATTTCGATCAAAAACCTCACGATGATGATTGCCCGGCTGACGGGCTTCCGCGGCATTGTCCAGTGGGACGCCACAAAACCGGACGGGCAGCCCAGAAGGTGCCTCGACACGAGCCGCGCGCGCGACGCGTTCGGTTTCACCGCCGACACGCCATTCGAAGACGGACTCGCGCGAACGATAGACTGGTACCGGTCCACGCGTGAATATCAGTGGGCCGCCTGAGCGTCCTGCGGCCCCGGCAGCCAGCCGCATTGCTGCGATTTCTTCAGCAGGCCCGCGGCGACCGGCAGCGCGGCCTCCGCGCCAAATCCGCCGTGCTCGACCAGAACACAGATGACGATCTTCGGTTTCGCCTGCGGGGCCATGCAGACGAACCACGCGTGATCATCGCCCTTCGACGCCTGCGCCGTGCCGGTTTTTCCGCAGACATCGAGTCCCGGAACATCAGCCTTGCGGCCCGTTCCATTGACCACGACATTTCGCAACAGCGAGCGGACGCGCGCCGCGCTTGTGGGCGACATCGCCACGCTCATCACGCTCGCGGGAATACGCTCGTCGAGCCGCGGGCGGCACATCTTTCCATCGTTCGCAATTGCCGCGCCGACCAGCGCCATCTGCAGCGGAGTGACCGCGAGCCGACCCTGGCCAATCGCCACCTGCGCGGCGGAACCATAGTCGTGTTCGAGCAACCGTGGAAACTCGCTGGCCGCCGCTCTGATTTTCCCCGCCGATCCTTCATACAAAATATTTGTTTGGTTGATCTGGAATTTCCCTGCCGCCTCCAGCAGCGCCAGCGGACCGATCCGCACGCCGAGCTGTGCGAAAAAAACGTTCGACGATTTCGCCAGCGCGCGGTCGAGGCCGATGCGCCCGAAGCCCGGCCAGACCGCGCCGTTCTTTGCGTAGGCGTAAAATTCGTGATCGCGAATCGGCCTCGCGCCGCGGACCGGTGGCGTGTAGCCGCCGCCGGGACAATCGAACTCGATGCCGCCGAGGCCGCGTTCGATGGCCGCGCTGGTCACGAGCATCTTGAACGTCGAGCCGGGCGGATAGAGTCCATGCAGCGCGCGGTTCATCAGCGGCGAACCCTCGCCCTTGATCGCGAAGAGCGCCGGATCGAGCCGGTTCGGATCGAACGACGGCGAACTGAGCAGCGCGAGAATCTGGCCGTCATCCGGCTTGATCACGACCACCGCGCCGCGTCGTTCCTGCATCAACTGCATCGCCGTAAATTGCAATCGCGCGTCAATCGTCAGCCGCACATCGCGCCCCTGCACCTCGCCGCGTTTCGCGCGATCAAGATCGAAATTCTCCGCGCGCGACTCGGTCTTCGAATCGTAGCCCTCGATGTGCGGCTGGTCCGCGCCCTCGACGCCGGCGGTTCCGAAAATTTTGTCCACGTAGCCGACGACGTGCGCGAACGCCGCGCCGCTCGGATAGACGCGCCTGCTCGTGTCGGTCTCGTCGTCCTCGGCGAGGATCACGCCGGTGCGGTCGCGAATCGTGCCGCGCTGCATTTTGCGGACGGGGCTTTCGGGCCGCCGGTCGTGGAAGCGCTGGTAATTCACAAACGCGGGCCGCGCGTAGCCGGCCACCTGCCACGTGGCCTGATAGAGAAAGACGCCGGCAAACATCAGCGCGATGACGAAGAACGTGACGCGATAAATGACGAAGCGGGGCGACGCCGATCCGCCGGAGCCGGCGAACAGAAGGAACAAAAGGACCAGCGCGAACAGCCCGAAGAAAACGAACTTCGCGACGAACAGGATCGTCGGCAGGTTTTCGGGTGTGATGATTCGTGCGAGCATATTTTCGTGGGCTCGCATTCTTCCAGCCACCCGGAATTCCGCACAGCAAAATCTCTGGCGAACGTGAGCATCAACCACTGATGCCGCAGCCTCCACGGACGATTTCGCACGGCATTATCTTTTGAAAATCGCCCGTTGACAGCCTCCCGCGCGCAGGCGTAAGAACCGCCACAGCAACTGGAGTCACGCAAACGGAGGCAGACAAAACAGTTCATCAGAAAGCAGGATCGCATCCCGCGACCCTCATCCCGCACCACCGCACCCGTCTGCCCCGGAACCGGAACGCCGATTTTGGAAAAAGAAAACCAAAATAAAGAGGAGAAAGAAAATGCCGCATCGTAAAGCACCGCAGACCACCCCCGAAGTCGTCCACACCCTGACGACCGCACGGATCATGTGGAACAACACATCCGATCCCACACTTCGCGCCATCCCGGCCGACCTGTGGGCCAAGCTAAGCGACACCGACCTCAACAGCCTCGCCTCGCGCTTCCTCAAGGAAGTTGGCGAACTCGACATTGCCACCGCCGGCCAGGGCACCGCCACCCTCGCCCTCGACGCCGTCCGCGGCGACCTGGCCATGCACGTCTCCCATTACCACCAGGTCTTCGACATGGGCGTCATGCGCAAACTCTTCAAGGCCCCCGCCCGCGCCTACTACGGCCGCGACATCAGCGACACCGCGATCCCGCCCCTCGGCACCGACGAAGAAATTCGGATCGCCGCCGAGAAAGTCATCGCTGGCGAAGCCGCCCGCAAAATCGCCGAAGGCGCCGCCTACGTCGAGATGAACATGCCCAACATCTCCCGCATCGTCGCCCTGCTGGCCACCTTCAAGACCGCGCTCAACGCCTCGATCCAGTCCAAGGTGAAGATGAACAAAGAGGAAGAGGACGCCTCGACGCTCCTGCCCGCCGCCCGCGACCTCGCCATCGACATCTGCGACAACGCCGAATTCTTCAACCGCAAAGACCCCGACCCCTCCAGCCGCCGCCAGAAAAACACCCTCTGGGGCGTCACCTACGTCTATGACGAAGGCGAAACCCCGGCCCCCGCGCCGACGCCCGCCCCGACGCCCGCGCCGACTCCCACCGCATGAAAACGCAGCGACACCGTGAGGCGTTTGTTGTAGCCGCGCCCTGCGAGCGCCACAACCGACGCCCTCACGGGCGCGCTATCAACACGATTCAGCAACCACCGATGAGGACAATGAGCATAGAGCTCGGCGGGCGATCGCGTCAGGGCGGCGGCACGAAATGAAGCCGGTACACATTTTCAGCCACGCCCGATTTGAAATGACACGGCGCGGAATCTCGGAAGCGGAAGTCCGGGCGACCGTCGCGAATCCCGGCCAGATCGTTCCCGGCAAGAATGGCCGGCAAATCCACCAGTCGCTGCTGCCGCCCCATGGACATCATCTGTTGCGCGTCGTTGTCAAAGAAGAGCGCGGAGCGTATTCTGTCCTCACGGCATACAAGACCAGCAAAGTGGACAAGTATTGGAGACAGCCATGAAAGTCATATACGACAAGGAAACCGACACGCTTTCCATCATCCTGCGCGAAGGCAAAGTCGCCGAAAGCGACGAAGCCCGCGAAGGCCTCATCATGGACTATGACAAAGCCGGCCATCTCCTTTCCCTCGAACTCCTCGACGCCTCCGAACAGGTCCGCCAGCCCCAGTCCGTCGAATTCGCCCTTGCACCCGCCTGACCCATTACCCATCGATCCATGCTTCATCCACAAATGCACACCGATCAACACAGATGCGCAGACGTGGAACTTCCAATCATTGGAAACCACCGCAAGGCAGACTTCCAATGATTGGAATCGTACGCGAGGCCCAAAGATCAGCGAAAATGTGCGAAATATTGCATGCCTGGAATATAATTGCCTGATCGAGAACTCACGCTAGTATTCAGCGGATCACCAAATGGCCTTTCAATCAAACAGCAGTCTGTCGGATTTTCTTCGACGCACAGCAGCCAGTGCCAGCGTTGCTGAAGCTGCGCCCGCGACAAACTTCCTGCTTGAAGAGCGACTCGCCGACCAGCGCGAAACGGCTTTCGTCCACGAGGGGCCATCTGGCAGCAATGCGGCTTGGGATAACGACGCTTTTCGATCGGCCTACGGAAATCATTTCTCGCGAAATGTCGGAGTGAACCGAATTCGTCGGCGCGAATGCCAGACGTTCGCCACGGCGAATCAACCGGCGCTGTTCACCCCGGAATCTCATCGCGACGTTGTGCGGTTGGAATCAATTTCCGGGCTTTACGATCTGAACAAGAGCGTCTTCTTTTCGGCTGCGGAGTTGGCCGTCGCACTTCGTTCACTTGCAGAAAAGGGCGTCGCCGCTTTGGATGCCAATGATCGCGATCGGCTTCAGATCTGGCTGGATGGCGTGAATACGGCGCGCGACTGTCGCCCGATGTTCGTCGCGCCATGGGGCGAGGTTGAATCGCTTCTTCGAGAGACATCTTGGCCCGGCCGTTTGCGGGATGCGATGGGCTTGGTGCATCTCGGCGGAACGGCGACCGCTCCGTTTCCGGTGGTTCTCATGCGCTACAATCTTTCACGCTCTGAATCTGCCGCGACGAGCGCTCGACTCGCGGCTTGGGCTGCCACGCCTACCGTATTGGAGGCGGGAACCCATCGCGAACCCAATCCCGCTTTCTTCCCATTCCCGCCTGCGGCGGTTTCGCCAGATGCAATCGGTTTTGGCCAGACGGTTGATCTTGGCGGCGGAGACGGACTGAACTACAAACAGGAATTCGTCCACTTCTGCATTGATTACGAATTGGCGGACTTTCATCGTGTCGGAGACATCACAGATTCGATTGATGACCCACAGTTGGCCGCAGCCCGCGACCGCCATCTGAACTTGCTGGAAAACGACCTTCGCCATCGTGCCGACGTGCCATGATGAACCTTGCACTACGTCAGTGGCGCGATTCTTTCGCGCAAGAGCCGGTTGATGCCCTCGACCGCCTCATTCGCGGGCTTGTGCCACTCGGCACCGCGTCGCAGCTTTCACTCGGCGAATTTTTTTCCATCGCCTTCGAACGCGGGGATTCCGCATTCGATGCTGCCGTGCGTGCCTGGCTGGATGCGCACATCTTGCAACCCATCCCCGCTCGCATGATCCCGGGACGATGGAGTGTTCTGCTCGCCGAATTCTTTCGCGGAATCGCTGACTGGCAGTTCACGGAGACAGGCGACCTGTTGCGAAAGAAACATCAGGACATCCGAATGTGGTTGCGCGGCCTCTATGAAGGGTCTGATCGCGATCCCGAAAGCTCGTATCTCCTCGCTCTTGCCTATCATCAGGCAGACCAACGATTCTCTTCTTTGTGGCGTCGCATCATCCTCGCCGAGGAAATGCCGGAACGCCCATGGCGCAGCATCGGGATCTTTGGTTTTCGCAAAATGCCCGACGCGCAGGGAAACCCCGCTGCCGATGTGCCGGATGGTCTGCTTCATGCCCTCGTTCAATGGGCAGACAAGAGCGGAACGAAGAAGAATGAATGGCTGCAGACAGTTCGTTCACTCTTTGCAGCCTATCCAAGCAGTGAAGCCTATTGGGTTGGCAAATTCGCCCAAATCATGGAGTCTTCCTCTGTTAAGATCGTACATGCGCACAAATGGCTAAGTGATGTTCTTCCCCAATGGACGACGGGCCATGAAGTGATGGGCAATCACAATTCTGTTGGAGCTACAGGACGCAGCATGTTGCCGTCACGGGAAGAGCGAGAGAACTGGATTCAACGCATCGAGGAACAGCCCAAGGAATCCCAAACGACAGAATTCAGCCAATACTTGAGTCGCTATCGCGGTTACACCCGGGCTACAGGCGACACGCATTTCCTTGTCAGAACTTTCAACAATGTGGCCGTCAAGGTGGCGAGCAAGGATCACAAGCGATCCCAATGGGCGCTCGGCCTCATGGAAGAGGCTTTGGATTGGGAACCGTATAATCCCCATAATTGGACAAGTTATGCTCGCGTCCTTTCAGCGGCAAAGCGCAAGGACGATGCGCTCCAGGCTCTCTGGCATGCCCGCTATCGCTTTCTGTGGAATGCCGTTATTCGTAACGAACTTGGCCGGCTCCTCCGAGAGACCGGCGATCTCGCCACATCGGAATCCGTCCTTCGCGAAGCCGCGGCCCATTTCCCAAACAATGTAGTCTTCCTGAGCAGCCTTGCGGAAACGCTGCGCGCGATGGACAAAGTCGCCGAAGCACGGAAGGTACTCGAAGCCGCCCGAAAACTATCTCCCCAAAATGTATTCTGCCTGAACAGTCTCGCAGATTTACTCATTGAGACAAACGAACTGGAGGAAGCCGAGGCTTTGTATCAAGAGGAGCTCAAAATTGATCCGACAAATGAGTATGCTCAGACTGGCATCGCGAAGGTGTGGTTCGTCAAGAGCGTGCAAACCAACGATGAGAAACTGCGTGAGAAAGCCCGAGATTTACTGACGAAACTTGCAGCAAATGGTGGGTATACGGCACAGATTCGTCTGCCCCATTTCGATCAATGGTGGGCGGAGGGCGTTGCTCAGGGAGCCAGCTATCGTGGGGCAGACGCCAAGACTTCGGCTCCTCAGCCGATCAAATCGAAGCAGCGTCGCATTGACGATATGAGTCCCGTCGAACGGCTGGGCCGCAGCATGGTGGCAATCTGGCAGGCAGAGCGGGCAACAAACATCGCTGAGCGCGCCCGTATTTGCGACCAAGCTCTTCAGCTTCTGGAAGTGCCCGAAAACAAAATGGGCGAGTTGCTCACCGGTTTTGTGGAAGCTCGCGGCCTCGTTCTCTTGGCCCGTGGCGAGGCACAAGCCGCGCTCGATTATTTCACCGAGCAAATCGAACGTCTTGGACGCGGCGGTTGGATCGGCATCCGACTCGGTGCCATGCGTGCCCGCATCATGCTTGGCGAAGCAGTTGACATCGAGTCCGACACCGCACTGTTCGATTCCAGCCACGCCAGATTTATTTTCCACGTCGCCGAGGTCATCTGCCGGTTGGATCACAACGATTCCAATCAGCAAGAACTGGCGCAACTATTGCGAAATCTTTATCCGCGCGCTGCGACAATGGCTGCCCCTGAAACGCTCATCGAGAAGTGGGATGACGAGGAAGAGCCACAAACCGAAGGTCCGACCGTTCTCAACAGCAGAGACATGGTCGCCCAATTTGTCCTCACTCGTTGGTTCCAGCCAGCCGGCATCCATGCGGAAGCAGACCTCGGCAGCCCTGATGCAATTCGACGCGTGTCGTTAGAGATCGAGAAATCTCGGCAGGACACGCTGGATTTGATTTCCGCCACAGCGCCAGCTCTTGCGGCTGCGTAGCGCCCACAACCAGACAGCCGGAGGGGTAGGGTAGACGGGGTCCGTCCGCACATACGTACAAATCGAGTCATGAGCACCGATTCCGATAGTGAATTCACAATGAAGGATGCTGATGCGCGGCAGGCGGCGCTGGAGGCGAGAATCACGGCCATGAGGGATGCGGTGCTCAACCTTGGCCCGCGAATGAACCGGCGGGAGAGTCGCGGAGCGACGGTAGGAATGTAGCCGGTGGTGATAACCACCGGAATGACGTGCAAATGAAATTTCATTTTCACAATGCACCCGCCCCGGCCCGCCTGTGGCGGGCGGGGCGTTACGATTTGAGTCAGTAAATAACAAAGGAGGATGGAGTCATGGCAGGAAAATTGAGGGTCGGGAGTTTCAATGCGGAGAATCTGTTCAGCCGTGCCAGGATATTGAACCTGGAAGATAAGCAGCTCGTGTCGGACCTTCTGGCAAAGGTGGCCGCGCTGGAGAAGCTGCTGTGCAAGGCGGCGTACGCCGCGGCGGACAAGGCGGACATCCTGAAGTTGAGCAAAGAGCTCTCCAAGTATGTCGAGATCCGGGAGGATAAGGGGCATCTGTTCGCGGGGCTGGGTTCGACGCTGAAGGTGATCGCGTCGGGTGCGAAAGACTGGAGCGGGGCGGTGGAGTTTCTTCGCGCGGATATCAAGGAGATCGCGCGTGAAAGCACGGCCGCCGTCGTCAAGGCGATCAATGTGGATGTTCTTTGCGCGGTCGAGATCGAGAACCGCGAGGTGTTGCAGAAGTTCAATGCGCAGGCGCTCGCGTCGAAGAGCTTCGATTATTGCATGCTGATTGACAGCCTGCTTGATCCGCGGGGCATTGATATCGGGCTGCTGTCGAAGCTCCCGCTCGGCTCCATCCGGACGCATTGCTATGACAAGGATGCGCAAAAGAAGACCATTTTCAGCCGGGATTGTCTCGATGTGGAACTCAAACTCCCGGACGGCAAGCCGCTGCACATGCTGTGCAATCACCTCAAGAGCAAGCTCAACACCTCGAAGGTTACAGGGGCCGATGACGCCCGGCGTCTGCAGCAGGCGAAGCGCGTTGCGGAGATTCTCGCGGGCTATGACCTCTCCACGGACTATGTGATTGTCGCGGGCGATATGAATGACACGCCGGATTCGGCGCCGCTTCAGCCCTTGCGTGGCGTCACGGATCTATACGATGTCCTCGAACTCAAGTTCGGCGCGGACAAACTGCAGCGCTGGACGTACCAGCACGGGACGCAACTCAACCAGATTGACTATCTGCTGGTCTCCAAACCACTGAAGGCGGCCTTTGTTGATGCCGGTATTGAGCGGCGCGGCATGTTCTGCGCTAACGTCCCCATTCGTTTCCCGGACGTGACCTCCGAGGCCACCGCCGCGTCCGATCACGGTGCAGTCTGGGCGGAGTTCAAATTGTAGTCCTCCGGCCTCTCATCATGACGGTCTCCGCCATCTGCGTGATCTGTGTTATCTGCGGTTGATTTGAAGTTCGAATTTGCGACATGCTGCGGAATGAAATGAATGCTCCGATTCCAATGAATGATCTGGATCGCGCGATCCTGGCGTTCCATGCGGATGCGACGTTGTTGCAGCCGGTGCTGGATGCGCTGTTGGCGGGCACGGAAGGGCATCTTTACGCTTTGATCCCGTATCATCCGGAATTGATCAATGAGGAGCGGACACTCTGTCAGGCGTACGCGCAGTGTGTCATGTCGGCTGAGAATGGGCACAGTGCGATGTTCATCTTCTCGAGCGAGGAACGCACTCGCGAATTCTGTGCCTTCCAGAAGACGCCGACGCGAAAGTTTTTGGTGACTCGAACCGCCTCCCGGGAACTTCTTGGGATTTGTGCTCGCAATGGGGTGTATGCCCGAATCAATGCGGGGTGTTCGACCGGGACCATGGCCCTTCCGCCAGCTCTCCTTGCTCAACTGGCCGCAAGGCCGCCGAAGCAGGCCTCCTGAGTCGCGGAGCGACTGCGTGACGGTAGCCGTGGGTTTCCGGTATGGCGTGACGGCCTCCGGCCGTCATCGACGGCGTCCCGCCGTCGCTCCATAAAATCAGGGAGCGGCGCAATTCATGAACCTCTTCCGCGGGGCGTGTGTGGACAAGGAGCGGCGACATTCCTGTCGCCGGCATGAGATAAAGAGGGCGGCAGGAATGCCGCCCCTCCTTGTTTGCGGCGGGGAGAGGGAGTTTGTTTTTCTTGCCTGCACTTTCCGGTGGTTAAAACCACCGGCTACATTCCATCGCCCCGTCCGGGGCTTCTGATCGCTGTCCTCCGTGCTCTTTTCATGACGGCGGCAAGATGCCGCCGCTCCCAGTGGGCCGTCCTCTGTCTGCTCTTCATGACGGCGGCAAGATGCCGCCGCTCCCAGTGGGCCGTCCTCTGTCTGCTCTTCATGACGGCGGCAAGATGCCGCCGCTCCCAGTGGGCTGTCGTCTGTCTGCTCTTCATGACGGCGGCAAGATGCCGCCGCTCCCAGTGGGCTGTCGTCTCTTCATGACGGCGGCGGGACGGCGTCGCTCCATGCCGATCATCCGTGTTCCGCCCTCTGCCCTCCGTCGTCAGTCCTTTCCTTCTTCTTCGCGCGCTCGACATAGAGGACGCCCCAGCGGGTGTTCTTTTCGCGGCGGCTGGCGGGGACGGGGTCTTTGCGGTGGTGGAAGCGGACGGTTTCGCAGATGTCGCGGGCCAGGGCGATGAGTTCTTTGCGGCGGTTGCCGATGGTTTCCTGCAGGTCGTTGGTTTCGACTTTGGCGGTGAGGAGGGCGGCGAGGGCGGTTTTGTAGCCGGCAAGGATGGGGGCGATTTCGGCGGGGGAGGGGTTGGTCATCGGGACGAACGCGGGGCCGTCGGCGGTCTGGCGGGTGGTTTCGCCGGTGGCGATTTTTTCGGCGGCGGCGATGATTTGTTCCTGTTTGCCGAGGGGCGGGAGGGCGGTGTTGGAGGCGTCGCGGCCATAGTGGTTGCGGGCGAAGGGCGTCATGCGGTCGCGGGCGATGGCGAGGTCGAGGACGCGGTGGAAGTGGATGATGTGCATGACGAGGTTGCGGCGCAGGGCGGTGGCGTCCACGGTGGCCAGTGCGCGGCGGGCCTTGGAGGCGTCGAGCCGGTTGCCGGCGTCGAGGACGAAGTTCAGCAGGCTCTGCGGATCGGCGTCGTCGAGCTGTGCGAACTGGGCGTCGGTGATGGCGCGGTCGGCGGGGTCGTCGGTCAGCTTGCGCATGTCGCGGGCTTTGGTGAGGCAGCGGATGGCACTTCGGATGTTGCTTGGGGTTCTCAGCCGTTGCATGGGTGTATCGCTTTCAGAATGGGCGAGGGGAATGGGGCGCTTGGTGGGTTCAGTTTGTCCCGTTTTATGCGTTTTTTCGGCATTTTTTCTTCCTCAGATGCCAGAAGTAGCATTCATTGCGGTCCTGTAGCGATATGAAAATAAATAACGATATGCGTCCATGCAACTATGCTGATATGGATAACAACATCATTATATGACCATGGTCTTATATCAATTGCAATATTAACAGTGATACAAGCCAATGGACACGTATCAATATTTTTAAGAATATCAATGCGTGTCCAATATAATTCAGCCGCTGATCCGGGCTGGCGGAGTCTTCCAATGATTGGAAATGGCGGCGGGCAGAAGTTCCAATGATTGGAAATCTGCGGTCAGGCTTCGGGAGGCCCGAAAGGGCCGTCAAGTAGATAGCCCAGGCCAACGGCCTGGGTCCAGGTCAACATCAATTTCGGAAAGCCCTGTAGGGGCGAAATCGCTTGGTCCCGCCCTTTCAGGGCTTGTGGTGTTTTTCCGGTGTGCCGACCCAGGGCTGCGCCCTGGGCTTTCAACTTGCGGCCCTTCGGGCCTGAAATTTACGCCGAAGCGCAGTTTTGAAAGAAGCTCCAATGATTGGAAGTGGCGGAGGGCAAAAGTTCCAATGATTGGAAATCTTCGCGCCGGGAAGTTCCAATGATTGGAGGTCTGCGCTCAGGGTTCGCGGTCGTCGGCGGGGGCGGGTTCGTCGTCGGGTTCCGGCAGGAACAGGGCGGTGATCAGGGCGATGGGGAAGAGGAAGCCGGCGTAGAGCAGGGCGTGGCGGATGTCGCGGACGTGGGCGGAGTAGGCGGTGCCGAATGCGGCGGCGATGCGGCCGATGTTGAAGCAGAATCCCGCGCCGGTGGTGCGCAGCAACGTCGGGAACAGCGGGGGCAGGTACATGGTGAAGATGCTGAAGACGCCGGAGAAAAAGCCGACGAGGGGGAACCAGAAATAGACGAGCTCTTCGTGGCCGCGCGGCCACGCGAATGTGCCGGTCATGGCGATGAAGAAGCCGAGGCACATGATCGCGACGGAGCGGCGGTAGCCGAAGCGGCGGGCGAGCCAGCCGCAGAAAAAGTTGCCGAAGACCGAGACGCCGATGACGATAAAGAACGCGGAGCTGACAAGTTTTTCGCGCTGCTGGACCGGCCACGATTTCAGTTCGTCGAGATTCCGCAGATGCTGCGCGTGCCAGAACATGAACGCCCACCACGCGGTGAGGGAGCAGGCGCAGACGATCATCGTGAGCAGCGTCGTGCGGCGGATGCCGGGGGCGAATAGTTGTGCGATGCCCGGCTCGGCGCCGCGCGCGTTCGCCTTCGCGGTGTGCCATGCTTCCGGCTCCGGCACTTTCCGGCGAATCCAGAATACGAGCAGCGCGGGCAGAATGCCGACGAGAAAAACCCATCGCGGCTGGTAGGTCACTTTCAGCGCGCTGGTGATGCTCGCGAGGCAGAAGACGGTGACGCACGCGAGCAGCACGCCGAAGTTGACGCCGCACTGCAGCACCGCCGCGATCCACGGCCGCCATTTCTTCGGCCACGTTTCGGAAAGCAGCGCGGAGCCGACGGCCCATTCGCCGCCGATACCGAGCGCGGCGAGAAAGCGGAAGATCATCAACTGCCACCAAGTTTGCGCGAAGAAGGAAAGGCCGGTGAAGGCGGCGTAGGTCAGGATCGTGAGCGAGAGCGCGCGGCTGCGGCCAAGCAGATCGCCGATGCGGCCGAAGAATCCGCCGCCCAGCGCCCAGCCGATCAGGAACGCCGCCTGGATCATCGAGCTTTTCGTTTTCACCAGCGGATCGGCCGGGTTGGCGACGTCGAGCGCGCCGGAATGAAAAAGCAATTGCGCGACGAACGGCGCGGCGATGAGCGTGTACAGATGCATGTCCAGCCCGTCGAAAAGCCAGCCGAGCCACGCCGCGATGCCGGACTTCCACTGCTGCGGCGAGAGATCGCGCAGCCTTTTGACTTCGCGCTGCGGCGTATCGCCCGCCGAAATCGTTTCCGTTTTTTGCGACGTCGTCATCGGGGTTTCAGGTGTCAGCGTATTTTTCCAATGATTGGAAATTGCGCCTTCCAGAATTTCCAATCATTGGAAGTTTGCTCATCGCAGCGAAAGCTCGCGGAAGGCGAACGGGAGTTCGGTGACGACATCGCCGGCGGTGAGGCTCATCTGGCATTTGCGGAATGCGGCCAGATCGCCGGCGCGGCCGTGAACAAAAACTGCGGCGCGCGATGCGTCGAACGGCTTGAGGCCCTGCGCGACCAGGCCGGCGATCAGGCCGGAGAGCACGTCGCCGGTGCCGCCGGTGGCGAGGCCGGGGTTGCCGGTCATGTTGATATGCAGCGGAAGTTTCGGCGCGGTGACGATCGTGCCCGCGCCCTTGAGCACGACGGTTGCCTTGGTCTTCTTCACGGCTTCGCGCGCAGCGGCGCGACGGTCGCGCTGGATGGCCGCGGCGTCGCCGCCGATGAGCCGCGCCATTTCGCCGGGATGCGGCGTGATGACGACGGGCACGCGTAATTTCGCCAGCGATTCGCTTTCGGTCGCGATGACGTTTAGCGCGTCGGCATCGAGTACCAGCGGCACGGTTGCATCGGCCAGTACGCGGCGAACGAGTTCACGCTGGGCGTCGCCTGTCGTCAGGCCGGGGCCGATCATGATCGCGGAAAAATCAGCGAGCCGCGGGCGGATGCGATCCCACGCCGTCGCGTCGAGCGCGCCGGATGAAGTTTCGTCGCCGCCAATCACCATCGCTTCGAGCGCGGCGTCGGCGACGATGCTGCGGTTGCATTGCGGCGTGAGGACGGTCACGAGGCCCGCGCCGGATCGCAGCGCTGCCTGCGCCGAAAGCGCGATGGAGCCGGCGTAGCCGTTCGCGCCGCCGATGAGAAGGACGTGGCCGAAATTTCCCTTGTTCACCGCGCGATGGCGGCGAGGGAAGAGCGGTTTCAAATCGGCGAGATGAATCAACTCGTCGTCCGTTTCGAAATCAACGTCCGCGAAAAATTCGCGCGGGATGCCGATGTCGATGACGTCGAGCGCACCGACATAATCAACGGCGGACGGTTCGAGCAGACCGATTTTCGGCGCGCCGGTCGTCGCAGTCACATCGGCGCGGACCGTGTCGCCTTCGGCGTGGCCGGTGTCGGCGTTGAGGCCCGACGGAACGTCAATGGCGACGACGAGCGATTCGTTGCTCTGCGAATTGATGTACTGGATCGCGCCAGCGGCCGGGCCGCGGGCCGGGCCGGTGATGCCGGTGCCGAGGATGCCGTCAACGATGATGTCGGCGAACCACGGAAATTTGATCGCGTCCTGCCAGTCCTCGATCATCGGCAATTCCTGCGCCTTGATGCCGGCCTTCGTCATCTTTCCAAAATGAATGAAGGCATCGCCGGTGATCTGGTTCGTATGGCCGGCGACCCAGACTTCGACGCTGAAATCCATCTCCTTCAAAATTCTCGCCGCGACGAAAGCATCGCCGCCGTTGTTGCCGCGGCCCGCGATCAGATGCACGCCAGCATTCATGAACCCGGAAACCTCGGCGACGCGCCGCACAATGTCCGCGACGCCGAAGCCGGCGCGCTCCATCAATTCCGTTCCCTTGACCTTCGCCTCCTCGATTGTGCGACGGTCCAGTTCGCGCATCTGCGCCGATGTGACGAGCTTCATAATTGCATTTCCAATTCCGCGCCGGCGGTCTGTCGCCGACCGCCGCAATCGTTAGCCCCACATGGTGCCGCGATCAATCCCGCATCGCAAAGTTTCAATGACGCAGATTCCATATTCAAATGCAGCGGCGCGAAGGACGGAGTTGTCCGCGGTGGCAGTTGCGACACGTCAATGCGCGGCCGCGGAAGAAGCCAGATAAACTTCGCGCACGGCAACGTTGTGTCGCTTCGCGGCGGCGACGCAATCGTCCATCTCGGGCGAGCGCGTCACGATGTTTCCGGCACGGCGGCCGATTTTGACGCGAATGTCGCCGAAGGGTGTTTTCACCGATTGAATCTCGCGCACGAGAATCGTGCGCTTCGCCTCATATTCGCGCACGCCGAACGTCGTGCTCTCGCGGAAAATCAGATCGAGCATTTTTTCGCGCGCGTCGCGCGACGTCAAAACGGTGAGCAGCGTGGCCGGCCGCTGCTTTTTCATGAAGACCGGTGTGGTGAAAACGTCGAGCGCGCCTTCGGTCATCAGGCGTTCGCAAAGAGCGCCGATAATTTCCGGCGTCGTGTCGTCGAGGTTCGTTTCGAGGACGATGACGGTGTCGGTTTCGCCGGCGGCGGAATCGGATTCGAGCAGGACGGCGCGGAGGCAATTGGTGCGCTGAGAAAGTTTGCGCGTTCCGAAACCGTAGCCGGTTTTGACGGGGCGGCTGCCCGTCGGCGCGCGATCGAGGCTGCGCCAGGTTGACAGCAATGCCGCGCCGGTGGGCGTGACGAGTTCGAACGGCTCCTCGGTTTGCTCGACTGGCAGATTTTGCAGAAGCAGGACGGTCGCGGGCGGCGGATTCGGATAGGTGCCGTGCTGGCATTTGATCGTGCCGCGTCCCTGCGGCAGAGGGCCGAACGTGACCGCGTCAACACCGAGATGATCAAGCGCGACGCAACTGCCGACGATGTCGGCGATGGAATCGAGCGCGCCGACTTCGTGGAAATGAATCTGGTCAATCGTGGTGCCGTGGACTTTCGCCTCGGCCTCGCCGAGTCGCCGGAAAACTTTCAACGCCATTTCCTGCGCGGCGGACGAGATCTTTCCGTCGCGAATGATGTGTTCGATGTCGTGAAGATTGCGATGGGGCAAGGAATGGGACGATGAGGTGACGGGGTGATGGGAATGAGCGTGAGGATGATCGTGATGGTGATGATCGCGGCCGGAATCATGCACATGAATTTCCACGCGCGTGCCGGAAATTCCGTCAACGATGACTTTCTCGGGATGGAGATGAACATCCTCGACACAGAGCGAGGAGATGGCGTCCTGGATAATTTTTTCGGGGACGCCGAGGTCAATGAGTGTGGCGAGAATCATGTCGCCGCTGGCGCCGCCGACGCTGTCGAATTGCAAAATTTTCACGATTGTTCACCCACGCGATTGATGAGGCCGGCGGCAACGCCCGCGCCGAAGCCGTTGTCCACATTGACGACGGTGATGCCGGCGGCGCACGAATTGAGCATGGCGAGCAGCGCGGCGAATCCGCCGAAGCTGAGGCCGTAGCCGATGCTGGTCGGAACGGCGACGATCGGCTTGTCAATGAGCCCGCCGACGACGGAGGGCAGCGCGCCTTCCATGCCGGCGACGACGACGACGGCGCGCGCGGATCGCAGCAGCGAAACGTGCGGCAGGAGCCGGTGAAGGCCCGCGACGCCCGCATCGAAAACTCGCTCGACTTTTGCGCCCATCCATTCGGCGGTGAGCGCGGCTTCCTCGGCGACGGGCAAATCGGCCGTACCAGCGCTGACGATGGCGACGAGTCCGACCGGTTCGGGGCGCGGGTTGATTTCGACGGTGATGCAGCGGGCGGTCTCGTGATATTTCGCGTCGCCATGCGCCGCGGCGACGGCTCGGAAAAGTTCAGGCGTGGCGCGCGTGGCGAGGACGTTTTGTCCCGCCTGCTTGAACGCAAAAATTATTTTGATGATCTGTTCCGGCGTTTTGCCGGGGCAGAAAACGACCTCGCCGAGGCCGCAGCGTTTGGCGCGCGCGGTGTCGAGGCGCGCGAAGCCGAGATCAATTTGCCCGCTTTTTTCAATTTGTCGCTGCGCGTCGGCAGCGCTGATTTTTCCTGCGGCCACGTCGTTGAGAATGTCTGTGATGTTCATGGTAAAGTTCATTTCCAATCATTGGAAAATGCGGACTCGCAAACTTCCAATGATTGGAAGTTCTGGATTTCTGATTTCATATTTGAAATTTCAGATTTCAAATTTCGATCTCTGACTTCTGTCATCTGTCCTCCGTCCTCTGTCATCTCTTGCTTTCATCCGCCGGGGCCGCGCGGGAGTTGCGGATAGAGATCGCGGACGAGGGTCTGGTATTCGGGTTTGCCGCGAATCGAGTCAAAGTCGGAGTCGGTGAGGAAGCGCTGGACGTCGGCGGGCGTGCATTGCGCGGCGCCCTGGCGGATCCAGGAGATGGCGTTGGTGACGTCCTTCTGGATGGAGTAGGACATGGCGATGTTGAAATAGGGCGCGGCGCGCTTGGGGTCGTTCTTGATGACTTCCTGGAATTTCTGGCGCGCGTCTTCCTGCCGGTCCATGCGGAGATAGCAGACGCCAATGTTGTTGAGGACGGCCGCGTTGTCGGACAACTGCGGGGCGGCGTCCTGAAGCTGCTCGATGGCCAGGTCGTATTTTTTTTCCAGGACGTAGAGCAAACCGAGGTTCACTTCGGTGGCCGCGAATCCGGGGCGGATGCTCAGCGCGGTCTGGAGCAGTTCCTCGGCGCGATCGAATTGTTTTTTCTGGATGTGAACCGTCGCCAGCGTGTTGAACGCCTCGGCGTTGAAGGGATCGAGCCTGAGCGCGCGTTCGAGCACGGTGACGGCCTCGTCGAACTGGCCGCGCTGGGAATAGATCAGCCCGCGAAGGCGCAGTGCCATGGCCATGTCCGGGCAGATGGCAAGCGCATTGGTCACATGCGTCTCGGCGTTGTCCCAGTCGCGCGCACTGACATACTGGTTGGCTGCGCGGATTTCCGCCATCGCATCGGCCATCTTCTGTGGCGAAAGCGTGGCGACGGCCTGCTTGTTCGCGAAGATATCGGTTGTCTTCGGCTCTTCCACCGGCGCCAGCGTGCGGACGCGGGGCGCGGTCGCGGCGGGCGGAGGCGGCTTGCCGAGCATGTCGCGCAGGTCACTCTTGCTGGTGAGTCGCTTGTGCTCGTTCCACGCGAAAACCGCGGCGAAGACGCCGAATGCCATAAGCAGCAGCGAAAAGAGAACGGTCTTGCGGCGGACGGCGGCCCGGATTTGATTCGGCGTGGATTCATAGGCCGGCAGATTCTCGTCGCCGCCAGTCTTGCCGGGCTGTGTGTAGATGTCTCGGTGTTCGTCCACGGTTGCGAACATAGGGCAACGGCCCGCGTTGTTCAACAGGCGAGGCTGGCCCCGCGCGATGAATGGAAACCCCGGCGGCCGGCTACTGGCGCGCGCCCGTGAAAGATCCGCTGCCCATGGAGGAACTGTAGGTGCCGGCCATCGAATTGGTCTGGACGAGCGCCTTGATCGTCGTGTCGGGAATGGTCTTGCCCGTGAGCTCGTCGCCCGAGATCGATCCGCTGAACGACCACGCCGCGCCATTGGTATCCTGGCCGACGCCCTGCACGGCACCGTTGGTCTGCTGCTCGAAAAACATGTTGATGACGTAGCCGACATCGAACGAGAGCTTCCAGTTTCCGGACACATTTTGTGTGCCGGACGAATCACCCTTGCCCTTGTTCTCGCAACCAACCAGGACAATTACCAGCGCAACCACCTGAGCGAGCAACAAGCATCGAAAGAATCTCGACATATTTTCCTCCGCCGTTCGGATTTTTTTTCATCTTGCCCGACCGCGCGACGGACGCAACCGAATTCATCCGCGGGCACACCGCGATTTCGATTTGTTGCCGGGCGGGGCCGCGTGTAATCCTTCCGCCCATCATGAATCTGGATTGGGACGAAATTGACCGCGTCATCGCCAACGGGCTACGCGAAGACCTCGCTGGCGGCGACATCACCACCGACCTGCTTTTCGACTCCGCGCAAAAAGCCACCGCAATTTTCCGCGCCAAGCAGGAAGGCGTGATTGCCGGCCTCCCCGTCGCCGCGCAAGTCTTCAAGCAGCTCGACGAAGGCCTTCACTTCGATGGCCGCGTCAGCGACGGCACCCACGTCCACACCGGCTCGGTGATCGCTGAAGTCAACGGCCGCGTCCGCGCCCTGCTCTCCGGCGAGCGCCTCGCGCTGAATTTGCTCCAGCGCATGTCCGGCATCGCGACGCTCGCGCGAAAATATGTGGACGCCGTAGCCGGCCTGCCCGTCAAGATTCTCGACACGCGCAAGACCGCGCCCGGCCTGCGCCACCTCGACAAATACGCCGTCCGCTGCGGCGGCGCCACCAACCATCGCCTCAATCTCAACGAACTCGCGATGATCAAGGACAACCACCTCAAGGCCGCCGGCGGAATCGCCGCCGCCGTCAAACGCCTCCGCGAAAAGAACAACACCGGCACCGCTTCCCGTGTGCCGATCAAAATCGAAGTCGAAACCGCGAACCTCGAGCAAGTCCGCGAAGCCATTGCCGCCCGCGCCGAAATCATCATGCTCGACAACATGGACCTCGCCACGATGCGCGAAGCCGTCAAGCTGATCGACCACCGCGCCCAGATCGAAGCCTCCGGCGCAATCTCCATCGAACACGTCCGCGCCGTCGCCGAAACCGGCGTTGATTTTATTTCCATCGGCCGCCTCACGCATTCCGCGCCCGCGCTCGACATTTCCATGAAGCTGGCCTGACCGTCGCAATTTTTCCCCATCGCAACTTCCAATCATTGGCAAATGCGCAGCCGCAAACTTCCAATCATTGGCAAAATCCGCGAGCCGGCGCGGCGGCGGCGGCCATAAAAAATCTCGCTGGCGCGCGGAGAGCGCTGCTACAAATCGCGCATGAGAATCCTGATTTCAAATGACGACGGCATCCATGCGCCGGGCATCATGGCCATGTTCGAGGCGGTCCGCGATCTCGGCGAGATCGAAATTGTCGCGCCGGCATCGGAGATGAGCGCAGTCGGCCACGCGATCACGATTTCCAATCCGATCAAGACGCAGAAGGTTTTCAAGAACGGAGAATTTTTCGGCTACGGCGTCGGCGGCACGCCGGCCGACTGCGTCAAACTCGCGGTCTGCACGCTGGCGCAAAAACCCGATCTGATTCTCAGCGGAATCAACTTCGGCCCGAACGCCGGCATCGCCGTGATTTATTCCGGCACGGTTTCCGCCGCGACGGAAGGAACAATCCTCGGCATCCCGAGCATCGCCGTTTCGCTCTGCACCTACAAAGACCCGCAATGGGAAACGGCCAAGCGGGCCGCGCGCGAAGCCGCGCTGCGCGTGATTCAAAAGGGCCTGCCGCCCGAAACGCTGCTCAACGTCAACGTGCCGAATCTGCCGTGGGAAAAAATCAACGGCTACCGCGTCACCACGATGGGCCACTCGCGCTACAACGAAATTTTCGACCGCCGCACCGACCCGCGCGGCAACGTCTATTATTGGATGGACGGCGACATCGAAAAACTTGGCGACCACACCGGCACCGATTTGCAGGCGATTGACGACGGTTTCATTTCCGTTTCGCCGATCTGGTTCGATCTTACGCACCGCGAGGCGCTGGCGCGTGTGCGGTCAGACTGGGCGTGAAGCCACAGCGCGGCCGGCCCGGACAGATCAGCAGATTGTGAACGCTGGCTTTTTTCCAATGATTGGAGATTATCGGTTCCGGTTTTTCCAATGATTGGAAGTGGCGGACGAGATGAAAAAGGTTGATGTCATCATCATCGGTGCGGGTTCGCGCGGGACGGGCTATGGCGATTTTATCGCGGCGCATCCCGATGTGGCGCGCGTTGTCGGCGTGGCGGAGCCGCGGGATTTTTTCCGAGAGCAGATGGCGAAGAAGCACGGCATCGCGGCGGAAAATATCGCGCGCGATTGGACGGAATTTTCCGCGCGGGAAAAATTCGCGGACGCCGTCATCATCGCGACGCCGGACGCCGTCCACGTCGAACCGGCCATCGAATTCGCGAAGCGCGGCTATCACATCATGCTCGAAAAACCGATGGCCACCAACGAGGCGGACTGCCGCCGGCTCGCGCGCGAAATCCGCAAGGCGGACCCGATTTTCGCGGTATGCCACGTTTTGCGATACACGCCGTACACGCAAAAAGTCAGGGCGTTGATCGCGGGCGGCGCTGTTGGCGAGATCGTGAGCATCCAGCATCTCGAGCCGGTCGGCTACTGGCATCAGGCGCATTCGTTCGTGCGCGGCAACTGGCGGAACG
>CAIVKH010000347.1 GCA_903906425.1 uncultured bacterium
CCCAAGGCCAGGTGTCGGACGTGAAAAAGGAAGTCGCCGGATGATTCTTGTCCACGATGTTGATCGTGAATTTCTGGAGCGGGGCGTGGAATGAGAACGTCCCGCCGATGAGCTGCCAGAACCACGGCCACTTGCGTTCGGATCCCGTCGCCGAGTGGATGCCGACGAATCCGCCGCCGCCGTGGATATAATCCTGAAATGCTTTCTTCTGCTCGTCGGTGTCGAACGCCGTGTTGTTGCTGTTGTTGAAAATGATCGCGCGATATTTTTTCAGCGGTTCCTTCGTGAAGATCGCCGGATCGTCGGAGACGACCGTCTCAAATCCGTTTTCCTTCCCCAGCTTTTCGAGCGCGGCCGTCGCGGTGGCGATGTTGTCGTGAACGAAACCTTTCTTGCCTTCAGCCGTGAGGCCGTTGTGCGTGTAAATCAGAACCACCGGCGTGTCCGCCGCTCGCAACAAACCTGCCGCCGCCATCGCCAAGGCTGCCAAAAGAATCTTCTTCATCGCACTTTTCTCCAGAATTTTCGCGGCTAGAATGCCGCGCCATGAAAACAACCAACAGAACGTCATCTTTTCTCCGCATCAGCTTTGCTTTGCCAGTCTTTTTTGCGTGTCTGGCCGCTCGCGCCGAATGGCAGCGTGCCGACGACACGCTCGCATGGAAGGCTGATGGCCAGACACTCTGGAAATTCTGCTACGGGCAAAATCTGAGCAAACCATATTTCCATCCACTCGCAGTCAAAGGCGGCGAGCCGCTGACGACGCTCAGCCCGCCGGACCATCTCCATCATTATGGACTGTGGTTCGCGTGGAAATACATCAACCACGTGAACTACTGGGAACTCGACAAGAAGACCGGCAAGTCCGTCGGCCCGACAAAATGGGACGCGCCCGAAATCACGACTCACGACGACGGCTCCGCCGAAATCAAAATGAACCTCCGCTACGTTTCGCCCAGCAACGAAACCGAATGCCTGCTTGCCGAGCAGCGCGAAATAAAAGTTTCTGCGCCGCAAAAAGACGGCGGCGTTACGATTGACTGGAGCGCAAAATTCACCGCTGGCGAAACCGAACTGCTTCTCGACCGCACGCACATGCCCGGCGAACCCGGCGGCGCAGTCAACGGCGGCTACGCCGGCTTCTCGATGCGCGCCGCGCAAGATCCTGCGAAAGTCGAATTCGTCACCATCGAAGGCCCGATTGAAAAATTCGAAAGCGACCGCGCTCGCCCGAACACGAAAGCCGCCGCTGCCAACATGACGCAAAATAACCGTACCGACGGCGTCGCGATTTTGAGCCACGCATCGAACGTCGGCGGCGATTCGCCCTGGTACATGATCAACTCAAAAACCATGCGCTGGTTCTCGCCTGCGCTCATCGCGCCCGCCGCGAAAAAAGTCGCGCCGCACGAAAGCTTCACCTGGAAATTCCGCATCATCACAAAATCCGGCGCGTGGAAATCCGAAGAGCTGAAATCCGCGAGCGACGAGTTCAATAAATGAAATCTCTATTCGCGCTCGCGTCTTTCGCCATTTGCGGCTCTGCGCTCGCTGCCGAACCGTTTCCATTTTTCGCGATGGATACCGCCTATCACGGCAATCCGATCGGCCAAATTCTTGACGTCACGAAAACGAACAGATTCGACGGCGTCGGCGGAACACTCGGCAGTCCCGACGCGGTGAAGGCGACTGCAGACGAGTGCGCAAAACGCGGACTAAAATTATTCGCGGTTTATGGCGGCGCGAAATTGTCGCGCGAAAAACTCGAAGTCCAGAAGAGCGCGTTCGACGTGCTGCCGCTCCTGAAAGACAGCGGAACGATCATCTGGCTGCATATCGACGGCGGAACAAATTTTCCGCGGTCATCGGCCGATGGCGACGAAATTGCCGTGCCCGCGCTGCGCGCATTCGCAGACACTGCGAAATCGAACGGTCTTCGCGTTGCGATTTATCCGCACGTCGGCAACTGGACAGAGCGCGTGCAGGACTGCGTCCGCGTCGCGAAGAAAGTTGATCGCGAAAATTTCGGCGCGACGTTCAACCTCTGCCACTGTCTGATGATCGGCGACGAAGAAAGAATTCCCGAACTTCTTGCCGACGCCGCGCCGAAACTTTTCGTCGTGACGATTTGCGGCGCGGATACGGGCGCGGGCCACACGACGTGGAATCGCCTGATCCAGCCGCTCGATCAAGGCACCTACGATGTCGGCATCGTTCTGAAAAAACTTCGCGATCTGAACTGGCACGGCCCCGTTGGCGTGCAGGCCTTCGCGATTAAATTGCCAACCGAGGAAATCCTCACGCGCAGCCATCGCGGCTGGATGCAGCTGACCGGCGGCGAGAAATAGACTCGCGCGCAAACTTCCAATCATTGGAAAATGCGGCCGCGCAAAGTTCCAATCATTGGAACTCAGGGAAGGGCCGGGCGGACGAATCCGCTATTTCCCTTCGATCTTCGTGAATTTTTCGAACGCGGCGTCCCACGCGTCGGTGTCCTGCGGCGTCCACGTTTTCGTCTCGAATGACGCGCGGATGATTTCGCGGCCTTCGTCGAGCGAGCGGATTTCCTTCGTCGCCATCAACTGCATCAGGATGTTTCCGAGCGCAGTCGCTTCGACGGGACCACAGACGACGGGCCGGTTCAGCGCGTTCGCCGTGCATGGATTCAGGAATATATTTTGCGAGCCGCCGCCGACGACGTGCAGCGTTCCGATGCGATGGCCGGTCAGTTCTTCGAGCATTCCGAAGACGCGGCGGTATTTCAGCGCGAGGCTTTCGTAGATCGTGCGAACGATGCCGCCCATGTCGGCGGGCGCTTTCTGCCCGGTGCGCTTGCAGAACGTACGGATGCGCGCCGGCATGTCGCCGGGCTGCGCGAAGTCGGGCGAGTCGGGGTCAATCACGGCCGCGAACGGCTTCGCCTTCTTCGCAAGTTCGATGAGATGGTCGAACGAATATTTTTCGCCGCCGCGTTCCCATACCCGTTTCGATTCCTGGACGAGCCAGAGGCCGCAAATATTCTTCAGCACGCGGATCGTCCCGCAAACGCCGCCCTCGTTCGTGAAATTCAGTTTGTAGCTTTTCTCGCTGATCACCGGCTGTAGCGATTCGACGCCCATAAGCGACCACGTGCCGGAACTCAGATAGGCGTGATCCGTCCCGCGCGCAGGAACCGCGGCGACCGCGGAGGCCGTGTCGTGCGTTCCGGGCGCGATGATTTTCAATTTCGGCAGGCCCGTTTCTTCGGCGATGGCTTGCGTCACGCCGCTGAGAATTGTTCCGGGCGCGACGATTTCGCCAAAAATCTTCGATGGAATTCCCATCGCCTTGAGCAACGGCTGCGACCACGCGCGCTTCTTCGCATCGAGCAACTGGCTGGTGCTGGCGATCGTGTATTCGTTTGCCTTCACGCCCGTCAGCCAGAAGTTGAAAAGGTCCGGCGTGAACAAAAGGCGATCCGCATTCGCGAGCAACGGTGATTTATTCACGACTTCGCTCAGCAACTGGAAGATCGTGTTGAAAAACATGAATTGGATGCCGCTGATGCCATAAATTTTCTCGCGCGGCATCCGCTTGAACGACGCGGCTTCCATCCCGTTCGTCCGCGGATCGCGATACTGGTGAGGCAGGCCGAGCAGTTCGCCGCGCTTGTCAATCAGTCCATAGTCAACGCCCCAAGTATCAATACCTGCGCTGACGGCCGCCTTGCCATAATTCTGGCTTGCCTTGCGCAGCCCGGCCTTGATGTCCGCGAAAAGTTGCAAAAAATCCCAGTGAAAACTCCCGTGAATCGGATGCCCCGGATTCCCGAAGCGGTTCATTTCATGGAGCGTGATTTTCTTTCCGTCAAATTCTCCCGCCATCACGCGCCCGCTCGACGCACCCAGATCAACCGCAAGATAAACTTTTTTTGCAGGCATTTTCGCTCTCCCAAATCAAATCAGCGGTTCGACCTTCTTCGCGATCTCCGCCTCGTTCTCGCCGACGGCGCATTTGTTAAGCGTCCAGATCTCCACGTGTTCGACGCTTGCGCCGGGTGCAAGCTTCGTCAGCGGGCCAAGGGTTTCAACTTCGAGCATGTCGCCGTTTGTGAACGCCTCGGTGTTGCACCCGTGATCGGCGTAGCGCGCGACCGGATCGAAGGCGTAGCGCTTGATGAAAAGGTCCTCGCCGAGCGAATATGCCGCCCAGCCCTTGGTGTTGAGAATTCCGACTTTCTGCGGCGCGGAATTTTTCGGATCCTGCCGCAACTGAAAATATTTCGTCCCCCATATCCACCGCGGATCGGCCATGTTCGTATAGTGCCAGAGCACGATCGGCCGCGCCGGCAGAAGATGGTCCGTGTGCGGGATGAATTTTTCCTGCGGGAAAATCGCGCGGCCGCCCTGCGCCATCACCGTCAGGCACCACGGCGCGAACTCGACGTCCCAGTGGTTTTGATTCACGAGCCGGTGCGTCAGCCAGATCTCGCCGCCGGTCGCGAAGGAAATTTCGATCTGCTTCTGGATGCCGGTCGTGGACTCGATGGGTTGGGTGAGCGTGAGCATGTCGTTCTTCCACACCGCCTCGATCGGCGCGTTGTCCAGAGCGTATGTCCGCGGTTTCGCTTCCGGCGCGTGCCACAGCCGGTGGCCGCCATAAATCCGCCATTCCTTCCCGCCAGTCTTGCCCATCTGCCCGGCGTATTCCTTGAAAACATTCTGCCCGCCGACGCGCGCATAGCGAATGATCCGCGGCCCGACATCCGTCGTCGCAACGATCTCGGTTTTGCCATCGGAGAGACGAATGCAGTTCGGCCAGCCGCCATACGAAATTTTCTTTTTCGAAATCATGTCAGACTCCTTCCACTCGACCGAAATCACGAATACACGGAACACGCCGGACAAATCACGACGAAAAAACGGACCAACGCCCCGCGTCATTTCCAATCATTGGAAAAATGCGCCGCGAAAAATTCCAATCATTGGAAAATTAGCCGTCGGAAACCTTCCATGAAAAAAATCTGCAGTGTGTTTTTTATCTTCATCTTCGCCCTCATTGGCCGCGCGGTGGAAGTTGCGCCGGCGTCCGGCGCGACGGTGGCCTATCAGCTTCCGGGCACGCCGGGCACGACGTGGCGCGTGACGCTCGCGATCACCGATGCGACGAATCCCGACTGGATCGTCAGCGCGTTCGTCGCCGGCGCACCGCGGACCGTCACCGCGGAAAACGGTGGCCGCTTCACGGAAACCTGGAACGGACTCGATGACAATTTTATGCCGGTGCCGCCGGGCGATTATTCCGTAAAAGGAATATTCATGCCCGCGCGCGAGTGGCGCGTGGACGGCGAATGGCATTCGATCACGCCGCGATTTGTCACCGGCGCCTCCGCGTGGATGCCGTCGCCGGACGATTTGAAAATGCCGGAACCGTTCGGCGGCGATCCGTGCGGCCAGCCCCTCGCCGATGTCGCCGTCGGCCCGAACGGCGTCGCGGTTTTTTATTACGAATATCTCGAAAACGGACACAACTGCCCGATGTTCGATTTGAAAAAGCCGGAGGGCATCGGCCAGTTCATCCAGGCATTTCCCTCCGGCGGCGCGGGCGGCGGAACCAGCGCGGCGACGGACGGCGAAACAGTCTGGGCGTTCAGCACCGACGGCGGACCAAAATATGTTTATCGCGCGGACGGAAAATCTTTCGGCAGCAGTCCCGGCGCGAACCGCTCGAATTCATATCCGCCCGAAGGTTGGGTCACCGCGATGGCCGCATGGCGAAATGCGACGGGGGAAAGTTTCGTCGGCATCGCGCAGCGCGGGAAAATTATCGAACCGCAAAAGCGCCGTTACGAAGAAAGCGAAACCGAATTTGCGAACAAGGTCACGATTCACGACGGCGAAAACGGTAAAGTGCTCGCCGAACTTCCAATCGAAAAGCCGCAAGGACTCGCCGTTCAGGGCGGCTCGCTTTTCGCGCTCCACGCGGACGGCGCAAACTTCGCGATCAGTTCGATGAAACTTTCCGGCGGCCTTCCCGCAGGATCGTGGCGGCGCGTATTCGCGATCCCGCCGAACATTCACCCGTCCGATTTCGAAGTGGACAGCCACGGGCGGTTTTACGTCAGCGATTCGCAGGCGAACAAAGTCTTCCAGTTCGACCGCGGCGGAAAAATTCTGCGGACCTTCGGAAAACTCGATGCGCAAAAACCCGGCAACTACGACCGCGAAACGTTCATCGCGCCGGAAAAACTTGCGACGTGGACAACGCCCAATGGCGAAGACCGTCTGATCGTCGTCGAAAACGGCGGGCCGAATCGCGCGAGCGAATGGAACGCCGACGGGAAATTGATCCGCGAATTTCTTTCGCTTCAGACCAAGTGCAACGACGGCTACGCGATTGACCCGGAAAATCCGTCGCACATTTATATTCAAGGCCAGCAACACTGGCTCACGCGGTTCAAGATTGATTACGAAAAACACAATTGGACCGTGGACGCGGTGTGGCCGGGCGTCGGCGACGATCCGCGCGCGCCGCGATTCGACAAGCCGCAATTCATCCGTCGCGACGGCCGGGAATATCTCGCGTGCGGCCGGAGCTTGAACATTTATCGCCACGATGGCGACCGGTGGATTATTTCCGCCGCGATCATTCGCGAACGAACCGGCAACGAGTGGCGCACCGGCCTCTGGCACGACGAAAATGGGAACGGCCGCGTTGACGATGACGAAATTGCGTGGTCGGAATTTCCGGGACATTTCCTGACGTACCACGGCCAGAATTGGCTCGATGATCTTTCGCTCGTCGCGATGAACCAGGGCGGCGACGACGTGTGGCGGCTCGCGCCCGATCATTTCGATTCGCACGGAAATCCTGTGTTCAAGGAATTCAAACGGCTCTTCGGCGATCCAGTATTCGCTGCGCGCCGTGAAGAAAAGTCCGACGCGATTCACGGCGGCAACGAACTCGCCGAAACATTTCCGAGCGATTGGATGCAAACGGATGGCTCGCTCGACGGAGGTTTTTACGTGCAGGCCCGCGGCGGAAAGAATTTCAGCGCGAACGAAGGCGCGCAGCACAAAATTTCCCATTACGTTCCCGATGGCAGCGGCGGTTTCAAATTAAAATGGCGCACGGGCCGTACCGCGCTGCAAGGCATCGCACAACCGGACGAAATGTACGGCGGGATGCGGATTCACAGACCGGTCAACGGTCTGGTCAGCGTAGTGGACCAGTCCCGCTGCGGCGTTCTGCTTTACACCGAAGACGGCCTCTACGTGGACACGCTTTTCCTCGACGGCCGGAGATTCCATCCGAAGGACTCCGGCGTTTATCCGCTGCCGGGCGAATTTTTCGCGGGTTCGATTTTCCCGAATCGCGACAACGGGAAAATCTATTTCGCCGCCGGGAAAGTGACGCCGTTGATTTTCGAAATGGAAAATTGGTCGCTGAAAGAAAATCCCGTCCGCCCGCTGACGACACTTCAAAAGACCGTGCGGATTACAGCCGCGCAAATCGCAGCGCCGCCGGAAATCGCACTGAGCCTGCGCGGCGGCGCGGGCGCGGCGAAATTCGCGCACATTGCGCCCGCGCTCGGCGGTGCCGCGCTCGATGGTTCGCTCGACGGTTGGGATTCCTGTGAGCCGGTGACATTCGCCGCCGACAAAGATCAGTCGGTCGAGGTTCGCTGTTTGTACGATCCCGATCATCTTTATTTTCGCTGGCACGCACAGCTCTCCGCGAAGTTCGAAGCGAAGCTGCTGCAGCCGATCGAACGAATATTTTCTCACGACCGTCTCGCCGACACGCTGAGCTTCTGCATTCAGGGCGATGCGAACGCGCCGGCTGGCGGGCCGGCGGAAGGCCGTCGCGGCGATGCGCGTTTTGTGTTAGGAATTTTCAACGATGGCGGCGCGGTGAAACCCGTCGCGCTGGGAATGCATCCGCAGTGGTCCGGCGCGAATCCACGTCCGCAGGTTTATCGCACGCCCGTCGGCGAGGCGCGTTTCGCGCACGTCGGTCCCGTCGCAGGCGCGCAGCTTTTCCACAAGCTCGATGACGACGGCAAAGGCTTCGTGCTCGTCGCCGCAATTCCGCGCACGGCGATTCCGCTCATCGCGCCGTTCGCGGGCGGCGCGCGGACGATGGTGAATTTCTCTGCGACGTTCGGCGGCCACAACAAATTCTGGTGGGCCAACAGCGACGGCAGCGCGAGCCGCGAAACCTACGACGAACCGACCGAAGCGCGCCTCTATCCCGGCTCGTGGGCACCCGCCGAATTCAAAGGCCTCGAAGGCGGCGTGGTCATCCGCAACTGGCTGCTATGCGGACCGTGGGGCGGCGCGGGCACGGAAAAGTTTGCCGCCGATCTTCGCGATCACCGGAAGGATGAAGCCCGCAAATCCTGCGAGGCCGCGCGCTATCCGCCGGACGACGGCAAGGTTGACATGGCGGCCGTCTTCACCGGCGAATCCGTCCGCGGCTACTGGCACGATCCCGGCCCGGTGCGATGGAAACCGGCGCGCATCGCCGATCTCGACACGCGCGTCATCTGCGGCCCGTCCGCGCAAGTATGGTTCGGCGCAACGTGGATTCACGCGCCCGCCGAAACGCAAATTGACATCGCCTTTCAGGGCCACCGGCAGACGTTTCTCCGCTGGTCGCTCAATGGCGTCGCCGTGCCGGGCGATGAAAATAAAAGGGACGACCGGACCGAAAAACTCGTCGTGAAAAAAACCATCACGCTGCGGCCCGGTTGGAATCAACTCACGTTCCGCGGCTATTGCATCGGCTACCCGCCCTTCCGCGCCGGCGCGGTTCTCGACGCGCCCGCCGCGACGCTCTGGAAACTAAAATTCTCCGCCGCTCCGCCGCCGCCCTGAAAACTTCCAATGATTGGAAGCTGCGAAGCCACAAATTTCCAATCATTGGAATCCCGCGGCTGCCTGAAGGCGAATGAAACAGGATCACGAAGAAAGCGAGTCGGAGACGAATGATCTGCGCCCAGATCGAAGGTCAATGAAGCGGGACACGAGGCCTGCGATTCGGGATTTGAGCATAATGATCATGGACAGATACTGAATGATCAGGGACAGATACTGAATGATCTTGGACATATACTGAATGATCAGGAAAAGATGCTGTACGACTAGGGACAGATGCTGTATGTCTCTGGACAGATCCTGTATGGTTTCGGACATATATAAAACGACTCTTGCCACATGGACAGAACATTTGCCAATATGCACGAAGAAACCTGTCCACAGATCATCGAAATTGGCCAAAACATAGCAAAACGCATATTTTTAACGGATGGAGAATCTCATGGAAAATCAACCGCCCACACAGCAAGCCGCCGCCATCCCGCCGCTATTGAATCGTAACACCTTCCTCACCGCGATGAGCTCCCCCCAGCGCTGGGCCATTCTCACCGCCATGTGCGACGGCGATTCCTACTGCACCAGCGACCTCATGCCCGTCACCGGCACCGATTGCTCCACCACCTCCCGGCACCTCGGCGTGCTGGCCGACGCCGGCCTCATCGAGCGCAAAGGCCTTCGCCTATACCGCATCCCCCGCCGCTTCATCCCCGTCCCCGGCCAGAAAATCCTCGACTACGGCCACTGCCTCCTCCGCCTCGACGCCTCCGCCATCGGCTGACCGATTTTTATGGCCGGCTACAAATGATTCAATTCACTCATGCAACGCCCGCGCCCGCCTCCGCGGTTGACTTCGCGCGGCGGACATGACGAACTGCGCGCATGAAAAATAAATTCTCCCGTCGCCTTTTCATCGCCTCGTCGCTCCTCGCCCTTCTCGCCTCCGCGCCGCTGCGCGCGGGCGAACCGTCGAAAATCGCGGCGGCGCTTCAGCCTTTCGTGGACAGCCATTCGCTCGCCGGCGCGGTCACGCTCATCGCAACTTCGAACAAGGTTCTCGATGTGAGCTGCGTCGGCTACGCGGATGTGGCGGCGAAAAAGCCAATGAAACCGGATTCGCTTTTCTGGATCGCATCTCAGTCGAAGGCGATGACGGCGGCGGCGGTGATGATGCTCGTGGATGAGGGCAAGATCGTCCTCGATGACCCGGTGGAAAAATATCTGCCGGAATTCAAGGGCCAGATGTTCGTCGAGACGCAGACGGTGGATCGCGTGATTCTGAAAAAGCCGGCGCATCCGATCACGGTTCGCGAGGTGCTTTCGCACACCAGCGGGATGGCGTTCAGTTCGCGCGTCGAGCAACCGACGCTCGACGGGCTGCCGCTGCGCGAGGCGGTGCGGAGCTACGCGCTGACGCCGCTGCAATACGAGCCGGGCACGAAGTACCAATATTCCAACGCGAGCATCAACACGGCCGCGCGCATCCTCGAAGTCGTTTCAGGAATGTCCTACGAGGATTTCATGCAGAAGCGCCTCTTCGATCCGCTCGGCATGAAGGACACGACGTTTTGGCCGACCGAGCGGCAGGCGAAGCGCGTCGCGAAATCCTACAAGCCCGACACCGCGAAAAAGGACCTCGTCGAGTTTCCGATTTCCCAATTGCACTATCCGCTTTCCGACCACGCCGTCCGTTTTCCGATGCCCGCCGGCGGACTCTTCTCCACCGCGCAGGACGTCGTGCGCTTTTGCCAGATGCTGATGAACGGCGGCGAATTCAACGGCGTGCGCGTGCTCTCGACAAATGCCGTCAGCGTCATGACGAGCAAGCAGACGCCGGACGCGGTGAACACCGGCTATGGCTTCGGCCTGAGCATCAGCCCCGACGGATTCGGCCACGGTGGCGCTCATGCCACGAACATGGAAGTTGATCGCAAGCATGGAATCATCACGATCTGGATGGTCCAGCACGCGGGCTTCCCCAACGACGGTGGCAAGAGCCACGGCGCCTTCAAGCAGGCCGCCATCGCCACGTTCGCGCCCGACACGAAGCCGTAATCACGGCGCGCTGAACTTGCGGTTCCACTCGCTGATCGCATCGAGTTGATAGGCGCGCGGCGAACCGGGGACGATGGTGAAATCCGGCTGGTTCTTCAGATCGAAGACCCACACGGCGGCGAGAGGAATTCCGGAATCCGTGATCGCCTTGAGCAGCCGGTGAAACTTCGCGGCCTGTTCCGGCGTTTCCTTCTGCGCGCCGAATTCGCCGACGAAAGCCGGCTTGTTCATTTTCTTCGCGGTCTCGGCGACCCAGACCATGCGCTGGTCGTCGTCCTCGTAGGCATGGACGCCGATGCCGCTGATCGGATCGGGATTCACCTTTTCGAGCATCGCCTGAAACTGTTCCTTCGTGTCGTTCGTCCACTTGTTCTCGTGTTCCTGATGCCACGCGGACAGCCGCGGGAAACTGTCGCCGGTGAAAATCAGCCGCTTCGAATCGTGCTGGCGGACCGCCTTGCCGAATTCCGTGAACGCAATGCGCGCCATCGCGAAGGTGAAGTCATCGCGCTCGCTGCGCGTCGCCGCCGTGCCGAGCGTCGGATGCACCGGCGGACGGTGCTCCTTCGCGTTCGGCAGGTTCGCCGCCAGACTGAATTCGTTGCCGAATTCCCACGCCCAGACCGCCTGCGAACCGCGATAGCGCGTGACGACTTCGCGAACATATTCCCTCATCCACGCGTGCGTTTTGCTCTGCAGATTTCCCCACTGGTCCATCGGCTCGCCCACCAGATCGGGCACGCACGAGAAATGCCAGAACAGCGACGGCACCAGTCCGACGCCGTGTTTCTCCGCCGCTTTCACGACGATGTCGAAGCGCCGGAAATATTCCACGCGGTTCGTTTGATACAGCTTCATGTCCGACGGCCAGAACCCCGTCGCGCAGAAACGCGCGAACGGCACGTGATGTTCGGCCAGCGTTTTGAAACCCGCGTCGCAGCTTGCGTCGTCCGGATTTTTCAGCACGCGCAAGAAGCAGTCGAAGAAATTTATGCCGACCGCGCGAAACGGTTTTCCATCCTTCAACACCGTCGCGTCCGGCCCCGTCGAGATCGGACAGACGGATTCAGCGGCGACAGCGCGAAGCAACAGACATAATGCGACGAAAAAAACGGCAGGGAGTTTTTTCATGATGTTGTTTCGTTTCCGCAAATTCGCCATCGCCACGCGATTTTCGCGCGCAGACTTCCAATCATTGGAAGCAATCATTCCAATCATTGGAAAACCCGGCCGCGTAAATTTCCAATGATTGGAAAAAATCCGCGACGATCAGGCGGCGGTCCAGATTTCGCTGACTTGGTTCGGGAAGGTCATGCTGATCGTGATGTGCGTGTGGCCGGCGCGGGCGAGTGCGTCGCGCGTCGCGCGCCACGCGACATCCTGCCGGTTGCACTCGGAACTCAGGTGCGCGAGGAATACGCGCTGCAAATGCGGGCCGGCGATTTCGGCGAGCATCGCCGCGGCGCGCACGTTGGAGAGATGGCCCTGGCGGCCGAGGATACGCTGCTTCAGCTGCCACGGGCGCTGCGAATTCATCAGCATTTCTTCGTCGTGGTTCGATTCGAGCACGATCGCGTTGCAGTTTTTCAGCCGCTCGCGGACGAGTGCGGTCGGAATGCCGAGGTCCGTAACGATGCCGATGGATTCGGCGCCGCAGGTGATGACGAAGCCGACCGGTTCCATCGCGTCGTGCGGCACGGAGAACGGCTCGATGTTCAAGTCGCCGATTTCGAACGCCGAGCCGGTTTGGAATTTTTGCCACGCGAGCGCGGCCAGGTCCTTGCTGTTCTTCAGGCCTTGGATCGTGCCTTCGTTCGCGAAGAGCGGAATGGCGTATTTGCTTTGCAGCGTCTTCAGTCCCGCGATGTGATCGGAATGCTCGTGGCTCAGGCATACGCCCTTCACCTGCTCCAGCGACGCGCCGATTTTTTCGAGCCGCGTCGCGATGGCCTTTGCGCTCAGGCCGCCGTCAACGAGGATCGCGGTGGTGGCGGACGCGACATACGTGCAGTTGCCGGAACTGCCGCTGCCAAGAATGCAAAGACGAAGTGACATGGCGCGAATCATCCGGCACGGTTGCGGCATGGTCAAGGCGGCATGACATGAACGGGAAAAAACTGCGGCGGAAAATGCTGATCTGGTTCGTGCGGTTTCCGCTGATGCTTTATGCCGCGCTGCTGCTCTACGGCTGGCTCGGCTCGGAGCGGTCGATTTTTGTTCCGCCGGCCGCGACCTATCGCGACAACGCGAAGATCACCAAGCTGACGACGACCGACAGCGCCAAAATCAGTGCGATGCACTTCACGAATTCAGCCGCTCGCTTCACGATTCTTTTCAGCCACGGCAACGCAGAGGACCTCGGCACCGTGCGATACGATCTTGAGGAACTTCGCAAGGCCGGCTTCAACACGTTTGGCTACGACTACCACGGCTACGGAACCAGCGGAGGCCGGCCCACCGAGCGCAACGCCTATCGCGACATCGACGCGGCCTATCGCCATCTCACCGAAACGCTGAAGATCGCGCCTTCGAACATCATCGTTTTCGGCCGTTCCGTCGGCTCCGGCCCGTCGGTCGATCTCGCGAGCCGCGAACGGGTCGGCGGCCTCATCATTCAAAGCGGATTCGTCAGCGCGTTCCGCGTCTTGACGCACTGGAAAATCACGCCGTTCGACCGTTTCGACAACCTCGCGAAAATTTCGAAAGTGAAATGCCCGGTGCTCGTCATGCACGGAACCGCGGACACGATCATCCCGCCGTGGCACGGCGAAAAACTCTTCGCGGCGGCGAACGAACCGAAACAACTCGTCCTCATCCCCGGCGCGAACCACAACGATTTCACCGATGTCGCCGGCCCGAAATATTTCGAAGCCATCCGAAATTTCGCCGGCAAACTCTAATCCGACTTCATGGCCACATGCGGCCCATCGTGCGGGGGAACGGGATCGTTTCGCGGATGTGTTTGAGGCCGCAAATCCAGGCGACCGTGCGCTCGATGCCGAGGCCGAAGCCGCCGTGCGGGACGCTGCCGTAGCGGCGCAGGTCGAGATACCACTGGAACGGTTCGGGGTTCATGCCTTCTTCTGCGATGCGGGCTTCGAGCGCGGCGAGGTTTTCTTCGCGGACGCTGCCACCGATGACTTCGCCGTAGCCTTCCGGCGCGAGCATGTCCACGTTCAGCACGGTGTCGGGCCGCGCGGGATCGGGCTTCATGTAAAACGCCTTGGCCTTTTTCGGATAGTTCGTGACGAAGACGGGACGGTCGAATTGCCGCGAGATGACGGCTTCTTCGTCGGCTCCGAGATCGCCGCCCCATTCGAAGCTTCGCGTGCCTTCGAGGTGAACCTTGCGATGCGAAATTTCGATTTCGAGGTCGTGGATGCTCTCGCGCTGGTCCTTGATTTGCTGTTCGAGTTTTTCCTTTTCCCACGATTTTTTCGCTGCGGCGAGTTTCGCTTCGTGTTGCGGAAGCTCATCAATCATCGCTTGCAGTTTCTTCTGATCGTCGGCGATGCGATCGGCCATCCATGTCTGGATCTTTTCGCTTTTCACGAGGTCAATGGCTTCGGTGTAGGTCATGCGATGAAATGGCGCTTTGATTTTTTCGAGTGCGGAAATGTCGCGTTCGAGCACGGCGAGATCGTCGCGGTGTTTCGCCAGCACGTCGCCGATGATGCGCGTGACGAGTCCTTCCTCGTGGCGCAGCAGCGTGTCGAGATCGGCGAAGGCGATTTCGGGTTCGATCATCCAGAACTCGGTGAGGTGCCGGCGCGTTTTGGATTTTTCGGCGCGGAACGTCGGGCCGAAGCAATAAACCTTGCCGAGCGCCATCGCGGCGGATTCGAGATAGAGCTGGCCGGTCTGCGCGAGGTTCGCCTTCTCGCCGAAGTAATCGAGTTCGAAGAGCGTGCCCGCACCCTCGGCCGCGCCGGCGCAGATGATCGGCGTGTCAATGAGCGTGAAGCCGTCGTCGTTGAAGTAGCCGCGCGCGGCGTTGATGATCGTGTGGCGGATGCGGAGGATCGCGATCTGGCGCGGCGTGCGGAACCAGAGGTGGCGGTGGTTCATCAGGAAATCCACGCCGTGGGCTTTTCTCGAGATTGGAAAGTTTTCCGCGTTCTGGATTACGTCGAGGCCGGTGATCAACAGTTCTGCGCCGCCGGGCGCGCGTTCGTCAACGTGGACCTTGCCGCGGACGATGAGCGATGATTCCTGGCCGAGCGTTCCGGCGGTTGCGAAAAGCTCCGGCTGCGAGGCGTCGCAGACGCACTGGCATATGCCGGTGCCGTCGCGGACGAGCAGGAACGCGATCTTGCCGCCGGATCGTTTGCCATAGAGCCACCCGCGCAGCGCGACTTCGGCGTCGGCGTGGTTTTTCAAATTGCGAATTTCAACAAACATTTTCGATCTCCACGAAACCGAATCACTGATAACGCAGTCGCCGCGGTTGTGAAAGCGGACTTTCCAATGATTGGAAGTTTTCGATCACGGTCTTTTCCAATGATTGGAAGTTTGCGAAATCCGTTTTCGGTCCGCCCATGTTGCTTCGGGCAGGGCGGTGGGCGGTCAGGCGGGCTTGCCGGTGTATTTGATGATCACGGCGGTGATGTCGTCCTGCTGGGGCTGCGAGTCGCCAAACTCCTGCACGCTTTTGAACAGTTGTTCGACGATTTCGGCGGCGGGTTTGTCGCGATGGGCGCGGATGACTTCGCAAACGCGGTCCGCTCCATATTCCTCGCTGGAACCGGAGAAGGCTTCGAGCACGCCGTCGGTGAGCAGGACGGCGACGTCGCCGGGGGCAAGCTGGATCATCGCGAGCGGCGGGACGCAGGGCGTTGCGGTCGGCAGGCACAGCGCGGGACATTGCGCGGAAAGCGTCCGCTTGATTCCGCCGGATTGGTCAATGATGTAGCCGCTGGGGTGGCCGGCGCTGACGTAGGAAAGGGTGCCGACGACCGGGTCCAGCAGCGCGAAAAGCAGCGTGATGAATTGCTCGTCGCCGAAGTCATGGCGAAGCAGCTTGTCGGCTCGCATGAGATTTTCGCGCGGGTCGGCGCCGGTAGACGCGAGAGCGCGCAACGCCTCGCGCGTGTCGGCCATGAGCAGCGCGGCACCGACGCCGTGGCCACTGACATCGCCTATGACGACGGCAAGACGCTGGCTGGCAAGCGGGATGTAGTCGAAATAATCACCGCCGGTCGCGTCGGCAGGATGCGAGGCGCCGGCAATGTCGAATCCGGGCAGCGACGGCGCGGAGGCGGGAAAAAGGCGCTGCTGGATGTCGCGCGCGATGCGCATCTGTTCCTGCTGCACCACGAGCGCCTTCTCGGCCTTGCGCAGTTCGCGGCGCTCGACGGCATCGCGCAGTTCGCGCTCGATGGCGGGAACCAGACGCGCGAGGTTGTCCTTGAGGATGTAGTCGCTTGCACCGGCGCGCATGGATTCGACGGCGAGTTCCTCGCCGATGCTGCCGGAGACGATCAGAAACGGAATGTCGAGGTGCATCTCCTTTTTGACGATCGCGAGCGCCTCGGTGGAGCTGAAACCCGGCATGTTGTGGTCGGAAAGGATGATGTCCCAAGTTTCCTTTTCGAGCGCATCATGAAGCTCGTCGGCGGTCTGCACGCGACGAACGGCCAAGTCGTAGCCGCCACCGCCAATGCGCGCGGCAAGGAGTTCCGCATCGAATGGCGAATCCTCCACCAGCAGCACGCGAAGTTTCTTCGCTGACGCCGCGCCTCTCTCATCGTTGGACATTCTTCATCCCCCCGCCAGCCACACAACGGGCCGGAACATACCCGACTCCGATTGCAACCTCAACCGCCATGCGGCGATTCGCCGCAACAGCCCGAGAAAAAATGCGGAACTATCCATACCGAAACCGGTTTGGCCGCCGCGAACAAAAAATGGCGGTTGCACAAAATAATTCTTCCATTGCTTTCGCGCGGAGATGTCCTACAAATCAGCGCCATTTTTCTGTAACAGCTTTGAAACTTAATACGGGCTCATTGCGGATTAAGTCCGCGAGGTGAGAGTTTGACCCGGAAGGGACATAACAATGGAATTGCGTGTGCGCGACGTGGCGAAACTCTTCGCCGTCGCGGAGAAGAAAATTTATTCGTGGATCGAAGAAAAGGGACTGCCAGCCAGCGAGATTAACGGACAATATCGTTTCGATCGCTCTGAACTGCTCGAGTGGGCCACAGCCCATCAAATTCCGCTTTCAGATAAAATCTTCAGCGAACCAGCCAATGGTGGTACGCCGCTGAGTTGCCTCGCCGGCGCCTTGGAGGCAGGCGGAATCTTCCACAACGTCGGCGGGATAGACCGCGAGTCCGTATTGCAGGCGATCGTCAATACAATGCCCTTGCCGGACGATTCGGACCGCGAAATGCTCCTCGACGTGCTGCTTGCCCGCGAGGCGCTCGGTTCGACCGGCGTCGGCGACGGCATCGCGATTCCCCACGTCCGCAGCCCCGTCGTCGTTCACGTTCCGCGTGCGATGATCTCGCTCTGCTTCCTGGCAAATCCGATCGACTTCGACGCGGTGGATGGCAAGCCCGTCAACGCAATGTTCTCGTTCATCAGTCCTACGATCCGAGTTCATTTGCATCTGCTCTCGCGGCTGGCTTTCGGTTTGCAGGACGCCGGTTTCAAGGCGGCCGTTTTGCGGCAGGCATCCGCGGAAGAAATTTTACAGGAGGCGCGTCGTGTCGAAAGCGGGCTGGCGCAGCCGCTGTCGACACCACCAAGGCGAAGTAGCGATGGCGCTGCTTCTCACGGCCATCGTGATCCTCGTGGTCACGGGAGCGGCGGCGTTACTTGCCGGCCGCAATTCGCGCCTCGTCACTGCCATTGCGTCGTGCGGTGCTGTCGCGGGATGTATCGTTGGTTTGGTTCCCGCAGTTTCGGCCCTGTTCGGCGCGGACGTCGGCTCCTTGCGGTGGGCGTGGAACATTCCCGGCGCTTCGTTCTTCGTGCAACTCGATCCGCTCTCCGCATTTTTTCTCGTCCCGATTTTTGTGCTGTCGGTGCTCGCGGCGATTTATGGCGGCAATTACATGCTGGCCTTCCGCGAAAAGCGCTCGCTCGCGCCTTCATGGTTTTTCTTCAACACGTTTATCGCAGGAATGGCGCTCGTCACTATCGCGCGCAATGCCGTGCTTTTCATGATGGCGTGGGAAGTGATGTCCATCGCCGCATTTTTTCTCGTCACCTTCGAACATGAGAAACGCGAAGTGCGCGTCGCAGGCTGGATTTATCTCGTCGCCGCGCATCTCGGCGCGGCATTTTTGCTCGCGATGTTTCTTCTGCTGGGCCGGCAATCCGGCTCGCTCGATTTCGATCATTTCGGCACTGCCGGCCAAATCACACCCGCAGTCTCCGCGGTGATCTTCGCGCTTGCGCTCGTCGGCTTCGGAACCAAAGCCGGACTTGTTCCTCTTCACGTCTGGCTGCCCGAAGCGCATCCCGCCGCGCCTAGCCACGTGTCCGCGTTGATGTCCGGCGTGATGATCAAGCTCGGACTCTATGGAATCCTCCGCACGATGCTTATTCTCGGCCATCCCGCGCGCTGGTGGGGTCCGCTTTTCGTTGTCATCGGCCTCGTGACCGCGCTCGTCGGTGTTGCGCTCGCGTTGTGCCAGCGCGACATGAAACGTTCGCTTGCATATTCCAGCATCGAGAACATCGGCATCATCGTGCTCGCGCTCGGCGTCGGTTTGTGGGGCCTGACCAGCGGACATCCCACCGTCGCCGCGCTCGGAATAGCAGGCGGGCTGCTGCACATCTGGAATCATTCAATGATGAAGGGCCTGATGTTCCTTTGTGCGGGCAGCGTGTTGCATGGTTCAGGAACGAAGGACATCGAGAAGCTTGGCGGCTTGATGAAACGAATGCCGCAAACCGGTATGGCGATGGCGATGGGAGCTGTCGCCATTTCCGCACTGCCGCCGCTCAACGGCTTCGTCAGCGAATGGCTGATTTACATGGGTCTTCTGCGCGGCGGCCTCGAATTCACCGGCCCGGGCCGCATTCTTCTATTGCTCGCCGTCGGCGTTCTCGCGCTCATCGGCGGTCTGGCCTTGATCACATTTGCGCGCCTGCCCGGCATCGTGCTGCTCGGCGAACCGCGCAGCGAAGAAGCCCGTCACGCGCACGAATCATCGCGATGGATGACCGTGCCGCTCGCCGTGCTTGTCGCGTTTTGTCTCGCGTCGTCATTGTTTCCGGGCGCGATCGTTTCAACATTTTCCAGCGTCGTGACGGAAGTTTTCAACATCCCTGCGGCGAAGTTTTCGGGTGTTTTGAATTCGCCTGAATCGCCGCTCGCCACGCTTGGACTCATTAATGTCTTCGTGTGGTTTCTTGCCGGCTGGTGTGCGCTCGCGCTGTTTCTTCTCCGCCGCCGCAAACCGGAAGCCGCCGACACGACATGGGCTTGCGGCTACACCGCGCCAACCGTGCGGATGCAATACACCGGCCAGTCATTTTCCCAGTTGATGGTATCGCGGCTCTTCCCGCGCGTGATGCGCCCGAAGACCACCGCAACCGCGCCACGCGAACTTTTCCCGGCCACCGTCGCGGTGACGACGGAATTTCCCGATCCGTTCAGCCGCGGAATGTACGTGCCGTTCTTCGAAAACTGGGCCGCGCGTTTTGCCCGCCTGCGCTGGCTGCAGCAGGGCAAACTCCACATCTATTTGCTGTACTTCGTCGTTGTCTTGCTGCTCGCTTTCGCCTGGCTGGTTGTGCGCAAATGGATTGAATGATCCTATGAAAACCGATGATTTCAAAATGATTGATCGCGATTTCCAACGATTGGAAATTCCGGCTTCGAACATTTCCAATGATTGGAAAGAATGGAAAACTGAAGCCAGAGAATCACTTGTTCACCGGACTAGATTGACAAAAGGCCATCATCTGGCTACATTCAGGCCAAAATGAAATTTCAAATTGAATTGGCACCCGCCGCGCGATCTCAATTTCATGCTTTGTCGGCTTTCGACCGCGGAAAGATACGCGATGCGATTGATCGTTATCTGGCAACGGATCCGACGCAGGAGAGCAAGAGCAGAATCAAGCGGCTCCGGGATCTGAAACGTCCCCAATATCGCCTGCGGGTGGATGATCTGCGCGTCTTTTACGACGTTGATCAGAGGATGGTCAACATCCTGGGTATTACGGCAAAAGCACATGCCGAAGAATGGCTAAGAGAAAAAGGTGAAGACTCATGAAAACGATAGCATTGGCCGAAATCAAAGACAACTTCTCCCGCTATTTGCACGCGGCCGGCAAGGAGCAAATTGTCATTACCAAGCACGGGAAACCGGCCGGGGTTTTGATTGGATTTGAAACCGAGGATGATTGGTTCGACTATCGTCTGGAAAATGATCCCCGATTCCTGAAGAAGATAGAATCCGCCCGCGCGGACATCCGCTCCGGACGCGGAATTTCATGGGAAGACGTCAAGGCAGAAGACAGTCGCCGAACAAACGCATTGACGCGCACATGAAACCTGCGGCGCGTGAATGAAAAACGCCATGACGAAAATAAAGCCTGACTTGATTTCAAATTTCGATGCTCTTTCTTCCACCCCAAAGGGGTTGAAAGCCTCCAGCCCAGGGTTGGCCGTCGGCGGCCTACCCTGGGAAGACGTACAAAATAACACATCTTCAACCCTCCGGAGCGCCGATTTGTATCCGCCGCGGATACAATCGGCTTCTTCGCGCGCGGGACCGATTGTTTTCGAAGACGAAAACAAATCGGCGCTCCGCACAATGCGCATCTCAGGCTTCAACCACTTCAGGGTTGCTTGTTTATATCTTACGCGTTCCCAGGGTAGGCTCGAAGACTCGCCAACCCTGGGCTGGAGGCTTGAACCCCTTCGGTGTACGCGATTGACGCGCTCACACTGCCTTCCCGTTTTCGCTTTCCCAAGCTCCGTCAGGAGCGACATCTATGTAGCGCCGCGCCAACAAGATTCACAAGCTCCGTCAGGAGCGACATATTCCGACGATGTCGCCCCTGACGGGGCTTTGTGCCCAACCGGTTCCGCGTGCTACAACCATGCCGCGCCTGCGGCGCTTCGTTTTGCGCGGAAAAAATCTCGATTTGCAAATTCGAGGTTTCTCGTAGCAAAAGACCCCCACAGCCTTGCGCCGTTGGTGAATCAGTTCTGCGGCTACAAATCCGGCAGACGCTCACACGCGCCCGCGCGACGCGCGGGCGCGAGCGCGGCGACGCCGACCACAGCACCGCGTGTAGCCACCGAACTTTCGCGCCTGCGGCACAAGGCCGCAGCGGGCGTCTTGGGTCATTTTGCGAAAGTTCTACGCGACTTCCAACGATTGGAAATTCCGGCACCGGACATTTCCAATGATTGGAAACAATGGAAAACAAAAACCAGAGAATCACTTGTTTAACGAGGAAATGACATGAACGAATATGAAACGACGATTCAGAAAAGCTACGCATCGTTGAAATGGCTTCTCGTTGGGGCGAAGGCAGCCAAGGAAGCGGGTCTTGAACGAGGCGGCAAGATGACGGTCCTAATCGCGCAGGATTCTGACTTCACCACTGAAGGGACATTGGTCGATGCGTTTCGCCTGACTGGTTTGTCGGCGCTATTCTACCGACTGCAACTCAAAGAAGGAGACACGGTTAAGTTCAGGGTCCAAAACATCACTGGTGCGCAGACGCTAACCGTTATTGCGCCGACGGCCACCCTCCCGCCCATACCGGCGAAAAGTATCTTTGCGAAGAATAACTTGCAGCACATTCATATCGAACCATTCCGCCCCGAGAGTCTTAATCATTGGGAACCAGAGACAGAGACAGACGTCTACATGGCATTTGGTGTCCTCCAAGATAATACTGACTTTCAATATTGCTGCGGGGCGAGTCAAGCAATCCTAACAAAACTTGGTGCCAAGTATGACGAGGCGACGAAACCGGACGCTATCCTGATTGATAAAACGACGCGAGAATACGTCATGGGCGAGTGGAAAAAGAAGTCTTCCGACTTCAAGGCCAACCATAAACCAGAAGACGTGGACGTTTTGGTTTGTTGGATCGACGATGAGACCGACAGAGCAAAACTGCCAAAGAAGACGGTTTCTTTGCATGAAATAGCAAAGCTTGCCGCCGAAGCGAATCTCAATAAATAGAGTTCATTCAACAACACCTACACCGTGTTTTCATTCGGCGCGGAATCGGTCTGAATAACGGTAAAGGTGAACGTTCGCTAGGAAATAAATGAAGACAAAAGATGACATCAATAAGGGCTCGCGGCATCAGAAGATCATCGGTCAGTTCGGTGAGCAGATCGTCTGCAATTGGCTTTCGCGATGCGGATTCGAGGTTGCGATAGTGGATCATACTGGTCTCGACATTATCGCCTACCAACCAAAAGCGAAGGCTCGGTTCGGGATTACAGTAAAATCTCGTACGCGACAAGCGGGCACCGAATCGGAGTCGGTCAATTTATTTTCGCTGCGCCATAAGGACCGACATAAGCTAGTCGCTGCGTGCAAAGCTTTCGGTTGTCAACCGTGGATAGCAGTCTATGTTGAAACATCGAATGAAGCAGACATTTTCCTTACTTCCCTTGCACACTACGACGAGAAATTCCGTAGCAAGACGAGGAAGCAAATGGAAGACTGGAAAATGAGCCGTTCCTATCTTGATAGGTATGCGCAAGACCATTCCGTTAAGCATCTTCACTTCACATTTGATAAGAATGCATGGAAATGGGGCGAACGAGCCGTCGGAGATTGCTGCTCGAAGATTCGCCGAAAAGTTAGAGTGAACGCTGAACCAAAATGAGCTTCTGGTTGGTCATAGCAGGCATCGTCTTCCACGCCGTCAGCGGCGTGCCGGGATTGTTGCGTAAACGCGACACCGACGCCGGCCAGCACTTCGCCGCTGCGATGGGCCTCATCGGTTCCGCGCTCGGTATCACCGGTGCGCTGCTTGCCGTTTTCGCGCCGCAATTTCTCGCCGTCGAACCGCCCGCCGGTTTTGCGCTCGACGGAATCTCCGTGATTTTCCTGCTTCCGATATTTTTGATTCCCGCGCTCGGCGGCGTGTACGGCCTCGAATATTGGAAGCAGGCGGACCATCCCGACAGCGGCCGCAAGCTGCGTCTCTTTTACGGACTCATCACCGCGTCGCTCGCGCTTGTCACGATTTCCGCGCATGCGATCATTTTTCTCGTCGCGTGGGAAATCATGGCGCTCAGCGCGTTTTTCCTCATCACCTCGGAAGACGAAGATCAGTCCGTTCGCGAAGTCGGCTGGATTTACCTGGTTGCGACGCATCTCGCCACGCTTTGCCTCTTCGCGATGTTCGCGATCATGCGAAGCGCCGCCGGTTCGTTTTCATTCGCGGATTTCGCCACCGCGACGGTTTCGCCGCAACTGGCTACCGCAATTTTTCTGCTCGCCGCCGTGAGCTTCGGTTTGAAAGCCGGCGTGATGCCGCTGCACATCTGGCTTCCCGGCGCGCACGCGATGTCACCCAGCCACGTCTCCGCGCTCATGTCCGGCGTGCTGATCAAAATCGGAATCTTCGGCCTCGTCCGAATTCTCGCGATGCTGCCGCATCCGCCGATCTGGTGGGGCGCGACGCTGCTCGTTGCGGGCGTAATTTCCGGCGTGTTCGGCGTCGTATTCGCCATCGGCCAGCACGATCTCAAACGCCTGCTCGCCTATCACAGCGTCGAAAACATTGGCATCATCGTCATCGGAATCGGCCTCGCGATGATCGGCCGCACGCTCGGCCGGAACGATCTCATCATGCTCGGATTTGCCGGCGGCCTGCTGCACGTCTGGAATCACGGCCTCTTCAAATCGCTTTTGTTTTTCAGCGCCGGCTCCGTCATCCACGCCACGCACACCCGCGACATTGACCACCTCGGCGGCCTCGCGAAAAACATGCCGAAGACCGCGCTGTGTTTCGCCCTCGGTGCCGTCGCGATTTGCGGACTGCCGCCACTCAACGGCTTCGTCAGCGAACTGCTGATTTATCTCGGCCTCTTCCGCTCGATCATCGGCGGCACCGGCGCGCTGGCCGGCGCGGCCTTCGCCGCGCCTGCGCTCGCGCTAATCGGCGGACTCGCCGTCGCCTGTTTCGTCAAAGCCTTCGGCTCGGTCTTTCTCGGCCAGGCGCGCTCGACGCATCCGAAGCACGCGCACGAAGCCAGTTGGCGCATGACGCGCCCGATGTTTGTGCTCGCCGGAATTTGTTTGTTCATCGGCCTCGCGCCGCTTCTCGTCGCGCCGGTGCTCGAAAATGTGATTCATCTCTGCGCGCCGGAGCTGCCGCAAAAAACGGAGACGCTCGTCTCGCTCGCGCCATTCGTCTGGGTGAGCATCGGCAGCCTCGCGCTTGTCGCGCTGATTGTCCTCACAAGCTACGCGCTTCGCGAACGGCTTCGCCGCCACGGCACCGCGTCCGCCGGCACATGGGATTGCGGCTACGCCGCGCCCTCGCCGACGATGCAATACACCGCGTCATCCTTCGCGCAAATGCTCGTCCAGCTTTTCGCGTGGGTCCTGCATCCGAAAACCCACGCGCCCGAAGGCGAACCGCTCTTCGCCCACGGCGCGCATTTCCGCAGCCACGTTCCCGATTACGTCCTCGACGTCATCCTGCGCCCAACCTTTCGAATTGCGGCAAAGCTCACGACATCATTCCGTTTTTTGCAGCAAGGCAGCGTCCACGCCTATCTGTTTTACATCGTCGCCTTTTTGATCTTCCTGCTGATTTGGAAATAAAATGAATTTGCGATTTTCAATTTTCAATTTGCGACTCGTGACTTCCAATGATTGGAAATCTTCGCGCCGCATTTTTCTAATCATTGGAAACTCAGGTTTCACGTTTCAGGTTTCGCGCCATGATTAACATCCTCATTCACATCATAATTTTGCTCACCTTGCCTCCGCTGCTTCTCGGCGTGATCGGGAAGACGAAAGCGCTTTTCGCGGGCCGCGTCGGCGCGCCGTTTTTGCAGCCGTATCACGACATCATCCGGCTACTGCAAAAAGGTTCGGTGTTCAGCACGACGACGACGTGGGTTTTTCGCGCCGGTCCGGTTGTCGGGCTCGCGACGGCGCTGCTCGCGGGAATGCTTGTTCCGTTCGGCAATCACGCCGCGCCGATGTCGTTTTCCGGCGATCTGATTTTGTTCGCGTATCTGTTCGCGCTCGGCCGATTCTTCAGCGCGTCCGCCGCGCTCGACACTGGTTCCGCGTTCGAAGGCATGGGATCGGCGCGCGAAGTTACGTTTTCCTGCCTCGCGGAACCGGCGCTGTTTTTCGGTTTCCTCGTGCTCGCGAAAATTACGTCATCGCTGACGCTGACAACGATGCTCGGCTCGATTCCGCACGGAGCCGCGGGCGCGTCGCTCGTGCTCGTCGCGGCGAGTTTGTTCATCGTGCTGCTTGCGGAAAATTGCCGCATCCCATTCGACGATCCGACAACGCATCTCGAATTGACGATGATTCACGAGGTGATGGTGCTCGATCACAGCGGGCCGGCGTTCGGAATGATTTTATACAGCGCGGCGATGAAACTTTTCGTGATGGGCGCGGTGCTGCTGCGGATCGTCTTGCCGTTCAATTCGGGGAACACATTTCTCGACTGGGGAATTTTCGTCGCGGGAATACTCGCGCTGGCGGTGCTGATTGGAGTTGTCGAATCGGTTCTCGCGCGTTTCCGCCTCATCGCCATTCCGGCATTTCTTGTCGCCGCGTGCCTGCTGTCGGCCTTCGGCGTTGTTCTGCTTTTGAGGTAATTCCATGCATCAATATCTCGATCCAATTTTGGTACTGGTTCTGCTGGTGAACTTCGTCGCTCTCGGCGCGAGTCCGCTGCGAACCGTTATTCACGCCGTCGCGTTGCAAGGCATTTTGCTCGGCGCGCTGATCGTTGTCGCGCACACCGTAATTACGCCGTGGGTGTGGGTGATGGCCGCAGCGGCCGTTGCGCTCAAAGGCATCGTGATTCCGCGAATGCTTTTTCACGCGATGCGCGAAGTTGTCGTGCGCCGCGAAGTCGAGCCGATC
>CAIVKH010000348.1 GCA_903906425.1 uncultured bacterium
CCGCCGCCGCAGCGCAAACACAGGGGCGGCGGGACGGCGCCTTCGCTGGCACGCCGGAGGTGCGCCTCCACATAGAAATCGTTTCCTGCGGTTGCGGGTGTCGCGGCCGTGAAGTGGCATGCGCGCGGCTTCGTACTTCGTGCTTTCCAATCATTGGAAAAAGTGGCATAGGTGGTTTCCAATCATTGGAAAAATGGCTGCGGGTGCGGGCGCTCAGCGGGTGGATCGCGCGACCGGGTTCGCAGCCGGCAATCGGGGATGAGCCATGAAAATACGCTCAAAGTTGCTGGGGGCTGCGCTGCGAGTCCTTCTTTTCTTCAGCTTCGTGCAAGGCGCGGGTGCGGCGACGTGGTATGTCTCGACCAACGGCCTCGACACGGCGGCGGGGACGAACTGGGTTACGGCCAAGCTGACGATTCAGGCGGCGATCAGTGTGGCCGCCGCGAGCGACACCGTCTTGGTGAGCAACGGTGTCTATTCCACCGGCGGTCGAACGGTCAGCGGATATACACTGACCAACCGCGTTGCGATCACGAATGCGGTGAAGGTGATGAGTCTCAATGGCCCCACGGTGACGACGATCCTCGGGCGGGCCGATCCGACTTCGACGAATGGCAACGCGGCGGTGCGGTGTGTGTATGCGGGTGCGTCGTCGTCCATCGCGGGATTCAGGCTGGCGGGCGGGCACACGAAGACAAATGGCAGTGCACTTGGAGAACAGTCCGGCGGCGGCATCTGGTGCGAAACCTCGGCGGTGGTGAGCAACTGTGTAATAGCCACGAATTCTGCCTTCAGTTACGGTGGCGGAACGTATCAAGGGACGCTGATCAGTTGCACCCTGACCGGCAATTTGTCGGCAGTGTACGGCGGCGGCTCGTTTTATGGCACACTGAACAACTGTACTCTGGCCGGCAACTCTTCGCTGCAGTACGGCGGCGGTTCTTATTATGGCACACTGAACAATTGCACCTTCGCTGGCAATTACGCGCTTTGGTACGGCGGCGGCTCCTGCAACAGCACGCTAAGCAACTGCACATTGACGGGCAATTCCACGCCGTATTACGGCGGCGGCTCCTACAACGGCACGCTGAACAACTGCACGTTGACCGGCAATTCGGCTGTTCAAAACGGCGGGGGGGCATGCAACGGCACGCTGAATAACTGCATCTTGACCGGCAATTCGGCTGCAAACGGCGGCGGCGGTTCCGCCGGAGCTACGCTGAACAACTGCACATTGACCGCCAATTCAGCTTCCGGCGGCGGCGGGGGGGGCTTATGTCGGCACGGTGAACAACTGCATCGTGTATTACAACACGGCGCCAACCGCGCCGAATTACGGGGGTACCAACTGCAACTACAGCTGTACAACTCCGGCACCGGGAGGCACCGGCAATATCACCAATGATCCCAAGCTGGCGAGCATATCGCATCTGGCGGTGGGCTCTCCCTGCATTGGCGCAGGTAACAGCGCCTATGCGTCGGGCACCGACATGGATGGGGAGACATGGCATAGTCCGCCTTCGATGGGTTGCGACGAAGTGGTCGCCGGTTCCATCACCGGCGCGTTGAGCGTCAGCGCGTGGGCCGCCTACACGAGCGCGGTCGCGGGGCTTTCGATTCCGTTCCGCGCGGACATTACGGGGCGGACGACGGCGAGCGCATGGCAATGGGGAGACGGCGGTGGTGTCAGCAACCTGCCGTATGCGGAGCACGCTTTCCCGTCGAACGGGGTATTTGCCGTTGTTCTCAGGGCCTATAACGAGAGTTATCCGCTTGGAGTGGCGGCCACGGTCACGGTTCAGGTCGCGGCACAGATGATTCATTATGTGAGGACCAACAATCCGGCGGCCGCGTCCCCGTACACTTCGTGGACCACGGCGGCAACAAACATCCAAGCGGCCATTGATGCGGTCTCGCAAGCGGGTGCCCTTGTGTTGGTGAGTAATGGAGTTTACTCCACCGGCGGACGGACGGTGAACGGATGGTCGTTGACCAACCGCGTGGCGATCACAAATATAATCGCGTTGCAAAGTGTCAACGGCCCCGCGGTGACGACCATCATCGGCCGGGCCGATCCTATCTCGACGAATGGCGACTCGGCGGTGCGGTGTGTCTATGCTGGCGCGGATTCGCTCATCACGGGCTTCACACTGGCGGGCGGGCACTCGAAGACAAATGGAGATTGGTACGCGGATGAGTCCGGCGGCGGAGCGTGGTGCGACGTGTCCGCGGTGTTGAGTAACTGCACGATCACATCCAATTCGGTCTACGGTTACGGTGGTGGCGCATTTCAAGGCACGCTGAACAATTGCACCTTGTCTGGCAATTGGGTTCAGACCTACGGCGGCGGTTCCTACAATGGCACGCTGAACAATTGTACCTTGGCAGGGAATTCAGCATCGTCCGGCGGCGGCGCCTATCAAGGCATGCTGCACAACTGCACGTTGACCGGCAATTCGGCTTCCCTTTACGGCGGCGGTTCCTACACGAGTACGCTGCACAACTGCACGTTGACCGGCAATTCGGCATCATACGGCGGAGGCGGCTCCTGCGCCTGCACGCTGAACAATTGCCTCTTGACCGGTAATTCGGCTGCGGACGGCGGCGGCTCCCACCAAAGCACGCTGAATAACTGCACGTTGACCGGCAATTCGGCTTCCCAGAATGGCGGGGGGTCGTATGCCGACACACTGAACAACTGCATTGTGTATTACAACATGGCTTTCTCCGAGCCGAACTACGCTGGTGGTTCCATCTTCAACTACAGCTGTGCAGCTCCATCGCCGGGCGGCACCGGCAACATCACCAATGATCCCAAGCTGGCGAGCTTATCGCACTTGGCGGTGGGATCTCCTTGCATCGGTGCAGGCAGCGGCACCTACGCGTCGGGCGCAGATATGGACGGAGAGTCGTGGCTCAGCCCGCCTTCGATGGGTTGCGACGAAGTGGTCGCCGGCTCGATCACCGGAGCGTTGAACGTCAGCGCATGGGCGGCCTATACGAACGTGACCATCGCCTTTTCGATCAAGTTCGGGGCGGTCATTTCAGGGCGGACGACGGCAAGCGCGTGGGACTGGGGCGACGGTTCACTGTCAAGCAACCAGCCGTATGCAGCCCATGCTTTTCAGACGAGCGGGGTGTATGCGGTGGTTCTCAGGGCCTATAACGAGAGTTATCCGCTTGGAGTGGCGGCCACGGTGACAGTGCAGGTGGCGACACAGATGATTCACTATGTGAGGACCAACAATCCGGCAGCCGCGTCCCCGTTCACCTCATGGGCCACGGCGGCAACTAACATCCAGTTTGCCCTCGATGCGGTTTCTCAAGCGGGTGCGTTGGTCTTGGTGAGCAATGGAGTGTACGCGACGGGTGGGCGGGTATCCGGCGGGTCATTGACCAACCGCGTGGCGATCACAAATGCGATCACATTGCGAAGCGTCAACGGGCCAACATTGACGACGATCATCGGCAGGGCCGATCCGCTCACAACGAATGGCGACGCGGCAGTGCGCTGTGTATATGCCGGGACGAATTCGTTCATCACGGGTTTTACGTTGGCTGGCGGGCACACGAGGACAAATGGAGGCTTGGACACCATCGGCAGCGGCTTGTTGTGCGAAATGTCAGCGGTCGTTAGCAACTGTACGATTGCGACCAATTCGTCGTTTGGCGGCGGGGGTGTCTATCAGGGCACGTTGAATAACTGCACAATCACGAGTAATTCGATTCCCGGCGGCGGAGGCCTGGGTGGCGGTGCGCAAATGGCGACGCTGAACAACTGTACATTGGTCGGAAACTCTGCCGGAGGAGGAGGTGCCACATATTCGTGCGTGCTCAGCAACTGCACGCTGGCTGGAAACTCCGCTCTCTGGTATGGAGGCGGGTCGTATGAAGACACGCTCACGGGTTGCACGATTTCAAACAACTCGGTGACACAAGACGGTGGTGGAGCTTACTATTCCTTTATGAACAACTGCGTCATTGTTGGCAATACAGCCGGCACGTTTGGTGGCGGCGCAGGCACCTGTTTTATGACCAACTGCATCCTCGCCGGCAATTCCGCAAGCTCCGGCGGCGGTTCTTTCGCAGGCTATGCTTACAATTGTACTATTTCAGGCAATACAGCAACTACCAATGGCGGCGGTTCGTACTACGATAATACACTGCGTAACTGTCTGCTGATCAGCAATTCTGCTTACATCGGCGGCGGATCAGCCTATGGATATGAACTGGACAACTGCACCATCTGCGGTAACTCGGCGCAGTTCGCAGGTGGTTCCTATACCGACGCGCTCTATAATTGTATCGTGTACTTCAACACGGCGGTGATCGGCGCAAACAACGATGGAAGCTCCGCGTTCCATTTCTGCTGCACCACACCATTGCCTGCCTCGGGAGCGGGCAACTTCACCAACCAGCCTGCCCTGGCCGGCGTGTACAATCCGCAGCTGACTCAGAATTCGCCATGCATTGACGCGGCCAGCAACCAATATGTTTCCACAGCGACGGACCTTGACGGCAACCCTCGCACCAACGGCGTGGCCGTGGATGTCGGCGCGATTGAATTCACTTCCGCTTCGTGGACGGGCAGTCTAACCGCCGCAATCGGCGTCGTGCCGACCACGAACGTGGTCGCGGGATTTCCCTTGAACTTCATCTCTGGAATTGCGGGTCGCCCCGACCACTTCACTTGGACATTCGGCGACGGCGCGAGCGCCACCGATCTGACCGTGGTAACTCACGCCTTTGCATCAACCGGAACCTATCCTGTCGTGCTTCTTGCCACGAATCTTTCCATGTCATCCGCTGCAACCGTGACAGTGCGAGTTGCTACACTGGCCTCTGCCACGCGATATGTTGCGACAAGTGGCAACGATAACAATGCAGGCACAAATTGGGTCACGGCAAAGGCCACGATCCGGGCCGCCATCAGTAATGTTCCCGCATCAGGCGGATTGGTGCTTGTAAGCAACGGAGTCTATTCAACTGGCGGAATATTTTGGAAGGGATTGACCAACCGGGTCGTTCTTGCAAACTGCGTAACGGTGCAAAGCATGAACGGGCCGGCATCCACAAGCATCCGGGGTGCGGCCGACCCCGCGACCGGCAATGGCAGCGCCGCCGTCCGGTGCGCCTATTTGGGTGATGGTTGCACACTGTCTGGATTCACGCTCACCAACGGCTGCACAAGTGCCAGCGCCGATATGACTGGCTGCGGCGGCGGCGCGTTTTGCGAAACAGCCACGGCGATCATTACCAACTGCCTGATTTCGTCCAATTCCGCCTACTGGTACGGCGGCGGCTCCTATGGAGGCACGATCAACAACTCCACTTTGTCCGCAAACATAGTTGCTTCCCTAAGCGGAGGCGGGGCAGCCTATGGGAACATGAATGGCTGCACACTCTCCGGAAATTATGCACCCCAGAACGGTGGCGGCTCGTATGCTGGGACGCTTAACTACTGCACTATTGTAAGTAATTCGGGAAGCTGGTACGGCGGCGGTTCGTATGGCGGCACGCTGAACAACTGCTTCATCAGCAACAATTCGGCCATCTGGGGAGGCGGTTCATACCAGGAATCACTGAATAATTGTGTGTTGTGGGGGAATAGCGGGAACTCGGGTGGAGGTGCGTATGACGGGATCCTCATCAACTGCACATTAGGGCGCAATTGGGCGATGACTGGCGGAGGGTCAATGGGTGGGACTCTTGTGAATTGTACGCTCACGAACAATTCGGTCAGCCAGAATGGCGGAGGCTCATACCAAGACACCTTGATCAATTGTACGTTGACAGGCAATTATGCGACCAACAACGGTGGCGGTGCATATCAGAGCGAGTTGAATAATTGCACGATATCGGGGAACTTTGCGAAGTTAAGTGGAGGTGGAGCCTATGGCGGCACGCAGAATAATTGCGTCATCACGTACAACATCGCCAGTAATTATGCCGGCGGAGTGTATCAGGGGATGCTAAATGGCTGCACCCTTGCCGGCAATTCAGCAGCCTATTCTGGCGGCGGCGCGTATTATGGAACACTCACAAATTGCACGATTGTCGGCAATTTGGCGAAACAGAATGGGGATGGCGGCGGCGGCACGTACGGGAGCGTGCTGGATGCTTGCATCCTTGCCGGCAATGTCGGGACGAATGGCGGAGGAGCCTGGCAGGGGACGCTGAATAACTGTCTGTTATATGGAAATTCGGCATACAATGGCGGCGGAACTTATGGTTCCACGCTAAACAACTGCACGTTGGCAACTAACTCATCGACATATCTGGGCGGCGGCTCATACGGTGGCTCATTGAGCAATTGTATCGTCTATTTCAATACGGGAAATGGTCCCAACTACTATGCCTCGGCAATGACCAACTGCTGTACGACGCCGAGTCCCAGCTCTGGTAACATCACCAGCGACCCCCAGTTTGTCAGTGTTGCAGCAAGCAATTTCCACTTGAAGGCGACATCGCCTTGCATTGACAAGGGAAACAATCTATTTGTTCGAAGTCCAGCCGACCTTGACGGCAACCCGCGCATCGTGAACGGCACGGTTGACATGGGAGCGTATGAGTACCGCGGGGCGGGATCGCCGAATCTCATCTGGTATGTCGCGCCCAGCGGTAGCGACACCGCGCCGGGCACGAACTGGGTTACTGCCAAACATACAATTCTCGGCGCGATTGACCACACTCAGGACGGCGACACCGTGATTGTCAGCAACGGCATTTATGCGACAGGCGGTCGCACAGTTGGCGGGTGGTCACTCACTAACCGTGTGGCGATCACCAATGCTATCACTGTGCAGAGCGTCAACGGACCGTTGGTCACGGCGATTAAAGGTGCGTGGGATTCTCTGAACACGAATGGAGATGCGGCGGTGCGCTGCGTCTATCTTGGAATTAACGCGGTGCTGTCCGGTTTCACGCTCACCAATGGCGCAACGAGGGCTGCTGGCAATCCAATAAGCGAACAAGATGGAGGCGGTGTGTGGTGCGAGACCAGCGGCATGGTCACAAACTGCATACTTTCCGGCAACGCGGCCACCAATAGCGGCGGCGGTTCGTACCAAGGAACGCTGAACAACTGCACGTTTTTGGGCAACATGGCCGCCTATGGCGGTGCATCGAGCCAGTCCACGCTTTGGAACTGCATGCTCACAGGAAACAATGCCATCCAGAATGGCGGTGGCGTATGCTATGGGATGTTGAACACATGCGTGCTTTCGAGCAATTCGTCTGTTTATTATGGAGGCGGTTCTTCCTACGCCACGCTGAGTAACTGCACCCTATCGGGCAATTCGGCGATGTATGGCGGCGGCTCGGCCTATGATGTTCTTCTGAACGGGTGCACACTGTCGGGAAATTCTGCGATTTATTATGGTGGCGCCGATTGGGCCAGCACCTTGTGCAATTGTTTGATTTCGGGCAACACAGCGGGTCAGTCTGGCGGTGGCTCGTATCTGGGCACGTTGAACAATTGCACCGTTGCTGGCAATTCCGCGCCGAGCATGGGTGGCGGTTCGTTCAATTCAGCAATCAACAATTCCATCGTCTGGTCGAATTCCGCGGCAACAGAGGCAAACAACTGGGGATCCACCTTGCGTTATTCCTGCACGACGCCCGATCCCGGCGGCACCGGCAACACCACCAATGATCCGCAGTTTGTGAACGCCGCCGCCAGCAATCACCATCTCCGGGCCTCATCTCCCTGCATAGATAGAGGAACCAACCAATATGTGCAGGGAACGACCGATTTGGATGGTAGTCCGCGTATCATCCGCGGCACAGTTGATATGGGCGCATACGAGTTTCAACCTTACTGGTGGTGGACCTCATCAATCACCAACAGCCTGACCAATTGCAACCAATGCGCGACCGGCGACGGCTATCCGAACCTGCTAAAATTCGCGACCGGTTCCAGTCCGACGCAGTCCGACGCGCTTGCGAGGATGGACTGCGCGCGAACCAACGGCCTTTTTGCGCTGCGATTCAACCGCAACACAAACGCCTTCGATGTCACTTTGTATGTCGAGGGCCGCTATGTCGCAACGAACGACGCGGCGTGGATCGGCATCGCCACGAACATTGCCGGCATTGGATGGAACTCGACGAACGTCATCGAGCGAGGGTCAGGTACGCCCGTCACCGTCACCGCTTCTGATGATGTCCCGCCTGCGACGAACCGCTTCCTGCGCCTGCGCGTGACGCGGCCGTAGAGGAAGGGAAAATGGGGCGATTCGCTAATCGGCAAAATCCCAGTGCCCCAATTTCCATCACCCCAATCCTCGGCCCCGGCTTTTTCCAATGATTGGAAAAATGGGTGGCGCACTTCTCCAATGATTGGAAATTGCAGTCGCCGCTTTATCAGCGGGCGCGGGTGCGATATTCTGCGCGAAATTCGGAACGCATTTTGTGACGGAACGCAAAAAACATATACGCGGAGAAACGCTGCGCCGCGCGGCGGGGCACTGCCTGCCGGCATTCGCAGGCGTCTTCGTGTTCGCTTCGGCGGACGTGTCGTCAGCCGTCGGTCCGCCGCCGTCCAGCCTCGCGAGCGCGCAGGAAATCAGCCTCGATAAAGCGCTGAATCGCGCGCTGGCGCACAATCGTAATCTCGTTTTGCAGGGGCATCAGGTGCGGCAGGCGGAGCTGGGGATCAAGGGCGCGGAGGCGGGCTTTGCGGTGCGGTTGCTGCCGGACAGCAGCGCGGGTCTCACGGGCAGCGGCAACAACTGGCAGTATGGCCTCACGGCCGCGAAGCCGTTCATCACGGGCACGGAACTTTCGCTCGGAGGCAACTACCAGTCGCAGACCTATTCGCTGGGCAACATCACGAACGCGACGGTGTCGGGCGGGACGATCACGGCGCAGATTTCGCAGCCGCTGTTCCGCAATTTCGGGACGCTGGTCAACGGGGAGCCGCTGGTGCGCGCGCATCAGGGATTGAAGTCGGCGCTGCGGCATTACGAGCAGCAGAAGGATTCGCTGATCCTCGATGTGATCGCGAACTATGAGGGCATTCTTCAGCTTCAGCGGCAGATCGAGTCGGACGAGGCACTGAGCGACCGGACGGAGCGGCTGTTCCGGCTGACGCAGGCGAAGGAGCGGCTCGCTCGCGCAACGCGCGTGGATAGCCTGCGCGTGGAGTCGCAGCGCGGGGCGGCGAGCGCGCGGCTGGCGTCGTCGCGGGACCGGCTGGATTTTACGCGGCGAAATTTTGCGGAGCAGTTGGGCGATCCGCCGACGACGGAGTATCGGCTGAAGCCCTCGATCGAGTTGCAGGTGGAGCCGCCGTCGCTGGCCGATGCGGTCACGATTGCGCTTTCAAACCGGCTCGATTATGCGCAGGCGATCCAGGACCGGCAGGATGCGGAGCGCGCGACGCGAATCGCGCAGCGCGGGCTGTATCCGGCGCTGAATCTGATTTCGCGCTATTCGAGTTTGGTGGGCGGGGGCAATACGCTGAGCGGGCGCGATGAGGACTGGTTCATCGGCGTGGCCGCGAGTTCGAGTTTCAATCCGGCCGCGGAGCGCGTCTCGATTGCGCAGGCGCGGCAGGGCGAGGAGGCGGCGAAGGACGTGGTGGAAATTTCCGCGTTGAGCATCGCCCGCGAGGTGCAGCAGGCGATTGGCACCTATCGCGCGGCGCAGGCTGAGCTGGGAATCCAGCAGCGCAACCAGCAGATTGCCGAGGCGCGCGTGCGGCTGGCGCAGCGGATGTTTGAGGCGGGCAAGGGCGATAATTTCACCGTGACCGATGCGGAGGCGGCGCTGGCCGACAGCCAGAGCCAGTTGCTCGATGCGCGCAGCACCGCGCACGTGGCGGCCTACCGGCTGGTGCTGGCGCTCGGCACGCTGAGCGAGCATCCGGAAGATCTGCGACCCGCGCATGCGCGGGACGAAGGCACGGCCTACATCGAATCGCTGCGTGCGGCGAACGGCGACAATCCGAAAACGAAATGAAACGGAACACGAAAGAATGCGATGAACGAAAAAGGAACCCAACTTCCAATGATTGGAAAACAAGGTTGCGCTGGCTTCCAATCATTGGAAGATGAGAAACATGCCGCATAAATTCTCAATTCTGGTTGCGATCGTCATCGTGCTTGCAGGCTGCGGTAAGGATAACCAGCAGGCCACGACGGTTCGCGTCGCGAAGAAGACGCTCGTGGTTTCGAGCACCTACGACGCGACGCTGGAGGCGCGGCATGTGGCGGTGGTGATGTCGGGTTTTGCCGGCGGCGGCGTGGTCACGGAGCTTGTGCCGGAGGGCCAGCTCGTCAAACGCGGCGATGTCATCGTGCGTTTCGACGATGCGCAGCCGCAGCGCGATTTCGCCCGCGCCAGGCGCGATGCCGAACTTGCGCGGCTGGATTTTGAGACGCTGGAAAAGGCGACGTTGCCGACGGAGTTGGCCGGGCTGGAAATGCAGGTTGCTGAGGCGTGCAGCGATTACGGCGCGGAGCACGCCTATCTCGACGACTGCCAGACGCTCGTGAAGGACAGGCTGATGACGCAGACCGAACTCGACCAGCAGGCCGTCAAGGTGCAGCACGCGGACAAGATGATGGTGAAGATCGAGCGGGAATACGAACTGGTGAAGACCTACACGCATCCGTCGAAGCTGGCACGCGCCCGCGCCTCCTACAACGAGGCGCTGCTGCAGTTGAACCTCGCGAGCCAGCAGGTCGCGAGCTGCTCCATAGCCGCGCCGGCCGACGGCATGGTTGTTTATACGCCGCTGCACCTCGGCACGGATTACCGCACGGTTCGCGTCGGCGACACGGTCTATAAAAACCAGCCTTTCATGGCGATTCCTGACATCTCGGAATGGATCGTGACGTGCTTCGTGCCGGAAGTGGAAATCGCCCGGATTCAAATTGGCAATACAGTCGCGATCACGCCGCTCGCGTTTCCCGATCTGGCGCTGACCGGACGCGTCGAATCGGTCAGCTCGATGGCGCAGGAAGTTCCCGGCTCCGGAAACTGGGCGAAACATTTCCGCGTGACCATCGCAATTGGCATGTCGCCGGAATGGGGTGCGCGGCTGCGGTCGGGACTTTCCGCGCAGGCCAGGATCGTCGCGGCGAAGCGCGAACAGGTGCTGGCTGTTCCGCGCGCCGTCGTTCAATGGGACGATGGCCGTCCATTTGCATTCGTGAAGACGGCAAACGGCGGAACGGAGAAGCGTCCGCTCCAGATCGGGCTGGCCACGGCGGCGGAATTCGAAGTGGCCGGTGGATTGAACGACAACGAAGAAGTGATTCTGCCGTGACGGACCGCCATGCGATCTTGGAATTGCGCGGCGTCGGCAAAACTTATCCGATGGCCGGCGGACCCCGGACGGTTTTGCGGGATGTCAATCTGACAGTATTTCCCGGCGACTTCATCGTGCTGACGGGACCGTCGGGATCTGGCAAGACAACGCTGCTGCACATCGCGGCGCTGCTCGAAAGTGTTTCCGGTGGCGAAATCTTTTTCGACGGCGAATCGGTGTCTGGACTTTCCGAGAAATCGCGGTGCGAGGTGCGAAAGAAAAAAATCGGGATGGTCTTCCAGCGTTTCTTCCTGCTGCCGCACCGTACGGCGACAGAAAACGTCGCCTTCCGTTTCCGTTATCTCGGCGCAAGACCGGCCAGCGCAAGAAAGCAGGCGGAAGAACTTCTGGTCTCGCTGGGCATGGGCACGGTTGCGGAGACAAAGGCGCGTCTGCTTTCCGGCGGCGAGATGCAGCGAGTCGCACTGGCCCGCGCCTTGGTTGTGCCTCCACGATTGTTGCTGGCGGACGAACCGACCGGAAATCTCGATTCAGCCGCATCGTCGCACGTGGCCGAAATCTTCCGCGAGCAGAACCGAAAAGGCGTGACGATTCTGCTGGCCACTCACAATGAATCGTGGCTGAAGGAAGGCGGCCGCCACTGGTGTTGCGATCAGGGAACACTGCGGGAAGTCCGATGAACGTGGACGCATGGTTGTCGAGTCTGGAGGATTACCGGCAGTCAATCCGGGCGACGCCCGGCCGTCTTTTAGGCGCTTGCATTTCGATGATGATTGGCGCGGCAGCGCTTGCGCTGCTGCTGTGCGCGCTGCGCGGCCTGGATGAACAGGGGCGAAATCTCATTCGCGATTTTGGCGTGAATATGTTTGCGATTGAGCACGAGGAATCGTTTGCGGCCGGGTCCGCGGGCGTCCTGCAACGGAAACATGTCGAGATGCTCCGCGCCGCGCTGCCCGGCAGGGATATTTCGGCCTTCCGCCGGTTCGACAGCCGGCTCACCGATGAAGACATCGCGGTGACGATCGTGCAAACGGACGAGGAACTGGCGCGCGCGCGCGGCTGGCGGATGGTGCAGGGGCGCTTCATTGATGCAACAGATCTACAGCAGCGGTTCCGCCATGCGGTCGTGACGGCGTCGCTTGCCTCGCGCGTCGGCGCGCGGATCGGCAGCTTCATTTCAATCAAACACAAGATGTACGAAGTAGTCGGCATCATCGCCGCATCGTCCGGAATGTTGCCGGGCGACCAGCCGGCCGGAAACGCTTCGTCGGAAGAACTCGCAATTTTTCTGCCGTGGACAACGCCATCATATTGGACGGCGAGCGATCCCGATCCATCGCGCGTTGATGCGGTCTTCGTCCAGTGCCGGACTGCGGGAAGCGAACAGACGATCAGGGCTTGCCGCAACATTTTTGCCGCGCCGGATGCATTTGCCGGGAAACTTCACTGGGTTACGCCGGAGTTGCTGCTCCAAAAAATCACGCGCGTGCAAAGCATCCTGCGCTGGACCGCCGGCAGCGTGACCGTCCTTTGCCTCATCATGGGCGGGACGATTTTGATGTCGCTCATGCTTGCCAACATCCGCGAACGCGTGACGGAGATCGGCCTGCGCCGCGCGCTGGGCGCAACACCGTGGGACATTGCCTGCCTGTTCGTGGGAGAAGCGTGCGTGTTGACATTCATCTCCGCTGCCGCCGCATCCGGCCTCGCCCACATTGTGCTATGGCTGCTGCGCCCGCGGCTGCCGATGCCCATCGTGTTTGATGCCGTCACATTGTTCGCACCCGCTATTGTCGCGGTTGCCGTCGGTGTCGTCTTTTCCTTCTTTCCCGCGTTGGCGGCCGCGCGAATTTCGCCGGCGTCAGCGCTGCGAAACGATTGACAGATGGCTGGCCGTATGCGATCGAACATCTGCGTCGCCGGCTCATTCTCCCACAATGTATGATGCCCTGCATCGGAAAAAGATGGCGAGGTTAATCAGGGGTCCCCCTACTGGCGGGGAATTCCCGAATATGCGAGTTTGTTCCACGTTATGAAAAAGACAGCACCATCGCGCAATGCAGGAACAGCCATCCGAGAAATGCGGGAGGTACTGGGCTGGACTCAAACGGAGACAGCTCATTTTTTAGGCATCTCGAAGAAGGCTGTTGAAAGTTACGAACAGGGATGGCGGCAACCGCCTCTGACGGTTTGCAAACAACTGCTGATGCTGCTGGCCTTGGACCGCGAATACCCGCAGAAATTCAAACCGTGCTGGGAGATCATGCGTTGTTCGCCCGCGGTGCGTGAAGCCTGTTTTTGCGCGCGAAAAATGCGCGGTATGTTCTGCTGGCTCACGTGTTCAGCCAATTGCCACCAGCATCTCGGCGCGAAAAAGGTTGAAGGCGATTGTTGTTTTCATTGCCCTGTCGTCCGTCAGTTCATGAAGCCGGCCGCAGAGAGCCGCCGATAGCCCGCAATTGTTTCCGACGGCTCCGTCAACCCGAAGAGTGGATCATCCGACTGCCGCTGACTTCCAATTATTGGAAATCACGCACACGCTGTTTTCCAATGATTGGAAATTTTTGGCAGGATAACCGCGAGGTGGCATTCCTTGTCTGTCAACATGCCACAGTGTGGTGAGCGTTCAGTTTGGGCTTTCCCAGCGGGGGGGGCCACGGGGATGATCACATTTGCGGGAGTTGCCGGTTGCCGCAAAGAAGTTGAAATGGACCGCGATGGCTGGCACGGATAGTTCATCACGTGAAATTCTCCGTGCAAAATAAATGGAATGAGCGACTGCCGGCTTTCACCGCTGCGGCAGCGGTCTTGATTGCTTTGCTGGCCTGTCTGCCGTCGCTGCATGGTTCATTTTTCGCGTTCGACGATGCGCTGTACGTCACCCAGAACACAACGTTACAACAATTGCCGCTCACGCATTTCTGGCGCGTCTTCACGACGCGTACGAATCCGTGGGAATATCTTCCCCTCCGCGATCTGTGCTACCGGACCGACATGGCGCTGTTCGGAATTCGACCCGACGGCTTCCGGTTTCACAATTATATGCTCTACGGATTGGGGTGCTGGGCGGTCTGGTTTTGCGTAATCGAAATCTTGCGTTGTTTTGGGCGCGATGAATCCACAGGCGCGATGCTGAGACGGAGATGGATTGCGACGGTGACGACTGCAATCTTTGCGTTTCATCCGGCCCACGTTGAATCCGTGGCGTGGATTTCGGGGCGCAAGGATTTGCTTTCGGGTTTGTTTGCACTGCTCTCACTGTGGCAATTCGCCGGAGCAATCAGCGGCCAACAAATTCGCAAAAGCAAAATCGGGCTGTCCTTTTTATTCTTCGGCTGCGCGGTCTTGTCGAAGTCAACGGTGGTGACTATTCCTGTTGTCGCATTTCTTCTTGCGCTCGCGCGCAGCGATGATCCCTTTAATTTCCGCTCGTTTCGCCGGTCATTTATTCTTGTTGTACCGCTGTTGCTGGTGGCATTCGGCTCCGTCGCGATGCAAAGGTGCACATCAGTGGCCTACCAGCCGGAGGAATATTCCGGAACGATGTTGTCGCATGCCGCGTCACGCGCGGCGCTGACACTGAAGATTCTTGGAACGTTATCGCGAATCATGATCGCGCCGGTCAGGCTTCGTCTTGTTTACGATGTCGAAGCTGAAGGTTGGATGGCCGCAGCATCGGTTTTCATGGGTGCAGCGGTCGCGTTGCTTTTCGCGGCCGCTGCCTGGTTGGCAATCCGCAGGAAATCCGCGTTCTGGCTCGGGTTGGCATCGGCGGGGATTCTTCTCGTGCCATTTTTGCAGTTGATCCCATTTGTAACGTGGTCGTTCGCGAGCGAGCGATTTCTCTATTTGCCTGTGTTTGGTGTCGCGTTGTCCGCGGCGCTTGTGTTCGCGCGTTTGCGCGCGCGTCTCGCCGCGTGCGCCGCGGTGTTGCTACTATGCATGTGTGGCATGGTGGCAACGGCTGTGCGGCATAGTCAGTGGACCGACGGAAAAGAATTGATGACCCAGTGCGGGCTGCTTTCGCCCGCGTATCCGATGGCTGCGCGAATGTACACGCATCTGGTCCTGATTCCGGCCAGACGGTTCGACGACGCCCGCGCAGCAGCTCGTATCGTACGAGTTCCGGGGGAGCGCCGATCACTGCTGATCTATGTGGACGCGATGGAGGCCATGGCGATGACCAACACAGCCCGCCTGCGTGAACTGCTGCCATTCGTTGTTGAAACGACACCCAAGGACGATTTCAACGCACGCACGGAGGCTGCGAACATGGCGATGGAGGCCGGCCAGTATCCATTGGCCGAATCGCTGTACCGGGGAATTGTGTCCGACTACCCAACGATCAACGGGGAACTGCGCTTCAATCTCGGCCTGGCGCTGGACAAGCAAAAGAAATATGCCGACGCCGTTCGCGAAATGGAAACGGCCATTGGAGCCGGCTGTGCCAACGCAAGAATATGGAACAACCTCGGCCTGGCGCGGCGGGATGCTGGCGATTTCGATGGTGCCGAGCAGGCTTTTCGCGAGGCGCTCAAGCCCGATGAAAAGCACTGGCTCGCGGCGTACAATCTTGCCCGTCTGCAATTCCTGCGCGGCAAACGCACCGCGGCGCTTGAAACACTGAAAACGGCGCGTGAGCGCGCGCAGAGAGCGGGCGACCCGACGTCGCCGATTGACACCCTGGAAGTCCAGTGGAACCCTTGATCATCAGGCTTCCGCGCCATCGTGGAAAAGCCGATGCGCATAGTCAAAGATGCCCTGATACCACATCGTAGGTCTCCGGCATACTTTCAGAACCTGTCATACCACCAAGTGGCAGGCGGGTCGGTTCATCAGAATGGAATCGGCTGAAGTTGGTTGAGGACGTTGAAATGAAGAAAATGTTCGTGGCGGGTCTGAGTTACAAGACGGCTCCGGTAGCGTTGCGTGAAAAGCACGCGGTTGCGCCGGCCGACCAGATCACCACCGCAAGCCATCTGTTGAAGCACACGCAGCTCTCCGAGGTTGTGCTGTTGTGGACGTGCAACCGTGTCGAAATTTATGGCGTTGGTGATGAACCTCTGGAAAACCTCGGAAGCATCCTTTCGTGCATGGCCAATCGGAAGATTGACGTGACATCGGGCATCTACGGCCACGAAGGCAACGATGCCGTCCGTCATCTTTTCAAGGTGGCCAGCGGGCTGGATTCGATGGTGCTCGGCGAAACGGAAATCACCGGCCAGGTCAAGCAGGCGTATGAAGCGTCGCACGCCGCGGAACTGACAGGCCGCGTGTTGAACAAAGTTTTTCAAAAGGCAATGGAAACGGCGAAAGCCGTTCGCACAAAGACGAACATCGGCAAAGGCGCGACATCGGTCGGCAGCGTCGCGGTTCTTCATGTCCAGCGGATTTTCGGCGCGCAACTCGCGCAGAAAACGGTGATGGTGATCGGCGCGGGCCAGATGGCCGAGGCCGTGACGAAGCATCTCGCGAAGAAAGGCGTGAAGGAAATTATTGTGGCGAACCGGACTCTCGAAAATGCGCAGCAGCTTGCGAAGATCATCGGCGGCCGGGCGATTGCGTTCGCAGATTTTGCGGAGACGATGAGGGATGTTGACATCGTCGTGAGTTCGACAGGTTGTCCGCTGACGATCGTTCACAAGCCGGAAGTGGAAAAGATCATGGCACAACGGCCGGACCGGCCGCTGTTTTTCATAGATATCGCAGTGCCGCGCGACATTCATCCAGACGTTGCGCAGGTGCCGGGCGTTCATCTTTATGACATTGATTCGCTGGAGGCGACCGTGCGCGAAAATGTGATTCACCGGCAGCACGATCTGGATCAGTGCGATGCGATCATCGAGGAGAAGCTCGGGGAACTGCAGCCGCATCTGGCGCGGGTTTTTGGAGGGGTGACAACGGCCGCCGTGCCGGCCGACGCCGGAACGGCGTTGGCCCCGGCGTAAAGAATTTCAGAAAGCGGTTGACGATTCACCCATGCCACGTTTTGCTGGCATGGGCGTTTTTTTGAGGTTCTTCTGTGGCCGCAAAGCGGGAGTGGTTTCACGGGAATTTCCAATGATTGGAAAACTTGATGCCGGTAATTTCCAATCATTGGAACTTGGAATAGATTGCGTGCAATATGCGTGAGAACGAAGAAAAGAGGATGAGGGTGTGGAGATCGCGGATTCTTTTTGCGATGCTGCTTTCTTGTTTTGCGCTTGTGCCGGCAGTCACACGGTCTGGTGTGCGCGGCTCGGCGCATGATTTTTCGGCGTCGTCGTGGAGTGCGCGGGGCGACATGTGCGTGCCGTGTCACACGTCGCACATCCCGAAGAAATCCTCCAACCCGCTGTGGCATCCGAAACTCAAGAACACCAGCTACACGTTGTACAGCAGTACGACGATGAAGGCAGTTGTGAGCCAGCCCTCGCCTGAGTCGAAGATATGCCTGAGCTGTCACGACGGCACGACGGCGCTGAATTCATTTGGTGGAAAGCCCGGGAGCGAACGCATCAAGGCTGCGGCCAGAATCGGGACGGACCTGAGCAAGGATCATCCCATTTCTTTTCGCTATGATTCAAACCTCGCGAAACAAGACCGCGGTCTCTACGACCCGTCTGTCAAGACGGTGCCTGCGCTGGGAGGGAAAACAATCACGAAGGCCATGTTGATCCATGACAACATGGAGTGTTCATCATGCCATGATGTGCATGGTGGACGTGCAACAGCGAAGACTGCCGGGAATCTTCTCCTGATTAACAACGATGGCAGTGCCCTGTGCTTGACGTGTCATAACAAGTGAACGCATACACATGAGTGCGACGAATCTCCTGACCGGAACGAATTGCTTGCGCGTGGCGATGGTGGCGCTGGCTGCCGGCTGCTCGTCCCCAATTCCGGCGAAGAAAAGCGAGCCGGTTTTCTATCCCGAACCGCCCGCGATGCCGCGTGTGCAGTATCTGACTAGCATATCATCCGAATCTGATCTGGGACGTACGCATGGCAAATGGCTGCAGTTCGTCGTCGGCGAGGGGCCGCCCGCCGATCCACTGGTGAAGCCCTACGGTGTGACGGTTCACGAGAACAAGATCTTCGTTTGCGACACGGTTGACCGCTCGATCGCGATATTCAATCTCGCCGGGAAACGGATGACGCGCTGGATTCCGCGGGGCGAGGCAAAATTCCAGCTTCCAGTCGGGCTGGATTTTGATGCCGACGGAAGAGCGTTCGTTGCCGATGCAAACCGTGGCGCGGTTTTGATTTTTGATCATTCCCGCAAATTCACGAACACGCTGTCGGAAGAAGGAATGAAACCGGCGGCAGTCGCAGTTGCGCAAGAACGCGTGTACGTCGCCGACGTCAGCCATCACAACGTTGCGGTTTTCGACCGAGCCAGCTTGCACAAGCTGTTCACGGTTCCCCGGGACAATGACAATCCAGAAGCACGTTTGTTTACCCCGACCAATCTCGCGCTGGATTCGTCGAATCATCTGTTTGTTTCCGACACCGGTGCGTTTCATATACAGGAATATGACCATGATGGCCGCTGGCTGCGGAATATGGGAATGGAGGGCGACTCGCCGGGACAATTCGCGCGGCCCAAGGGCGTGGCCGTGGATCGCGCCGGGCGAATCTACGTGGTCGATGCAGCGGCGCAGGTCGTGCAGGTGTTCTCGCCGGATGGCCAGTTGTTGATGTATTTCGGCGGGCCAGACGGCGGCGGCCATGAACTGAGCCTGCCAGCTGGGATCGCGATTGATTACGACAATGTGGAAAGGTTCAGGCCGCTCATCGCTCCAAATTTTTCCGTCGAATATCTTGTGCTGGTGTCGAGCCAGTATGGTGACAACAAGATCAACATCTACGGCTTCGGACATCAGCAATGACCGGCAACGAAGGGAGACAAAGATCGCACTTTGCGCGACGGAAGCCCGCTCATTCGGCTCTACGCGTCGCTGTGGTGTCAATAGTCATCGCACTCTTTATTCCATCGCTTGAATCCGCAGGCTGGCCACACACGAAGGACGAGTGGCTGCGTTTCTTCTTCGACGGCGTCCCAGTCAAACCCCAAGGACAACCAGGGCAGCAGGCGCAGCAATCCCTGCCAACGACGAATGGTGTTGCGACGCGCGCTGCCGCTGCAAAACAGGAAGCGGGTACAAAACATCCGCCATTTGCTGATGAGGAGTGCGGTAGTTGTCATGGCACGGACCAACAGCTCGTTGCGAAAGGCAAGGATCTTTGTTTCAAGTGCCATGAAGATTTTCCGATGAAGGAGAAATCGATGCATGAGCCGGTGCTAAGCGGCGAATGCCTCTCCTGTCACAACCCGCACGAATCACCGAACAAAGCCTTGCTGCTGAAGCCGCCGTTGAAACTTTGTGTCGGCTGCCATGAGGACATGACAAAGAAGAAGTTCCGGCATGTACCAGTGGAGGATGGAGAGTGCCTCACATGTCACAAGCCGCACGGTTCGCCCAACAAGGCGCTCCTGACCAAACCGCCCGATAAATTGTGCGTCGGTTGCCATGATGAAATGACGAAGCAGAAATTCAAACACTCTCCGGTCGAGGACGGCAATTGTGTCGAATGTCACAAGCCACATGATTCCGCGATCAAGGGGCTGCTGGCAAAGCCTCCGGGAAAACTCTGCATCGGATGCCACGATGAAATGACGAAAGAGAAGTTCAGACACGCGCCGGCTGCGGACGGCAGTTGCTTTGAATGTCACCGGCCGCACGATTCACCCTTCAAGGGATTGCTCGTCAAGCCGCCGGAAAAACTTTGCATCGGCTGCCACGATGAAATGACGAAGCAAAAATACAAGCACTCGCCTGTTGAAGAGGGCAATTGTACGGCATGCCACAAGCCTCATGATTCGCCTAACAAAGCGTTGACGGTGAAAGCCGGCGCGGCGCTTTGCTACAATTGCCATGATCCCATCAAGGCAAAGCACGTTCATTCCCCGGTTGAGGAAGGCGACTGTGTGGCGTGTCACAAAGTGCATGATTCAGCCAATGCCGGCCTGCTCGTGAAGCCACTTGGAGATCTTTGCTACGGCTGCCACGAGAAGAAGGATGTTGACGCGTCAAAGAATCACCTCGCGATAGCTGGCAAGTCGTGCCTGTCATGCCACGACCCGCACAAGAGCGAGAAGGCCGGGCTGATCAGATGAAAATGCCCTGGCGACATATCCGCCTTATGGCACCGACCATCCTGGCATTTTGCCTGGGGCCGGCAGCTATTACAGTTCGGGCGCAATATGAGCTTCCGCCACCGCCGGAACCGCAATTCCTGAAATTGCGTATCTCGGATGCCGCCCTACAGCTTCTGCTTTCCGAGGAGAAAGATCGCGGGACTTTTTCGGGCGCCCCTTCGTTTAATCGCGACACGTCCCTTGTTGAGCCCACTGCGACCATTACGATGAGGGGCTCGGCCTACCATCCAAATTTGCTGCAGTTCTCCTTGCAGCCCGTAATTGGTTATGACTGGTACAACGTGAGGGACACATCTCAGAACCCGCCTCACGAATCCCAGTCAGAGCGTCTGATCAACTACAATGCCACCGCGGACATATTGAATGAGAAGCCCTATGCGGTGCATCTTGACGCGACGCATCAGATCGTGGACCGGCAGGATACTTTCTTTGGTCATCAGCGGGTTGATTCGACGTTGTATGATATACGGTCAGGCTATAACTCCGGTCCTGTTCCGGTGTCCATCTGGGCCTTCCATTCCGAAGAAAAGAATGATGATCCCTTCCGGCCGTACGACAATGTCGACAATTCCGTGGTTATCAATAGCCATAACAATCGCGTGCGCGGGGTAAGTTCGTTGAATTATGTTTACAGTGATTATCGCTACTCCGAGTCGGACTTCGCAGACACATCAGTTCCAACGTCGTTCACGATGAGCGGCACGCGCCAGACCGTGAATGCAACGGATGATGAAAATCTTGGTCCGTCCGACAAGTACCATCTATATTCGGGTGTAAACTACGAGCAGCAGGATGACACGAATCTGAACGTCAAAGTGCTGCACGTGGGCGAAGCCCTGAGGATCGAGCACACGGAAAAGCTCCACAGTTTATATAACTATAACTTCAATGACATACAGAATGGTGATTCGGAGAGCAGGACCCATCAAGGCACGGCCTCAATCCATCACCAGCTTTACAACAGCCTCGCGTCATCGGCGGACATAGACGGCGAACACGACGAAGATCAGAGTGTTGGCAACTCCCTGGTGACAGAGAAGGTGGGGGGCGGGATCAATGAAACCTACAGCAAGATAATCCCGTGGGATGGAAAGTTGATGCTCAATTATGGGCATCGTGAAGATTGGACCATTCGTGATGCGGGGGGAAGCTCGCTCGCGATTCTCAACGAAAGTCATGTGTTAAGCGACGGTGAAATAACATTCTTGAATGAACTCAATCCCGACAACTCGAGCATTCTGGTGACCGATGCAAGCGGCGCGAGGGTGTACCGGCGGGATCTTGACTATCTCGTGATTCCTCACGGACCGCAGATACAGATCCAGCGGATCGTGGGCGGATTTATTCCCAATGGCAGCATAGTTCTCGTAAGCTATAATGCGACGTCCTCACCTTCTGATCACTATCGTACCATCGGCAACAGTTATGGCTTCAGCCTGAGCCTGTGGAACCATTTTACCATCTATGCGAACCGGGGCGAATCCAGGAATGAAGGTTCTGCTTCGGAGACGGTTCAAGACGTCAGCGAAACGACGATTGGGGCGAACGTGGCCTGGCAGCACTTTCAGGCCGGCGCCGAGCGAGTGAACTATGATTCGAATCTTTCATCTTACAAATCAACGAGGCTGTATGAGACCTTCC
>CAIVKH010000349.1 GCA_903906425.1 uncultured bacterium
ACAAGCGCGAGGAGTGCGAAGATCAAAAGGGCTTCAATCACGATCACGGCGCGGCCTGCTGCGTGCTGTGTTTCGGGAACGCAATCGCCATCGCGTGCTGCAAGGCTTCGCTCGCGTTCCGGCCTGCCTTCAAGTGCGCGGAAAGCTGGCGGAGCGCAAAGTCCTTCCGGCGGTTCAACGTCGCCATGATGCTCGCGGCCTCGTTCGGTCGGTCGGTCAAAAGCCGTGCATAAAAATCCGGCTTCTGCTCCTGCTGCGGCTCGCTTGTCGGCTGCGCTGTCGGCGCGGCCTGCGCTGCGGGCTTCGTGGTTTCGGTCGTGTTCTTCTTGCTGTTCTTCTTCATGGCTTCTTTCTCCGTCTCAGGCTGTCGCCTGCGTGTTTGTTTCAACGGCGATCACGCGACCGCCGAAAGTGGAAAGCGCAAGCGCGAGCGTGTGCGCTGCCTGCTGCTGGAAATCGAATCCGCCGTGCAAGCGGCGTGCCGCTCTTCGTGCTTCTCTTACCGTGGACTTAGCTGGTTGGACGGAAGAGTCAGGAGCTTCCCGTCTGCCCGTCTGGTTGGTGGATGTTTGTTTCATGTGTGTGCCCGTGGTTTGTTTTGTGGTCATAGCCGTTCGTCCGTTTTCGTCTTTCGCTTCACCCTCTCCGAAAGCGGCCCGGCGGTGGGCGGATAGGGAAGTGCGCTTCAGAAGGGGCCCGTGCCGCAGGCATCCCCCACCGCCGAGAGGGCCGCGGGTGAGCGAAAGACAAAACGGCAGAAGAACGGTCGTCAGCGATTGACCACAACAACACGGGTCGCACACGGTCGCGTGCGAGAAACGAATCCACCAAGCAGTTCGAAGGCAGACGGAATTGAAACCACATCCCGTGTTTAGCGGGCTTGGGCTGCGAGCAAAGCGAGACGATCAAAGGAAGGAGTTGCGGAAAACTCGGTTTCCGCTCGATGAGGGTGTGGAGAAGACGCGGCGGCTTCGACCAGGGAGAAAGCTTTCTCCCACCAAGTCAGTTTCTTGAACTATCTGCAATTCGACGGTGTCGATTGCCTGCTGAAATTCGCCAAAGGTCTGCGATCAACGGGAACAACGCGCTGAGTTTCGGAACGCCGACAAAGACATAGGGGAAGCTGCGGGGGTGCCACAACAATGCGTTTTGCATCTTCGGTCGTGTACGTGGATTTGCAGGAGGGACAATACATGAACCATTGATAGCAATGTGTCAGGCCATGCTTGGGCTTCAGCTTTGGTTCACGCTTTACAACCGGTGTTCCGCACTTGAAGCAGGGAGTGCCCTCGGGAATGGACATAGGTTCAGGATTTGCAAGCAGGCGCTCATAGCCCTCGTCTGGCGGGAGATCCGGCCTGGTGGCAGCAGATTCCGCGAGCCGGTCCGCGCGCTCATTATCTTCGATGCCGACATGCCCTTTGACCCATACGATCTTGACCTCGTGTGCCTCGATCAGTGTCAGGAGTTCGGCCCAGAGGTCGCTGTTCTTCGCGCGTCTGTTGGCCGTAATCCACCAGTGCTTCGACCGCCAGCGAATCGCCCAGCCTTTGTTGATGCCCTCTACGAGATATTTTGAATCCGTGTGGAGCACAAGGCGACATTTCTTTTTCAATGCCTGCAACGCGCGTATCGCGGCCAGCAGTTCCATGCGATTGTTCGTGGTTTTCCGACAGCCGCCTGAAAGCTCTTTGCGATGAGACCCCGTCATCAGAACCACACCGTATCCACCCGGCCCCGGATTTCCGCGGCACGCGCCGTCGGCGTAGGCAATAACTTCCGGCAGGGCCTCAGCGCTCACAGGAAAACTTCGCGGAGACGGTCGCGGTTGGTGCGGAGTTCGTCGGGGGGGCCGGCGTAGGTGACTTTGCCGACTTTCAGGGCATAGACGCGATGGCAGATGCCAAGGACTTCGCGGACTTTTTGTTCGACGATCAAGATGGAAACGCCGGAATCACGATTCAGCTTCTGAATCAGTGAAAGGGCTTCGGTTATCATGGGCGGCGAAAGGCCGAGCGATGGTTCGTCCAGCAAAAGCACGCGCGGTGCGACGACGAGGGCGTTGGCGAGGGCGAGCATTTGTTTCTCGCCGCCTGAGAGCGTGCCAGCGCGTTGTTTGAGGCGGTCGCGTAAAACGGGAAATTGGGACAAGGCGCGCTCTATGCCGTCGTGGCGGGTTTGCTTGTTGGTGACAGTGATGCCGCCGACTTCGAGGTTTTCGGCAACGGTGAGGTCTCCGAAAACGCGGTTGCCTTGCGGGACATAGGCCACGCCGGAGCGAAGCAGGGAACGGGGCTGGGGGTTTTCCACCGGCTGACCGTCTAGGAACAATTGGCCATTCCAGATTGGTATCAGACCGAAGATGGCCTTGAGCAAGGTGGACTTGCCCGCTCCGTTGTGACCGATCAAGGCGACAATCTCGCCTTTGGGTACGTCAACGCTGATGTCGTTAAGAATCTGTTTCTTCCCGTAACCGGTGATGAGGTCACGAACCGAAAGGATGGAAGGATTGCCGGACGCTGGAGACGCGGCGGTCATCCGAGATACGCCTCCATGATTTCGGGGCGATCCAAGACTTCGTGCGGATTTCCCTGGGCGATAACTTTGCCTTCGTCCATGACAATTACCGTATCGGCTATCTGCCTCACGGCCTCGATGTCGTGTTCGATGAAGATGATCGTCTTTCCGTCGTCGCGAAGTTGTTTCAACAGGCCGAGAATCTTCTGGATCATTTCGGGATTCACGCCGGCGACGGGTTCGTCGAGAAACAGGATTGGTGATTCCGTCGCGAGACAGATGGCGAGGGTAAGAAGTTTCTGCTGGCCGTAGGACAATTCGCCTGCGGCTTCGTTCGCCTTTTCTTTCAGGCCGACGAATTCGAGGATTTCCATGGCCCGCTGTTTGTTGGCGGATTCCTCGGTCGCGACGCCGATTCGTGTGAGGGCGTAGAAAAGTCTCTCGCCGCGCTGCCCCGGACGGGCGAGCATGACGTTTTCGAGGACAGGAACAAGGGTGATGAGGCGGAGATTCTGGAATGTCCGCGTGAGGCCGAGGCGGGCGATTTTGTGGGGCGGCAGATGTGTTGTGTTGCGGTCGCCGAGCGAATGCGTGCCGCTGTCGGCGCGGAGAAAGCCGGAGAGGACGTTCAAAAGCGTGGTCTTGCCTGCTCCGTTGGGGCCGATGATGGCGGTGATGCCGGCAGGGGGAAATGACAGGGACACTCCGGCGAGGGCGTGGACGCCGCCGAAGGATTTCGTCAGGTTTTCGCATTTCAATGTGAGTTTGGCTGCCATAATTCAAACCACGGAAAACACGGAAGAGGTCTTACCCACAGATGAACACTGATTAACACTAGTCAGAATTTCACCACGGAATACACAGAGCACACGGAAAAGCAGCAATAATTGATGGAAGAGGATATTCATGATTATCTTCCAAAGCCGTAGTTGCCGACCAGGCCGCGGGGGCGGTACATCATCATGATTACCAGAAGAGCACCGTAGATGATCTGGCGCATGTTGGCGGCTACGGATGAGGGGAAGCCGACGAATCGCAGGGCTTCGGGCAATACGACAAGTACCACCGCGCCTATCACCGGTCCCCATTTGCTGCCGGCTCCGCCGATGATGACCATGGAGAGGACAAGGATGGATTCGTTGACGGTGAAGCTGGTCGGGTCAATGTAGGTGATGTAGTGGGCGTAGAGGCTGCCGGCCATCGCCGCGAGGGCGGCGCTGACGGCGAAGGCGGTCACTTTGTAGCGCAGCGTGTTCTTTGCCAGTGAACCGGCCATGACTTCGTCTTCGCGGATGGCGTGGAGGACTCGGCCGAATGGGGATGCGGAAATTCGATTTACCACAAAGAACGCAAAGGCCGCAAAGAGGGCGGCCAGAATCAGGAAATCGAGATGCGTGGTGACGTGCCAGCCGAAGATGACGGGCTGGGGAATGCCGGGGATACCGAGCGGGCCGCGCGTCATGTTCGTCCAGTTATTGAACACGCTGAATAGGATCATTTGGAATCCGAATGTCGCGATGACGAAATAATCATCATGCACCCGCAGAGAAGGCAGCGAAATGATGAAGGAAAACAGAAACGCCACCGCCATGCCTGCGGACACACCAACGAGAAACGATGCGCCGAGAACAGTGGCGAACAGCGCCGAAGTGTACGCCCCGATCCCGTAGAATGCCGCATGGGCTACAGATATCAGACCCGAGTGGCCGGCAATTAGATCAATGGAAACAACAAGTGTCACATAGACGGCAAGAATGACAAGAATGTGCCCAAAGTATTCCATTTAGACGTGCGCATTTCTCAGTTTCTTACCGAAGAAACCTTGCGGTCGGAATATTAAGAATAACAAAACGACGATGAATACAATCGCATCCTGCCATTCTGTTGGAAGCTTCCACACCCCGAAGTGTTGGACAAAGCCTACAAGTAGACCTCCGGCAAATGCTCCCAATACACTTCCAAATCCGCCGATAATGGCTGCCGCAGCACCCATCAATAGTGCATTAAAACCCATTGATGGTGTAATGTCTGTATCCAAACCGACAAGAATCGCGCCTATAGCCGCGACTGCGGAACCAGCCGCAAACACATACATGATGATTCGATCAACATCAATTCCATTGCACTTTGCCAAATCTGGATCGCTAGATACTGCTCGAATCGACATTCCAGACCGCGTTCGCCGAAGAACCGCCCATGCCGTTACCGTGAGCATTATGTTGGCTAACAAAATGGTAATTTGGACCTTTGTAAGCCTCACGCTCAGGATTGCCACACCTTCCGAAACTCCGCCAGTTCGCAGGACGCGCGGCTGATCACCAAAGAATAGCGAAATGAAGTTTTGGATTACAATAAGCAAACCGAGAGATGAAAGAAGCAACACGGCAGGAGATGCGTGTTTCTCGCGAAGCCGTCGATATACCGCGACCTCTGTAACGACACCAGCAATAGTTCCGATGACTATCCCGATGGCAATCCCAGAAGCAAGCGATAAGTGCATCTGTTTTACTGCGACATATCCGGCGTACGCGCTTAAACTGAAAATTGCTCCGTGAGCGAAATTAAAGAACCGTGTTACACTCCAAACGAAGCTAAATCCAATGGCAACGAGGGAATATATTGAGCCTGCTACCAATGCATTGGCTAGTACTTGCTTCATCGAGCCATGACATAAAAGGACTTGATGTAATCAATTTGTGCGTGTTCCACTTCGCTGCCCAACTCAGACGAATAGACAGCTAATAGATCGTTCACAGCTTGCACCATGTGACCATGAGTGCTTTTGAAGCCTGTTGACTTAAATTCCCGCGCAATGTTAGCGGGGTCAGACTGAGCGAAAGAGAGAAGACAACAACGATTGTCTTGCTGATCGTCGGCAATAATTAATCGGATATTCGGGTCGGCTTTTAATATCGTGAGCTTGGCCTTGCTCGCGTTTGTATCGACAGCGGAGAACACTCGCTCAATGAGTTCTATATACCCCCTCGCGGTCACGGCTCGACTCTTTCTTTCTTCCTCAAGCTGAAAGGCCCGGCGCAAATACCTCTGGGGGATCAATTCTTTTGCCGGACGTGATTGATCTCCCACAATCAAGAAGAGATCGAGTTTTGTCCCATCCCTCCTGATGAACGCCTCAAGTTCTTCGACGAGCGAACGGCTCAGATCAGTTTCGTCAAATAGGTATCCATAACCAGGTGTTGGAATAAGAATACTGAGCGTGTGTTGAGCATTTCTACACATTTTCACCATTTCATCAATTACGTCTTGAAAACTCATCCGAAAGGACCCGATCGCTTCTTCTACCTGCTCCGCTTTTACAAATGCTTTGTGAGCGTCAATCATCGCTAGAATGGCGAAAATGGCGCCAAACGAACCCAATCCAACGCCAACTAACTCTAAAAGTCTGGCGGTATGGAAAAGATCCAACAGAAGTCCAATTTCGGCGGTCAACCACGACGCCCATAACATGAACTTGACTGTCAATCCGACATGCTCGCGTGGTTTTGAGAGACGCAGGGGCATACTAATCGTCTTTTTTGCCGGCTTGATTGTAATAGCGTAAGATCCGCTCCGGCCATTTGTTCACATCAAAGCCGTGCGCACTCAAGAAAACGGCGGCTAAACGGGTAACTCCAATACCCAAACATCCACTCCAAGCACTAATTTCTCTGCCACCATTGTCTTTTAGTTTGATCTGAAACCGGCGTGGCAGCGAATCGTGGCGACCGGTGGAGCCAATTTCGATTGATTCGCTGGCACCATACGTTCCTACGATGTCAATTGACGCGGCCTGCTGTGCCAATGTTGCAACATCTTTAAGATCCCAAAACTTATCATACTTTAATAATGCAGGCTCCTCAAAGCATGAATCACCCGCAGCCAACTGGATTTTGAGTTCAAGCTGTTCCTTTAAGGCATGTCCCGCTGCTTGCAGCACTTCGGTACGAATGTCATCAGCTTTCTGCCTGTCTGCTATCCAGACTAATTCTAACCGAAGAAATTCAACGCCACGTAATAGGCCGCTCGCCATCTTTTCGTATCTATGGCTCCATCCCCCCTGGTACTCAAACGCTTTGACTGGCCATTTGCCATGTTCAAGCGTCTTGTTGAAGAGGGCATAGTAGAGCGAGACACATTGTATGGGGTCAAGCGCGTACGGAAGTGGAGTAGATGGAAATCCAGGAAAGGAGCTGTCTTTCACAAACAAACCTGCCGTTTCTTCCGGATTATCCGGGTGGAATACGAATTCTCGCTTAGGGTCAACAAGCCATGCTTCTTCACGGTGATTATTAAGCCAGCCTGTTTTTGCAAGAACTTCCTCAGGTACCATCCGCGGGAACACATACTCTTCAAATCCATGATCATGAGCGATGTCGTTGACCAAGAGGCGACGTAAGGCAGTGATTAACCGTGTCATCTTCGGCCGGAAGACCAGCAATGGCGTTTTCTCCAACGGATAAATCCATTCCTCAGAAATCGCCTTTGCGAACACGCCGTTAGTTGGAGTGGGTTCTGTCATAAATCTTAAATTCACTTTCTTTCATTGGTGAGTTTTTCTGGAGGAATCGCGAAGAACTTTCCGTCACGTGTTTCTTTCAATGCAACGGCTTTGATAACATCACCGTTCTTGTCAAATGAAGTCCTTCCTGATGCGCCGGGATAATCCTTCGTCTCATAAAGTGCATTCTTAAGGGCTTCGCCGTTGTATCCAGCTTCTTCGATAAGTTTAGCCACAATGCGAACTGCGTCGTACGCATGTGCAGCGAACATTTCCGAATCCCGGCCGTATGCTGCACGGTATTCATCATTGAAAGAGGAGGATTCTAAACTGTGCGGATCGTATGCCTCTACCGTGAGCAGAACACCATTCGCGGCATCCCCTGCAATCGTGAAAAGTTCGGGACCTTCAAGTGCATTTGAAGATAACCAATGGGTGGAAACACCGATTTCTTTGGCCTGTTTAAGAAGGCGTGCGCCTTCTCGCGCGAAAGAGGCGACGTAAACAAAGTCGAGATTCTGCGCCTGTTTAATTTTTTCGACTTGTGATTTGAGGTCCGTTTGATCTTGAGTGAAACTCTCTTTTGACACGATCTCCCCCCCAAGTCCTGAAAAACGAATTCGGAATGCTTCTGCATATCCTTCCCCGTATTCTGTTGAAATATGAAGAATCATCCCCCGACGAAATCCCAATTGTTGGAACGCGATGTCAGCCATAGCCGACGCTTCAACTGCACCGCTTAGGCGATTTCGGAAAACATAATCTCCCGCATCTGTAATTGTAGGACTTGCCCCACCGCTCGAAAACAAAACGACGTGTTCTCTGTTTGCGATTGGGGCTGCCGCCATTACTTCACCGCTGGCGTTGAATCCGATTACAATTGGGAATTTCTCGACGGAAATAAAACGTTGAAAAACCGTGGTGGCTTTCTGTGGATTGGTTTCCGCATCGTCGATCAAAAGGCGAAGCTTCTTGCCTTTAATGCCCCCGGCCGCATTTATGTCTTTTTCTGCCAATTTGGCTCCTTCGAGAGACCATTGCCCCATGTACGAAAGAGACCCCGTCAGGTCGAAAATGGCACCGACGACGATCTCATCCTTTTTCCCATAGTGGTATCTGTTCCAAACGAAGGTCGCGGCCAAAATGATCAGAGCGGCGATCGCGATCCAGATTGTCTTGTTCTTTTTCATATTTCCTCGCGAAAAAATTCAACGCAATTTAGCGATTGCAGCAATTTCTGGCAAGCGCGGTAAATTTGCGGAAAAATGATGCGCATTCCGTCGGCGATGCGCGGGGCGGGCGGGCGATGCGATGAGAATCTTGCTGCGGAATTTCCATACATTGGAAAGTTGACTGCGGGGGTTTTCCATTGATTGGAAATTGCGGAGTGAAATGTTTCGGACGGGATCATGACTGGACTTTTAATTCCTCTTCGACGGCGCGGAATTCTTCCAGGCATTCTTCGAGGTCTTCGATGATTTCGGCGGCGAGGATGGCGGGTTTGGGGAGGTTTTCGGTGTCGGTCAGGGAGTCGTCTTTGAGCCAGAAGATGTCGAGGTTGGCTTTGTCGCGGGCCATCAGGTCGGCGTAGGTGAATCGCTTGAAGCGTTCGGTTTCCTCGCGCTTGCTGCGCTTTGCGGTGTGGTAACGCAGTACGAAATCTTTCAGGTCTTCGTCGGCGATGGGGTTCTGGCGGAGAGTGAAGTTTTGGTTTGTCCGCAGGTCGTAAACCCACAGTTCTTTTGTCCACGGGGTTTTGGCGGCGGGCTTTTTGTCGAAGAAGATGACGTTGGCTTTGACGCCGGGTGAATACCAGATGCCGGTGGGCAGGCGCAGCAGGGTGTGGACATCGCAGCGCTCCAGCAGGGCTCGGCGGATTTTTTCGCCCGCGCCGGCTTCGAAGAGAACGTTGTCGGGAACGACGACGGCGGCGGTGCCGGTGTCGGTGAGCATGGAACACACGTTCTGCACGAAGTTGAGCTGCTTGTTGCTGGTCGTGGCCCAGAAATCCTGGCGCTCGTAGTAGATTTTTTCCGTCTCGCGCTTTCCGTCGTCGTTGATGACGGTGATGCTGCTCTTCTTTCCGAAGGGCGGATTCGTGAGCACCATGTCAACGGTGGCGGGTTTCTTGGCGAGGCTGTCGGCGGTTTCGACGATCGTCTTGTCGCTGCCGCCCATGCCGTGCAGGTAAAGATTCATCGCGCAGAGGCGCGTGACGCTGGGCACGATGTCGGTGCCGTGGATGGCTTCCTCGTTGAGAAACCGCTGCGCCTTGCGATCCAGACCGGGATTCGACTTCACCAGATATTCGTAGGCGGCGAGGAGGAATCCGCCGGTGCCGCACGCGGGATCGGCGATGCGCATCGTGGGTTCGGGGCGCATGACCTGCACGATGGCGCGGATGATGGGGCGCGGGGTGAAGTACTGGCCCGCGCCGCCGCGCACGTCCTCGGCGTTGCGCGCGAGCAGGCCCTCGTAAATCTCGCCCTTCACGTCCATGTCCAGCCCGGCCCAGTTCTCCGAATCCATCATGGAGATGAGGCGTTCAAGCTTGGCGGGGTCGGTGATTTTGTTCTGCGCCTTGGCGAAGATGATGCCGAGCAAACCGGGCAGCTTGCCGAGTTCGCGGAGTGTCTTGGAATACTGCAACTCCAACGGGTCGCCCGACTCCTTCTTGAGCGCGGCCCAGTTGAATTTCTTGGGAATGACATTCTCCAAGCCGAGCAGTTCGCGCTCGTGGGCCATTTTGAGGAAGAGCAGAAACGTGATCTGCTCGGTGTAATCCATGAACGCCAGCCCGTCGTCTTTGAGGACGTGGGCGTAGTTCCATACTTTTTGAACGAGGGCTGATGCTGTCTGACTCATGGAATATTTTCTTTCATCGCAGACCGGGAACGAGAGGTGCTGCGCGCGACTTTTCGCGAGTGACGTGGAAACGTGCGTTTGATTTTCGGTTGTTTGGCCTCGGCTTCACGGGCGGCGCGGATGCGGTCGAGCAGGACGGAAGCGGGTTCGTCGTTTTGGTTTTGCTGGACGAGACGTCCGGCGAAAGATTCGCGCAGAAGCGATTGGCGCATTGCACGGGCGCGTTCGAGTTGACGATTGAGTGTCGAGGCCAGTCGGTTGGCTGCTGCAAAGCGGCGCTCCACTTCGCGCACGATTGCCATTTGCTCGTTCTGCGGTGGAAGAGGAATTGTGAGACTCTGTAATTTACTGCCGTTGACATTCGCCTGGCCGACCTGCTGGCTTGCTACCGACAAGATCCAATCGCGCCCCAGCGCAGAGTTGATGAAATGCGCGGCGATTTCAGGAGCAAATCCGCCGAGAAAGCGGACGCGGATCAGGTAGCTGGCAAATGAACATGGGCTTGGCGTGCCTCTGTAGATTGCTGTTTTTCCAACAAGCTCCATGCTGTTTGTGCGGTTAAAAAGAAGATCGCCATCGCAAAGCAATAAGGCAGGGAATTCAGCATGATTTACGGAAAGAAACTTCAAATCGGAAGCATCGATTAAACCATCAACGATATTGCCCATTCGTAAGACTGGAATACCGTTTGTGCCTTTAGCCGTCTTCGACGAGCTGCCGTATTGAACTAGAAATGAGATCTGTTCAATCGTTGCCGAGGTCCAGCCTTTGGGCAGTTCGGGAAGGCCATCATTCCTTGGCGGCTTTGGCTCTTCGTAACGAGATTTCCACTTGTCGTCCGTCGGTTTCTTGCCGGCATCGCAGAGGCGTTTGAATTCGGTCGCTTCCCAGATTTCTCGCCGGGCTTTTAGAATTCGTTGCAGGAGTTGTGCGCCGGTTTCGTCGGGCTTGTGGGTTTTGCGCCATTCGCTGGTGAGATCGCCGGTGACGGCGGCGTGGAGGACGGCGGCGCGATACCGTTCGAGGCGTTCGAGGGCGCGACGCGCGGCGGCCTCGCCCGCCGCCACGCGCGACAGCAACGCATCCAGCTTCGTCACAATCCGCTCTTGCTCGCGCGTCGGCGGAAGTGGAATCGGCTGGGCGAACACATCTTTGTCGCGAACGGCTGGATAACTTGAACCGGTTTGCAACGCGTGCAACGGCTGCAAAAAATCTTCGGATAACACGCGGCAGAACAGGAATTGTGACGATACGCCTTCGGCCGCGCGAAGTACGGTGAAGCCCGTCGAGGCAACTGGATTCGGGTAGTCGCGTTCGATGCGGGCGATCTTCTTGAGGTACGTCCGCACCGTTGAAAACAAAATGTCTCCCGTTTGCGCTGCCTGCCGCGCCCGACTCGGAGCATCGCGACCAGTTACAGTTTTCGTCTCAACGACGCGGTTGGTTCCGTTGTCGATGCCGCCGATGTCGAAATACGTGAACTCGGAATCTGGCGTGACGCCGGGCTGGATCGTCGGAACTCGCGCGCAGACTTCGCCGAGCGTTGTCTTCGCCCATCCTTTTGGAAGTTTGTCAGACATCGGTCGGCGCGCTCATGCGGAGATTTCCATTGAATGGAAATGGTCGCAGCGGAATTTTCCATTGGATGGAAACTGCCGTACTTGAAATTTCCAATGATTGGAAACTGCCGCCGGGGATTTTTCCAATGGTTGGAAATTGTCGTTGTTGGTGAGTGGCGTGGTCATGCGGCGATGGCCTCGTTTAGTTCGTCGAGCAGCATGGAAAGGCGGTCGCGGCCGAACAGGGCCAACGCGCGGGGAAGTCCGCCGCGGGATTTGAGCGTGCCATGGTCGAGGTCTTTGGTTTCGAGGGCGGCGTTTGCGCCGATTTCCTCGGCGATGAGCGCGAGGAAGGCGCGTTGTTCGGGGGCGAATGGTTTGCCGGCGGCGGTTTCCTGCTGGGTGAGCCAGGTCTGGAATTTCTGGCGTGCGAGTTCGGGGAACGGGGCGAGTTCGCCCTGCTGGCCGGTGGCAAAGCGTACGAGTGAGATGAGGTTGGTGAGGGCCTCGCCGGGTTCGGGTGTTTTGACGCGGTCGGCGCGCAGGCGGGCGTAGCATTTCCAGACTTCGGCGGGGGCGAGGTGATAGGCGCTGCCTTCCATGGCCTGGGCGAGTTCGCGGATGAGGTCGTAGGTGAGATGGCGTTTTGCGTGCGGGCGGTTGTAGAGGATTTGCAGGGCGAGCAGGCGGTCGCGGTTTTCGGCGAGGAACTGCTCGAAGTTCTGGATGTAGCCGCGGGCCTTTTCCACGTCGTAGCCGGTGCCGTCGAGGATGGTGTCGGGGCTGAGGTGGTCCACGGTGATTTCTGCGCGGGTCTGGAGTTCGACGAGTAGTTTCCGCAGGTCGGGGTCGTGAAAGGGTTTCACGGCGGCTTCTTTCATGGCGGTGGCGGCGGCTTCGGTCTGTTCGCCGGTGGGTTCCTTGTCGTCGTGCAGGCCGTTGGCGCGGCGGGCCTCGGCGATCTGCAGATCGGTGTCAACGCTCTCGCCGAGCGGGCGGCCGAGTTCGGCGGGCGTCTTGCCGCATTTGGCGCTGACGCGGTCGCGGTCGGCGGGTTCGAGGGCGGCGTCGAGCCGGATCAAACGGCTGGCAAGCGATGAGAGGGTTTTGTCGGTGCGGTTGCCGCGCGCGACTTTCTCGAGAAGTTTTTCGAAGGAGACGTTGGGCAGGCGTTCGAGCGGATGGGAGGCGGACTTGGTGCTCTGGGTTACGCCGACGGCGTCCACGAGGACGAAATGGGTCTTGGCCTTGGCGTCGGGGGTGACGGTGCGCAGTTCGTGCGGTTCGATGACGCGCGTGCCGCGGCCTTTCATCTGTTCGTAGTAAACGGCGGAGCGCACGTCGCGCAGGAACATGACGACTTCGAGCGGCCTGATGTCGGTGCCGGTGGCGATCATGTCCACGGTGACGACGATGCGGAGCTGCGGCGAGGTACGGAATTCGGCGATGAGGTCATCGGTGGTTTTCTTGCCGCCGGAGCGATAGGTGATTTTTTTGCAGAAGTCATTTCCCTCGCCGAACACGTCGCGAACGATGTCCACGATGCGGTCGGCGTGGGCGTCGTCCTTGGCGTAAACGAGCGTCTTGGGTATCCAGTCGCCGCTGCGGTGAGGAAACATCTTGGTGAAGAGCGCGTCGCGGAAATGGGTGATGACGGTTCGGACCTGCGTGTCTGAAACGACGGAGCGATCGAGTTCGGCGCTTTTCCAGGTGTAGTCGTCCTTGAGCTTTTCCCAGCGTTTGCGGCGGGTGCGGCGCTCGATCTTTTCGAGATGGTTGCCGCGTTCCACGGTCGCGCCTTTTTCGGAGAGCTTGGTGCGGATGCGGTAGATGTCGTAGCCGACGTTCACCTTGTCGAGCACGGCCTGTTCGTGCGTGTAGGAGGAGACGAGGTTTTGATTGAAGAAAGCGAGCGTGTACGGCGAGGGTGTGGCGGTGAGGCCCACGTGAAAGGCGTCGAAATAATCGAGCACGCCTTTCCAGAGGTTGTAAATGGAGCGATGGCATTCATCCACGATGATGATGTCGAAGGTGTCGAGCGGGAGCGCGGGATTGTATTGGACGGGACGCGGTTCGTCGGTGTCGCCGCTGGCTTCGTAGGTGGAGCGTTCGTCGGCGTCATCGTCAATCGGCTTGCCGGTCAGGGCGGAGTAAAGGCGCTGGATCGTGGAAATGACGACCTTTGCGCGGGGCTCAAGCGAGATGCCGTCGAGACGCTGGACGATGTATTCGTCGGTGAAACGACGCTGGGTGTAGGGGCTGTGCCAGAGATCGAATTCGTTCTTGGCCTGCTTGCCGAGATTGGCGCGGTCAACGAGGAAAAGGATTCGTTGCGCGCCGCCGAATTTGATGAGGCGGTAACATTCGGTGACGGCCATCCACGTCTTGCCCGCGCCGGTGGCCATCTGCACGAGGGCGCGCGGATGCTGGCGGGCGAAGGATTTTTCGAGACCGTTCACGGCTTCGATCTGGCAATCACGCAGGCCGGCGGTGACTAGCTCCGGGAGTTTCATCAATCGCGCGCGGAGTGTGTTCGATTGCTCGGCCCATGCACGCAACGTTTCCGGACGATGCACGCTGAAGACAAAACGCGAGCGCGAGCGTGGATCTCGAAGGTCGCGGAATCGGGTTTCCTCGCCGTTGGATTCGTAGGTGAATGGCAACGTGTCGGCCCAACGTTGAAAATCCTCGGTTGGTGCTACGGCATAGCGCTCGGACTGGTCGGCGACGCCGACGAGCGGCGTTCCCGCTGATTTGGCTTCAAGCACTCCGATTGACTTTGCATCCACGAAGAACATGTAGTCGGCGAAACCGCCTTCGACATCGGTTTCGCAAAGAGCAATGCCGGGACCTGCGTGCAAATTGAGATTCAGTTTCTCTTGAACGATCCAACCGGCCGCGATCAGTTTCTGATCGATCTGCTTCCGCGCTCGTTGTTCCGGTGTCATCATGCTGGCGACGAAATCATCTCACCAATTTCCTAATTGGCCCGCATATTGTCGCGCCGCGGTTTCAATCGCAAGAATTGATGCAGCGGGAGATGCACGGCGGTGACGATGTTGGAATCACTTGTTGGCGCGTTTTGCGATTGCGGTGGTCTGCGCATCGGGTTAATTCACCCACGTATTTTCATCAGCAGTCGGGACACGGCAGCGGTGTGCGGGATTTTTTCCTGCTCCAGTCGCAAATGTTCGGCCCGAATTTTTTCGTATGCTTTGCGTTCGTCCGCGGTCAGCCGCGATATATCGAACGTGTCGCCAGCCACGCCTTGCGCGGTGAGCTTCATGAAATCGGAAAGTGCTGTATCGTCCATCATCAAACTGGTGACGGCCGGAAATGAAGCGCGCAGATTCGCGAGAATTTGAAAGCCGTGCTCGTCCATGTCGCCCCAATAGTAGAGGTGACAATTGTGGAGCCATGGGAGTCGCGCGAGAAGCGCGGCGGCGTGGCCGCCACCACAGATGCCGATCGCGCGCTCAAACTTCGGGAGCGTCAGAAAATTCATTTTGTTCTCGGTGATGATGACATTGAGATTTTGCCATTGGAAATTGGCGCACTCCGAGAGCGGCGACGAAAAATCGGACACCGGCAGGTGCAGCAATTCACGCAAGGATTCGTCGAGAATTCGCAGGCGGATGATGGGTTCGTCGTAGCGCAGATTAAATCGTTCTTCGAATCGGGTGCCGTCCCGTGCTTCGACGTGCAGAAGGAATTCGAGCATTTTGCCGAGGATGGCCTGAAGCCGATCGATGAACTTCGTGTCAACGTCCACCGGCAGCTCGCGCGCGAACAGGCCGGGGCGCGGGTTGTTCAGAAAATAGGCGCACACTTGGAGCAGGCCGTTCCAGTCGTCGGCAAAATCGATGAGTGCGACAACGTTCTCGGGGAGCCAGGGTTCGAGTAATGGACAGATTTTGCGGGTGAGAAGCAGGTTTTCGCGGAAGCGAGCAACATCGCTGACTTTCCCTATCGCGCGGACAAATTCCTCCTCGGTTTCAAACCAGACGCGATCGGGCAGTTTCTGGCGGCCCCATTTACGCGTGTTCTTTTCGGACCATTCGATGCGATAGCCATGAGCGCCATCCGTCAGCGCGGTGATTTCCGCGCGAAGTTTTTCCCATTCATCTGTCGTTGACGGACGTCCGAATCGGATTTCGAGCGGAAAAAACATATCACCGGTGACGAGGGATTTGAGGAATGCGGGAAATTTGCGCTGGCAAAGCCGCTTGATGTCATCCGGTGATAACATCTGCGGTCTCCTTTTTCTGCGACTCGGAATTACCGGCAAGCGCACTCTCATATTCGGCGCGTGATGCGCGGCACAACCGCGAGTTGTTTCCGTCGGGATTTACGGCGAGGTGAAAACTGTCAACGTAGTTTTCGACAATCCGGCTCTTGGCGTCGAAGGGGCTGACAATGATGAGTTGGAGATCGAGCTTCTTGAAAAGCTCCAAGGCGCGTTGTGAATTTGCCTCGTCGGTGCGCGCGAACGCTTCATCAATGACGACGAGCCGAAATGTTTTCGCGTCTGACTCCGCGGTGACGAGCCCGTATTGCGCGGTGATGGCAGATGCGAGAATCGTGAACGCGAGTTTGGCTTTTTGTCCTCCCGATTTGCCTGACGAAGCGGAATAGTAATTTACTTCACGTTTGTCTGCGTCGGCGATTTCGCGCACCCCGAATTCAAGCCAGTTGCGGGCGTCTGTGACGCGCTTTGCCCACGGTTCGTCTTTCTCAAATTGTGCAATGAGTTCGCGGATGTGCGTGAAAATGCGGAGGCGGTCTTCGTCATCCGGTTTCAGCCCCTTTTCTAGGCATGCCCGCAATTTTGCGCGAAATTGCCCGATGTCGTCGGCGCGCGTTTGCGATGCGACGATCTGGACGTGCGTTGATTCGGAGAACGCAATTTTTCGTAGCGAAGCGTTGACGGCATCGACGCGCATACGAATTTCTTTGTCGTGATTCAGAAGCATGGTCTGGAACTGGGCCATTTCGCCGATGAGCGTATGGCCGAGAAATTCCTCGAAGCGCTGTTTGTGTTTTGGCAGATCGTCGCGTGAAATCTGTTCCCGCAACGTCGCAAAATCGGCGGCAAATTCCGCGCCTGCCCTCAGGTTCGCGGAATGTTCTGCGTAATCGCGCAGGAAATTCTGCATGTGCGGCAGCATTTCGTTTGTGGCGGTATTTGCGAAACCCAGTTGCCGGGCCGCCTGTTTTGTGAGGCGGTCGCGGACTTGATCTTCGATCTGGCGGATGTTGCCGAGCGTTACCTCGCCCACTTCCTGCACGCGGTCGAATTCAGCGGCCCACTGGGTGAATGCAGCCGTATCGCTGTCCCTGATCTGCTGGCGAAGTTCGCGCAGAACACGGTCGTTGTTCTGACGATCGCGCTCATTGGCACCGATTCGCTTGGTCAGTTCGTCCAATTCCACCTGGTTTCGCTTCAAGCGTCTTTCGATTGATTCAAGCTGGCGCTTGAGCACCTGCAATTGTTCGGAACTGGATTCGAGTTCATCCAGTTCGCGTTTGAGGCGGTTCAATTCGACTTGTACTGAACGAAAATCTATTTCGGTGAACGAACCAACCGCGATGATTCCGCGAATGGCCTCCAGTTGGTCATCGAATTTCCTGACCTGTTTTTCCGCCTCGGATGCCTTGACCTCGGCGGCTACAATCTTCTTCTCAACTACGGAATACTCGCGAGTGAGCGCAGCGATCTTGTCTTCGACTGACCAGCCGAGAACGTAGTTGGTGACATCGTTGACGGCCTTTCGGTCGTCCTTCGTATGGCGTGTCGGGCCATCGCGAATCAGACCCTCCCGTGTCAGTCCGTAATCAACGGTCTTGAGCTTCTGAATATCGCGGCAACAAACGTGATTGAAGCGGCGGATGACTTCCGACTTCACCCACGCAATGTGGTGGTGATCTTCCTTGAAATTGAGCCGCGCAGGTACGCGCTCGCGGTCCAGAAACTGGTCCGCGAGCGGAGCGTTAAATTGAGCCGGGATGCGATGAAACGTGAACCGCGTGCGAAGATGTTCCTCGTTGATGAATCGGGCGACGGTCTCGTAATGCTGTTCCGCGACAAGCATCGAGACGCCGAACTGATGCAGCAGCCGCTCGATCGCGCCGGTCCATTCGCGATAATCCGCTTTCACTTCCATCAATTCGCCAGCGAACGGCAGGTCGTCTGCGACGATGCCGGTGGCTGCGGCAACCGCCTCGCGAACTGCGACAAAATCTCGCGGGATCAGGACGCGATTCTTACGCAACGACTCCAGCTCGGATGAAATTCGTTCGCGGTTTGCGATTGCTTCCTGTCTGTCCATCAGACAGCGGACGCGTTTATCGTCGGCGGCTTTGCGATTACCTTCAATCAGGCCCTGCGTATCTTTCACGCCTACACAGAGTGCAGAAAATTGTTCCGCCGATTCGACCGGGTCGTGGATCGAAAGCTTTTTCAAATGGCCGGTGAATTCGTTGCGCCGCCGCCGTCGGTTTTCGAGCTTCTCGTTTTCCACAGTCATCAGCGTTTGAATCCGTTCGATGGATTGCTGTGTGGTGTTCGAGGAAAGTTCCATGAGCTTTGCGTCGCGTTCGGCCTCATCGGTCTTGCGCTGTCCGGCAAGCTCTTTTTTTTGCTGATTCAGCAGTGTCAGCTCCTCCTCGAGTCTGCGCGCCTCTTCTTCGCGCAGTTCGAGATGACGGTGGGCGTAGAAAAATGGCGCTCGTTCGAGCAGCGAATCGAACTCGCGTTTTTTCGCCAGCGCCTCTTCAATTTTTCGATGGCATTCGACGATGGGCGCGAGCGCGGCGAGTTGTTTCTCCGCTTTTTCGATTGCGCGCCAGCACGCGTCAAGCTCGCTGAAATGTGGCCGCAACCGGTTCTGAATGAAATCCAGTGCGTCGGAACCTTCGAGCATGTGGAGTCGGATGAAGCGGTTGATGTCCAAGACTTCCTTAACACCGATGGCCTGGTTGAAAACTTCGAGCGCGGTTTCGTTCGGAATACCGAGGCGCGAGCGAAAAACTTCAGAATAGGCACTGAAGCTATCATACGAATCGAAGCCCCGCGACCGAAGCGTCTTTTTGAATTCGCGGCTCGGGCCGAGATTCGAAAGATGTTCGCGAATGTTTCTGTCGGTGCGTGAAATCAGATAAAGTTCCGACGCCTTTTCGCCGGACTCCCATAAAATTTGCGCGAGCGTGACGGCTTCGCCGGTGTGTTCGTTTGCAAAGACCGCGAGTAGATTTGAAAAATTTCCCGGGCCGCGAAGATGTTGTGGTATGGCGGTCGCGGACTCTTCCTGGCTCACCGTGGCCCACGTGCCGCGAATGTAACTTAGCCGCGTCCGGTCCCGGCGCTTTTGTTCTCCGGAGGCATCGTTGTAGTTGAGCATGCGTGGTGGCACGAGCAGCGTTCGAAGTGCGTCCACGGCCGTGGATTTGCCGCTGCCGTTTTCGCCGACAAGCAACGTCCATTTTCCATCTGCGGCAAGAACTGAAATCTTACCGTGGAATGTGCCCCAGTTGAGCACTTCCAGTCGACGCAGCCGAAAACCCGGCAGCGGTTTTCGACCGTCTTGCAAAGGAAAATCAATTTCCAGATTCGGCATGACGAAGCAACCGTTCCTTAATGGTTTCCAACTCGGTGGGTGCGATACGCGCTTTGATGATGCGCATCACTTCGTAATTGTTTGCATCTGCCGTATTGAGCAACCGCAGAAATCCAAGATCGGTGAGGCTCTTGATAGCAAGATCCAGCTTGCCCGTGTCGCGCACCTGATTTGTCGTTTCGGGCAGGAAGTCCACAATCAAATTTCGCAACTGCTCGCGCGACATGACCAGCCGCGTTGAATCGCCGGGCGTGGCATCGAAGCGCATGAATTCCTCGCGAAGGCAGACGAGGAGCAGCGTCGCTGGATAGCTCAACGCGCGACGTTGGACGAGCCGCGGCACGCGGATGTCATCGCCTTCGGATTCGAGCTGGCGGATGAACGCGAAGCCCTCCGCTTCGTCGAGCACAAGTTCCTGGCCGATCTGGCGGAAATAGTGCCTGATTTCGTCCTGTTGCGATCGCAGTATGATCCACAAGTCTTCGTCTTCGCGATACAGCGGCTCTTGCAGCAGCTTCGCCTTCACGAAAGCGGAATGCGGAAAATTTGTTTCGGGTGCGCTCATGTCAGGTCCGTGGCATCACCATAATTTCCAATGATTGAAAGTTGCGAGAGAGAAAATTTCCAGTGACTGGAAGTTCGGTTTCGCAACGATTCAAGAAATTTGCGACGTGCATGGTCATTGCTTTCGAAACAGAACGCGCGGAACGTTCCATCGACGAGCGTCCGGTGGCGGCAGTGTTATCGTGTCGAATTCGTCGCCGACGAAGTGCGTCGGATCGCCCGTGGCGACGATGAGGTAGCCGAGAATTTCCATCATGCCCTGTCGCGGCGGGAAGGCATCGAGCACTTCTTGAAGCGTCGCGAATTTGTCGTACGCCAGACAGGTGTCAACGCGACGCCGCAATTCCTGCAGCCGGATTTGCGGCAAATTGCAGAATCGTCGCAAGTCATCAAGGCCGATCTTGTCATCCTCTGCTTCCGCAACTCCGGAAGATGCGGTCGAATCTGGATTCTGCCACAGCGGACGGCTCATGGTTGTGAAAATGTCGGGGAAATCTTCGACCTCAAAAAATGTGTCATCGTCGGGAGGGTGGGCGCGAACGGAGAGGGCGGCATTGCGAATTTCTCGCAAGAGTTCACCCACCCGGCGTCGCTCGGCGAGATGTGTTGTGTCGAGAACGCGCCGTAAACTCGATGACATGCGCTGGTGTGAATCATTAACCTTTTCGCCTTCACGAAGCAGATTCGAGATCAGGTATCGCAACATCGTGCTCCTGCGGTTCTCCTCATCCAGCAAATCAAGCGATGCGATTTTGCCTGCGTCATCCTGAAATTTCGTCTGTCGATCCGGCGAGAGCAGAAGTTCCCAGAAAGCAAAGAAACTCTGCCCCTGCTCGGATGCGCGCAGTGCGTCGTGCGAATCGAGCATATGCCCGACAATTGCGCCCTTCGTGACGCCCGGACGCGACTGTTGTTCGGCGATCTCATGCGCGATTCGTTTGAAGTTGTCTTCGACCTGGCGGAAATCTGCCAGGAGTTCCCGCGCTGTCAGGAGGATGCGGGCGTATCGTTCGTTGATCTGAACGGGCGTAAATGTGTCCACTCGCCCTGTCGCACGAATTCGATCAATTTCTGCCTGGATTTTGTCCGCTTCGTTGCGCAAGTCGTTGACTCGTTGTTCGGGATCATCCGATGAGAATTTGAGGATTTCTTCGAGGCCGGAGAAGATGCTTTCGAGGCGGGATTCCGTTCCGACAAAGCGCGCCTCGCGAAGCGACTCCAGCCACAGCAATGCTTTTTCAGAACCGTTCGTCAATTCATAGAGCGGCTCGTCAGTGCCGGTGCCGTAGTAACGCCGCAGAAAGCCGTGGCTCTCGCTGCACCAGTCCGCAAGATAATCTGCCGCGTTTTGCGGATAAGAGAGCGGATCGGATTCGCGCCTCTCTTCCAAATAGACATCGAGCGCCGCACGCAACTGGCCCTCCGGGATGGCAACGCGATAGTCTTTCTTGAAGGTCCGAAAAAGAAAGCCGAGAACCATGACTGCGTTGGAAGCGCGAAACAACCGGATTGCCGGCAGATCAAGAAGAAGTTTGACCTCGTGGTATTCCATGGCCTTCAGAATTATCTGACAGCTTCACCACGCCTTGGAAAGCTTGCTCTCAGTGGAAATTATGCAACCGCCGGTGCGTGTCGAAGTATCGTTCGGTTGGCCGGAGTGAAACCCCATCGGCAAATTGCAAGAATCTGCCTTCGTATGACGCGAGACGCAATTGATCCGGTCCGAATTCAGTGAATCGGCGTTTTGCAACAAGAATGCGCCCGTCGTGAGCGATGGACCAAAGCCCCTCGTCAAACATCCAGTGTGCGTTCTTCGATAATGCGAGACCGTTTCTCGGATCGTCGTTGTAAGTCTTCGCTCGCGGTTCGATGTGTGCGGCATCAACGACGGCGGAGCCGTCACTCGTGATGCAGCAGAGTCCCGTAAGTGCGCACGTGAATTTATAGGACGAAACAACCTGCACCGCGAAGCGCGCGCTTCGTCCTTTCCGTCGCGCAGCATCCGCGGCTTCGCCCGAGAGTTTTTCCACGCTCGGAAGTGGTGCGCGCGCGTCATCGCGAAGGCCCATGCTCGTCATCAATGCCAACTGCTCAGGCTTGGTGAAGTAGTGCGAAAGGAGTAGCAATCTCGCTTTGAGGCGAAAATCCGCATCGGTGAGCAGCGCGAAAAACTCCTCGTGCATTTCGCACAGCACACACGATTCGGGCGACAGGGCGGGTTGCATTTCAGTTGTGAACGCGCTCCAGAATCCCTGGCTCTTGAGGAAGAAAAACGGCATGGATAGATTGAGACGCGTTGGCCAGCGGTCCGTGACGAGTCCGCCATACGCTTTGAATCGGAGAACCAGATCGGGTGTCCGAATGAATGTTCGTTGTGTGATTTCGCCGTCTTCCGCCATATCAAGGAGGCAGAGCAACAGCAGCGGTTTGTGCGGCGCTTTTCCCGCGCAATTTCCCCGGCCCGTGGCCGGATTCAAACGAATGAGTTTGCCGAGCCACTTGTGCGACAGTGCGTCTATTTCGGAATTGCTCGTCACGGCGTTTTTCGTGGACTACGCGCTGGATAGTACCCTTATTAATACCTTCACTCGGGCGTAGTACCCTTACTCCCCATCAGAGACCAGCGGGCGGCCGGACCCTTGCCTCGGCAAGTGATCTCGCCAGCCGCTTTCAAATCGGAAAGAAGAACACGAATCCATTCGCGGCCAACGCCCGGACAGGCACGCTCAATGTCGGCCAGCCGGAAGTCGCCGGTCTGCTGGCGCACGGCGGCAAGCACAAGCGCGGCCTTGGCTCCGCGCGGGCTCGCGATGTCTTCTGCGCGTTTCTCGAATTCTTTGTACGCGAGCGTGAGGATGAAGAGCAGGTAGTTGAGGTAAGGCCACGGGTCGTGTTTACCCTCGTGCCAGCGCTGCGAGGATTGTTCGAGCGTTTCGTAATAGCGCTCCTTGTTTTCCTCGATGAGGCGTTCAAGGCTGATGTAGCGCCCGACTTCAAAACCGCAATGGTATAGCGATTGCAGGAGCAGCAATCGGGACAGGCGCCCGTTGCCATCACGGAACGGATGAATGCAGAGAAAATCGAGATTCAGTGCGGCAACGAGCGCGACGGGAGGAATCCATTTTTCGATCAGCCCGCGATCCCACAGTTTCAACATTTCGGCCATCGCCTTCGGAGTCTGTTTCGCGGGAACGGACTTGAAACGTACTCGGGTGCGGCCATCAGCGTGGGTCTCGATGATGTCCACATTCTTTTCTTTGTAGAGACCGGCATCCCAGATTTCACCGCGGCAAAGTTTGTGAAGCCATTTGATCGTCGCCTCGGAAATCGGAAGTTTTGCCGCTCGCTCGTGAACGATGTTGAGGGCATCGCGATAGCCACGAACCTCCTCCTCGTCGCGATCGCGCAGCGCGGGCCTTCCGAACATGAGCGTACCGATCCGCGCCTTGTCCACCTCGACGCCCTCGATTCGGTTGGACGAAATGGCGCTCTCGATGATCGCATGTTCGCGAAGCACCTTGAGTTTTTGCGGCGACTGTCGCGTGAAAAGTTCCTGTTTTCCGCGCGCCTCGCCAAGTTCGGACAGGTACCAGCCGGTGCGCATGGGAACGCCGGGAAGTTCCGCAGCAAATTGACGGAGCGTCATCATGGTGCGGTACCGCCATTGACCATGTGGTAGCGTTCACTGCCCCACATGTCAGGCATCGCGTCTGGACTTTTGAGTTTTGAGAACATGCTCATTTCTTATGACGGCCATTGCAGCGTACACACCGATACAGATTTGCCGCAACGAGGAATCCCGCACGCCGTGGGCAAGGAAGGGACGACGGCGAGCGGATTCGATCGAATAAGTTTGCCGACCACTTGTGCGACAGCGTTTTTTTCGGAATTGTTCATCACATCGTGTTTCGTGGACAGCTATGCGGCCCAGTGGCCCGCGGACTGGCTCAGGAATACTTCGAGCGGGATGCCTTGCGCACCGACGAGAAGTTTTTTTGTGGCGCCATGGGCTTCGTCAAAAGCTGCGATGCCGGGGAGCGTGGTCCGGCGGGCACCGCTCTTGACTTCGATGGCGGTGACGTTGCGGCCCGATGTCAGCACGAAATCCACCTCGCGATTTCGGTCGAGCCAGTAGTGGACTTCAATGTTCGATCCCTGTGATGTGTTCAGCAAATGAGCGCCGACGGCAGACTCGACGAGGCGTCCGTTGAAATCAGGTTCACGCACGAGTTCGGCGAATCGCACCGGACTCAATGCGGTCATGAGCGCGGTGTTCAGCACTTGGAGTTTGGGACTCGATCCTCGCTGGCGGATTTTCTGGCCGGAGTATTTGGACATGCCAGTGAGCAGTCCGGCACCGCGGAGCAAGTCGAGGTAGTGCGCAAGGGTGACGGTGTTGCCGGCGTCCTGCAACTGGCCGGTCATTTTTTGGAATGACAGGATCTGGCCGGAATATTCGCAGCCCAAATGAAACAGCCGACGCAGAAGCGCAGGTTTGTCCACGCGGGTCATCAAGAGGATGTCCCGCGAAATTGTGGTCTCGATCAAAGAGTCGATGATGTAGCGCCGCCAGCGTTCCTCGTCCTGAATCAGCGCGGACGCGCCGGGATAGCCGCCAAAGAAAATATATTGCTCAAGCGACCATCCGAAGGCGGCACGCATTTCCGTGAATGACCAGTGGGAAACAGGAATAATCTCAAAGCGTCCGGCGAGACTTTCGGTGAGGCCTTGTTGCACAAGCAGCGGCGATGAGCCGGAGAGCAGAACTTTCAGCGGCATGGCACTGGCGGAATCCTCGTCCCAGAGTCGTTTGATTGTTTCGGACCAGCCCTGGACTTTCTGGACTTCATCCACAATCAGCAGCGCCGGCGCGGCTCGTTTCTTCTGGCGGGTCAGCGACCGCGCAATGTCCCATTGCTGGCCCAGCCATGCGCGGTCCTGCAAGGTCGGCTCATCGGCGGAAACGTAATGGACAGGACAGCCGAGATCGGTGGCGACCTGACGGGCGAGGGTTGTCTTGCCGACCTGCCGTGGGCCGACAAGAACCTGCAAGAATCGTCGTTGTTCCTGTATTCGCCGGAACAGCAACTTGAACAACTCGCGCCTAAACAACTGCTTCATATCGCCTCAACAATTTACTCAGTACGGTGAGTAAAATTACGCAGCACCCATTGCGTGTCAATTTCAGAATGGATTGGCGACGAGCTCTGCGATCGGCGGATTGAGAGTGAGCAAGCATGTCGACGCAATCGTCGATTCCATTTCTCGGTCCATGTCGTCCGGACGATATGGAATACCGGCTTTTCAATGACGGGACGCCGTTATTTGCGCTGGTTGCAATTTCTGCGGTCCATGGCATGGGTGAACAGGGGATTCGCGAGCCCCTGATCATGAAATCGTAAAAATCGTCGAAACCGTCAAAAAAAGTTGTTTGCAATCTGTTTGCAATTTGGGTGCCAAAATGTGCCATTTTGGACTCGAAAGGGGAAAAGTCGGAGTTTGGGAAAAATGCGGTCCGACCAATGTTTCAGGCCATATTCTAAAGGGTGAAACGGTGGTGGCGGGGGCGAGAGTTGAACTCGCGACCAAGGGCTTATGAGT
>CAIVKH010000350.1 GCA_903906425.1 uncultured bacterium
CCTCCAGGGTTTGCTGCTCCTCGGCCGTCATGGACAATGCACAAGCTGGATTCCACATGTTCGGCAGCATGACAGGAATCCAGAGATTGTAAAGATATGACTGTTACACTACACTAGCCAACCTGCTGGCGTGGGCACAGGCGGAATTTGCAGGGACCCCGTTTGAAGGCATCACACCAGGCCAATTGCGCAATTCTCAGCGAATGGCGGCGTAGTGCGGCCGGTGCCATGGTGCGGTCATCCCGTCGAACGTCGGGACGCCGACCTGCCTGCTGCGCGCTTGGTCACGGCTTCTGCCAGTCTGTGACGCATCATCGCGTACCAGTACTGATTTCTTCGCTGCCCCGCCTGCCGCGACCCCATTTTGAATTGGAACGGCTGCCGTTCGGGGCGGAAGGCGCGCTCCCACGCCGCAAGGGCCTGATCACTGCTGGCTGACAGCAAACGGCGCCAGAATCGCTCCAGTGCCCCGCTATTGACCCATCCTTGCAGATCCCGGTGCAGCGGGCAGGGCGAGGGATACGGATGCCCCAGCTTCTCGCGAAGCGGCTGGTTGAAATACGTCAGCCGCAGAATCGCCTCGGCCGACAAGTGCGCGTCGTACGTTCGCGGGCGGCCAGCCTTGGACGGGTGTTTCGGGAGGGTGAGGCAGGGTCGTAGCGACGGCCAGAGAGCCGCAAACTCCTTTTCGATCAGCCACCACTCAGACGTTCCGGGATTCATGCGGCAACGTTGATACCGGGCGGCGCGCTCCCGGGGAAGCATTAAAACTCAGCTGTGTGCCGGGTCCGCAGGTGGGTGACTACAATATTATGGCACCCGTTCTATAATACCGTCTCACCGGGAAGCACCGCCACCACACAATCAAAAAGGCTTCTACCTTGGAAGCCGAGACGGCGGTTCTGCGACAGAACGAAGGATCGGGCGGGGAACGAGCAGGCTGTCCAGCCCGCCGCGCTCATCAGACGTGATGATCGACAGTAGGCATCGCCGCACACAGCCCCGTGCGCCATCCCGGCATGATGCGCGCATCACTGGCGACGGATGCATTCACAACGGACACCCGCCCGCTGCGGCGGTGTCAATTGGCCTGGGTCTTGTCGCGCCGCAGCAATTCGTCGTGCGTTTTGACGCGGGCGACGCCCAGCTTCACGTTGGTCTCCGCCAGTTGAGCCAGCACGCCCACCGTTCGGACCTGCTCCCGGGACATGCTGACGGGCTGGTTCGCGCTGGCGGCGTCGGCGCCCGATGCCCCGCTGTCACGTCCCGCCAGCTTGATGTACGCCTTCCAGAAGGCCTCCAGCTGTCCGTTTTCCACTCAGTGGTTCAGCGCACGGATCAGTGGTGACGGTGTGGGGTAGCCGGTGCCGGGTCTCGAAGCGGCAAATTTCTGTAGGCTACCAGCAGAAACGCCTCGGCGTAGCCGCGCAGGTCAGATTCACGGGGGCGACCGCGGGTGCCGGGTTTGCGACGCGATGGGAAGGCCAGGTGACGTTCCAGCGTGCGCCAGTTTGCCTGAAGATCCCGCAGGACCATCCACCGGCGGTCCGCTCCGGCCTTTGGTAGTTTTGTGGCCATTGCGGTGTACATAGCCGCCGCGCCCGATGTTGAAAAGTACCAATTCAGCGGGGGTCTGAGGGGGGGGTGGGTTATATTAGCAGCGCGGTGTGAAATTATTCTGGCAGTCGGAATTGACCCGTCCACACGACTCAGATCATTTCATGGCCCGGGGTACGGATACCACTGCCTCTGAGCTGCACACACGCTGGTCTGAGGGACCCGGGATCTGCCATGCCCTTCTCGTGGCCACAGCGCTGAACCGCGGCAGCCAGCGGTGCGACCAGCCTTAGGCGGAGCAACACTGTCGCGGATGGTGGCGCCGTGTACGTCGTGGAGCACAATCACCGGTTCGGTGCCGGCGGAGAGAACGCGAAGGCCGGTCAGCGAAAGATTCTTCACGTCATCGCAGACCAATGCCGCACGGTAGTCGGTCCCTTTCACCTGGAGCGTAACGTTGTCGAATTTGATGCCCTCGGCGTGCCGGCAGTAGAGGCCCCAGAATGGGAGTGTACCGAACATCCGCGACTCGGGATAGTTCGCAGCGCATTCCGGCACCGTGACGAGTTTGTCGAGGCGGATGTGATCGGGCTTGGGCGTGGCGCCGATGCCGCCGTAAACGATTGAGACGTTGCGCAACGTGACATCGCGCACCGGATACCCCGGCAGGCCGGTGATCGAGCCGGTGATCAGCGTGAGGCAGCGATGTCGCCAGTTGCTTGGAAATTTATCCGTCGAGGCGTATTGACCCCTACACCTTGTATGAGGGATCGGAATCTGCTGGAATCCGCGGCAGGAACAGAGGCCTGCGCCGAGGTACGAATCACCGCGTCGAATCCGCAAGCCAGTTCCATGACCGTTTTGTATCGAAATGGAAGTGACACGGCGATCGTTAAGAAAAAAGACTTTAGTTCAATACGACTTGTATTTCATCGCCATCGCCTGATGAGCACCGGCCTCATTGCTTGCCAGCCTTGAATTCAGCATGGCGGGCTATTTCTGTGGTTCTTTCAGGAGCGCCCTGGCGGTGGCGATTCTCCGTTCCAGATCGGCCGTGCGGAGGGCCGCGCTTAGCTCGTGACTCTCGTTGCCATTGAGTATGCCGGGAACGGCGCATTTCTTCCCGGTGTAGTTTTCATACAGGCCGGCGAGGGTCCAGTCGTCGCTGCGCTGGATTTCAAAGGGGATGTCGGTATGGTCGGTTGTTTTGAGGTTGGCCAACGGATTCCGGCACCAGGCATAGCGGAAATGAACCGGTTCACGAACCAGTGGGCTGGAGAGGATGATCACCTGCTTGTCAGATTGCGGCCGGTTACGTCCGTCCTTCCCCTTTTCCAGGAACTTGGCTGTAGCCGGTTGGAACTTGCCGTCTTTGCCAGCGATGGCGAATCCCAGAATCGGGCCGTCATTGTAAGGGGCGGCATCGCCATCCAACGTGAGCACAATGCTGCCGTTCTCGGCCCGCATTTCCTTGATGGTCGGGGCCAACCACCGGATCTGTTTCATCCCGTATTGCGTGGCCAAGGCCCAGCGGGCAATTCTCTCGCCCACCGGGATCTTGATCTGGGGATGATACCAGTTGCGGCGCTGATCGAAACTGCTTGCATAGCCGATATTCTTGTCGCCAGCTTTCCACAGATCCAGAAAGGTCTTGTAGTGTGCTTCGCGGATATAAATCCCTTCATCAACCATCTTCGCAAGATAGTTGTCCAGGTCCTGCGGCTCGCCGTCGGTACACAGCGAGATAATGCCGAAGGGCATGGTCGGATCGTTGAAGGCCGTCCGCCAGGCCTTGATCATCGGGGCAAAAACCTGATAGTACAAGACGTGCCCGTTAGGCTCGAAGGCATTGTTGTAGCCTTGGTGCCAGATGGCGCCCTTGACCGCCAGCCCGGCCAGCGGCGCGATCATGCTGGCGTAGCAGTTGCCGGGACGGTTCATGTCGAGAGCCGGTCCATGCCGAAGGTCGGATGGCGGCGTGCGACCGGCGACATCCTGCCCTTTCTCCTTCATCTGTGCTGTCCGCTGATTGAAATTCCTGACTCGATCTTCCAAGTCCTTCTGCGGTTTAAACTCGACAACCTTCTGGTCCCATTCGGCCAGCTTGGCTTTGACCTCAGGCGTAGTGATTGACTTGAGCACCTCGACAGGTGTCCATGTCTCAATAAAGGTTCCGCCCCGCGACGCATTGATGACGCCGATAGGAACCTGCGTCGCCATGTAGATGCGCCGTGCGAAGACATAGCCGATGGCCGACATGCTGCGCACGGTTTCCGGCGAGCAGACATCCCAGTATCCCTGCCGGTGATGTTCTTTGTCCCAGTCACTCCACTGATACCAGCGCGGGAAAGACGCCTTGGCATCCGGGCCGTTTTGCTGCGGGACGGTCAAGAGGCGGATATTCGGAAAATTCGCCGAGACCACTTCCAGGTCGCCGTTATCAACTTTGACGATCGGAAACTCCATGTTACTCTGCCCGCCCAACACCCAGACATCGCCGATCAGAATGTTCTTCAGCGTCAGCGTCTCATCCTTGCCTTTGACCACCATATCCTGAGGCGCGGCATTGGCGGGCATGGCGGGAAAGGTGACTTTCCACGACCGGTCTGCGGCGGCCTTCACCGTCTGCGTCTGGCCGGCGAAAGAAACCGACACCGTCTCGCCCGGCACCGCCCAGCCCCAGATCCGGATCGGCTTGTCGCGCTGCAACACCATGTCCGGCTGAAACAGGTTGTGCAGGCACAACCCGCTGCCAAGCGCCGGCACCTCGGTAAAATCCTTCCCGTGTTCCAGCTTGGGTTGCGGCGCGGCCGCCGATGCGGTCAGCGATGCCAGCAGCAGAGCGGTGGCAGTGATTGATTTGAGCTTGTTCATGTGCGTGTTTCCTGGTTGTGCGTTTACTGATGAATTTCAGGTTTCAAGAGCCCCATTGACGGCTTATTTTGTTGTTGTGAATTTGTAAAGCAGAACGCCGTGCCCCGGAATAGGCAACGGCAGGGAATCCTTCGCGGTGTTCAACGTGGCTATGTTCTGCTGCCGCCACAGGTCACGGACGGCTTTTTTGCCGGATAAGTTAAGTTTGGTGAAATCGTTAAATTCAAAGTTCACCTGTTCTGTGCCGAGGTTGAAGAAGGCGACCGCGCGTCCGCCATCGGCCAGTTCCTTTTCATACACGCGTAGATCGGCGATCCTGTTACCAATCTCGCTGACCTTGATCGCGCACGTCGCCTGTTTGCCGAGTTCGTCCTGATCAACCGCCAGCACCTCGTCATTCGCCAGGAGATTCAAGGTGAAATCATCCAACTTGGTCATGTCGCAGCCGATAAGCAATGGTGCCGCCAGCATGCACCAGAGACTGATGTGCGTGTATTGCTCATCCGTCGTCAGGCTTGTCGGATGTGGCCTGCCCCAGCCAACCCAGCCGACGATGAGCATGTCGGGGTCAGTCCAGTTGCCTGGCTTTGCGTAGGGTGCGGCCTTGTCTTGATAGAAGCCAATTTCCTTGATGCTACGCCATGAGTCATTGACATCGCCGGTTGTCCGCCAGCAAGTGCCATGGACTGCACCTCCCCATTTCCACACATCGTTTCCACCATATTGGCAGAGGCTGAAAACAATATCGCGATTCTGGTCGCGCAGAAAGCCACCCATCACCTTGTAGGGATAGATCGCAAAGTCGTCATTCTTGGAGTTTTTCCGGACCGGTACGTTAAGCGGATTCGCAATTATTCCAGATGTGACGTCGCCATAACTGCACCAGTCATACTTCAAATAATCGAAGCCCCACTTCGCGTAGGTTTGTGCATCCTGCGCCTCGTGCATCCAACTCCCCGCGCATCCGCCGCACGTCGTCGGACCAGGCGAGGAATACAAACCGATTTTCAGGCCGCGGTCATGAACGTAATCCGCCAGCCCTTTCATGTCGGGGAAGCGGGCATTTGAGACGATGAACCCCTTTTCATCCCGGAACGGCTTCACCAAATCCTGCACGTCCTTTTCGCTCGTCGGGATGTGGTTTTCCCAGAAGTCGTCGATATTGATATAAGTCCAGCCGTGGTTGATGAGACCACTCCTGACCATCGCGTCCGCCGCGCTCTTTACCTTATCGGCGGAAACCATGTGTGCGAAACAGTTCCAACTGTTCCACCCCATCGGTGGCGTCAGCGCAATAGTATCGCCGCAGACAATGCGGAATTGTTTCTCTGCACTACCGAGCGAGTTTCTCGCACCGAGCGTGACGACGAATTCACCCTTGGATTGCAGTGTTCCAGAGATTTGGCCGGTCCTTTTGTCCAGGATTAAGCCGCTCGGAAGATTCGCCGCGGAAAACTCCATCGGCCGGTCGCCGGTTGCCGGAATGGTGAATAAGAACGGCGAACCGGGGCGCACACCAAAAACATTCGCGCCGTTGATGCGCGGCGTGGGCGGAGCAGCGGGAGTTAAGATATAAGGTGCAACCGGCGCGGCGACAGGTTCACCGCCGGTCTTGAAAGTCTTTGCAATCGTTGTCTCGAATTTCGCGTCCGCCCAGTCGGCGAAGTCGTCATTGTTGCCGTCGTCCGCGTCGCCGACTTTCAGCAATAGCTGGTTCACTCCGGCGACGCTAACTTCGAAAGCCTTTGCCGCGTCGTTAGCATGCATCACGCCGCTGCGCCAAAGCTGTTTCCCGTCGCCGATGACGAAGAACTCGACGCTCGTTCTTTTCGAGTCGCGCTTGCAATCATCCGCGCCCACATGGGCGGAAAATGTCGTGGCACCGCCATTCAGATAGATATTCAGAACGCTCTCCGCGACCGTGCCGACGCCCCCGCTCAAATCTTTTCCCTCTAATGGCCAGAGGCTTGCCATCCTCTGAGTTCTTGGCAGCGCATTTGTTTTTTTGAGCTTTCCCCCAACCCTGGATGATAGGGGCTAAGTTCAGATCATCGAGCCAGACGGTTTCGGCGGATACGACGGAGGGAATAAATCCGCCCAGAAGGAGGATTATGGTGATGTGTTTCATGGTTATTCTTTTCGTTTTCATTTGATTCGTCATTTCCAATCATTGGAAGTTTCGCAGCCCTGATTTTCCAACCATTGGAACTTCACGGTCCGTTTCATGCCGCGCGTCCCGGGTTGGTCACTGGCCCAAGATTATTTCTTCAGCAGTTCCACCATGGCTTTGCCCATGGCTTCGCCGACGTCCATATAGACCTTGGCATTGCCGCCGTAATGGCCATTCCCACTGCCGCCACGGGCCATGTCGTGGGTATAGACGGTCGCCACATTGCCTTTGAACTCGGGATACTTTCCGCTCTTGCCGTCCACCGCCATCATGGCGTTCATCACAGTCTCGGTATTGCCGCCGCAGCCCTTGGTTGCTTCGCCCAGCGTCGCGCTGACAAACTTCGCGTTGGGCGCGTCGAAATCCTTGCGCAGCGACCTGATGATGTTCACGAGATTCTCCTCGTAATGAAGGGAATGCCCCTCGTCTCCGCAATCCCGCTCGCCCTGCCACCATAGGAACCCGGCCACTTTATAACTCGTTGCTCCGGGACAATACTTATCGAGTTCGGAGAGGACCTTCTTCGCATTCGCCACGTCGTCATCGTACTGCTTGCCGGCATACCAGCCGTATTTTGCCGGCTCTGCCTTCGTGCCCTTCTCCCATCGCTCGGGCGACTCCTTGTAACCTGCATAAGTATAGGTGGTTTCTTTGCCTGTTTTCTTGTCCTTGGTCGTGAAATCATAACCCTTGCTGCCTGGAGGCAGGAGATCCCATCCGAGCGCACGGTTGCCGATGCAACTCTTGAGAAGCATGACAGGCTCGTCGAGAAACTCACCAAGTTCGTGCCCAAGGCCAAATTCAATGCCCATCTTGCCTTTGCCGACCTTCAGCCATTCGTTGTGAAGGACGCTCATGCCGCCGCCCTTGCCCACCATGACTTGAACGTTGCGGACATCGTTTCTTTCCGCCCAGTTGCCGGAGGCATCAACGAGATATGGATAGAGCTTTTCTGTCTTGACGGCCTTCTCCAGGCTCTCGCCCTTGTCGCCGAAGATGTTCCCCATGCCAACCATGTTGGACTGCCCCATCATGATAAACACCTTGACCTTCTTGGCCTGATCCGCCGCCGACGCGCCCGAGAGCGCGATGACCGACGCCACTAGCAGACATGCCCGACTAATGCTTGTTCTTCTCTTCATGGTTCTGATTTCTTTCTTTGCTTTTTAATTACAGGGTTGGAGATTTATATCTACCGGAGAGGCGTGATCGTGAAATCCTTGATCGCGACGTTGCGGCTTCCATCTTTGATCGAGAAATTGAGAATATTCTGACCCTTGACCAACTGAATTTCGGCCGGCGGAGTCGGCTGCCACATGCCGATGGTATAGGGTACTGCGATTTCTACCGGTTGCCGGGCATCGTTGGCCGCAAAAAGAAACTTTTGTCCTTCTTGCACCGTTGCCACCCGCGCAGTCAGCGAATACTTGCCAGCTTGTGGCACGTCAAAGACATACTGGGTCTTGAAGCCGCCACCCCCGAGCAACTGCATGCCACCAGCGAAACTCTTCATGGCCGTCGCTGTCCCCGTGGCTTTGCTATGGGCCACTGCTGGAACGGTGATTTTCCCGTCTTGGCTCACGGCGACCTGCTGATCAGTTTTAGTAACGGTCGTTCCTTCTGCTGTCTGTTTCCCCTCCGGCTCATTGGCCTCGGCCAGCTCTTCGCCAAGCGGTCCCAGCTCGACTGCCTTGGATGCAAGGAAGAGCGTTTGATAATGTCCTATGTTGCTCCAGATGCCACCTTCAACCTTCTTGCGGCTGTTGTAGGCCGGCTCGCCAAGGACTCGGCTGACCCACTTCGCCCGCAACACCTTCAAGTAGTCCTGGCCGCATTCCCGCGCCTGAGTCTCCAGCAGGAAGTCCGAACCGCTGAGCGAGTCCTCATCCCTGTCCCACCAACTGTGATTGAAACCAGCGCCGAGATTGACGACCCAACCCTTCGACGTCCAATGACTCAATGCGGCGTGCTTGTACTGGGTTACACCCCAAACCGGAATACCGAAGGCGCGCAGGATGAACCGGCCAAAAAACGCGCGCCGGCCACACACACCTCCATCTTTGATGATGTTCTGGTAGCTGTTCAACGAGGGGTTATCATTCTTCCCGTCTTGTGAACCGTATTTGACATCGGTCCTCACGGCCATGGAATACCGCCAGCCGTAGTTTGGATTGCAGATATGGTCGGGCCGGTAATTTCGGAGCATCTCGCGGCCCCATGCCAGTATTGCATCCGGCGCGTCGCAATCTACCACCATCCTATACTCCCAAGTACCCAGGTTTTTGAACGCCCGATCCAACTCACCAGCGAGATAGGCCTTCTCATAATGCAGGTAGCGCTTGACCGGATCTACAGTGGCTGGCGCATTGGTCCGGTCTTGGGCGTTGTTCTGTTTGATCGGCACGGCATGTTCCAGGCTCGTGGCCAATGCCAGCCGGTGCAGCACGCCTTCACTGGCCTCCGGGCTGGTTTTCTGAATCTCCGTATAAATCTCCATCGCCCGGCCGTACTTCCCATAACTGGCACCACCGGCAATGAGCATTTCCTTCATCAACTTGTCATCGGCCAGGAGTTTCTCGACCAAGGCTTCCTGCTCCGGTCCCTGCTGCGCAAACGCCGCCAGCCCGCGCGGCGTTGCTGCCGCCAATACTGTCGCCTTGGCCAGCTTCGCGTCCAGCTTGTCGCTCGACAAGAATGGCTCCACATCCGCCAACAAGACCTTGGCCGCGATGAGTTCGTTGGTGCGCGCCTGAACCAGCGCCGCTTGGGCCGACTGATTGACCTTGTCCAGCACCGGTTGACCAGCTTTTGCACCGTCCACCTCGGCCTGCGCCTGTTTGATCGCCTTTTCCCCGTCCGCCTTGTTCGCCTGCCATTTCGCGATCTCTTTCTTTGCCGCTTCGCGTTGGGCATCCGTAGTGGCGGCTTTCAGGTCAGCCTGCGCCTTGTCGATCCCCTTATTAGCTTTCCCAATCCAAAACATCTTCCAGTTGGCTATTTTCGCCTCGATATTCTTGGCTTCGCTGGTAGATTCATGGGTGGAATCCGCTTTTTGCTGCGCCGCTTTGGCTGCTTCACGAGCCTTCTGGAGTGCGGCCTTCTTCTGCTCCGCCACGGCGGGCAGGGCCTTCGTAATCTCCGCCTGCAGGGCCTTGAGCATGCCTGCATATTTCGCCTCTAACTTCTCGCCGTCCTTCGCGAGGACAATGTCCGGCTCCGTTTTCTCGGCCGCCGACACGTTGGGGAGTCCAATGGCTAGCGGCGCCAGCAGCAGGACGCTCAGAAAGATGGTGAATTTCATTGTGATTTTGAGGCTTGTTGTTGTTTGTCTGTTCTAATGGCTTAATGTGAAAAGTCTAACTGCCGATGCACCGGGCCGACGGTCACAGTGATCTTGCCGCTCCCAAAGTCGCTGTTTAGATAGGGGCTCTGGTAAGTCTTCGCCGGTCGCAGGTCCACGGGCTTGCCGTTGATAAGGGGCAATGAGAAACGGTCAGGGGCTTTTGCATCGTAGAGCGTGACTTCGAGGTGGTTGGTGGTCGGACCGACTTGATAGTCCACCTTGTCAGGGGTGACATTGAGGCGGCTGGCGAGAACTTCAGTTTTGAATTTGTCGAATGATCCGTGGCTAGCGATGTCGCCGGCGTTGAGAAGGATGCGCGACTTATCAGTGGTCTTGTTGAAGTTCGTGGGCGTAGCCAGCGTTTGATTCTTGTCCCACTGGTATCCGCCATCGAGAAACTTCACCCCGACAAAGGCCTTGCCGTTGCTGGCGAAGATCCAGCCGCCTTCCTCTGCCTTCTTCAGAGCCTTGCCCTCGAAGCCAATGCCGACCGCGTCCGTGTTGTAGGAGCCGAGGGTGCTGCGGCCCAGGGGCGCGATGCGCTGGAGGATGAGGACATTTTCCTGCTGGACGCTCCAGAACGGGTGTTGAGGACGGCCGCCACTCCCATGTTCGATCACCGCAGACACGGCGCAGATCTCATTGCTCGCCGGGTCATCGAAGAGCATCCCGCACGCGCGATTCTGACGGGAGATTCCAGAATAATTGAGCGTCGGATTCTGAAGTGTGCTGCCGAGGAGGTAGTGAGGGGTACGGTAGGCGTAGTTGACCAAGGCGGAGTCGGCGGCCAGCCGCTGTCCCACTGCGTCTTCGGATTCGCCTTTTCCGAGTTCTCCAAGAACACGGTTACAGAGAACGAAGGACTCCGCCGCCGGGAAGGTTCGATAGCGCAGGAAGATTGCCTCTGGAGGCAGTTGGTAGCGGCTGGTCTCGATGACGCGGGAATGACTGGAGCCCGCAGGCTGGCCTTCCGACACGAAGAGCAGGTTCTTGTAGGAGTCGAAGGCATTCACGCCGGGGTAGGCCCGGCTTCTTCCTCCGCCGCGGTGTCCGCGCACGGAAATCTGCTCTTCCTCGATGAAGGCGAGATCGAGCAACAGGCCAAAGCGGTTCCGGATGACGGGATCGGGGGCGAGTTCGTGCAGGTTGAACAGCGCCGGCCAGGAGTATTTCTGGTAACCGTTGGAACCCACCTCAGCCCACAGCCCCGTCGCGGCCCGTTTGCGCGGCCATTCGCGATAAAAGGCCCTGTAGGCAGCGGCATGTTCGACAACAGTGTGACCGTCCGCGAGCTTGCGGTCGCGGTAGGACGGATCGTCCTGTAGCAGCGCGGTGATGAGGTAATACGCTGGCCGCCGGTTCAGGTCGTGGTTTTCCGTGCCAAGCAGCAGGAGAAGATCGTTCGGGCCGGTATCGGCGAGCCGGCTTTCGCCACGGACCCAAAGCCAGAGCGCCTCTTTCATTGCCGCTTCCGTTTCCGGTTTCAAACGCCCCGGAAAATGCGGGCTCTGCGAGTGGAAGAGGCAGAGTGTCCGCACGTAGTCGGTGACGGAAAAGAATGTCCACGGCAAATTCCCCGGCGCTTCTGGCGACGTGCGCGGCGCCTGGGCGGGGTTTGTGGCAATGTAATCCTTCGCCCGCTGGAGCAGACGCGCGTTGGCCTCGTCAACCTTCTCATTTAGATAGAGGGCCGAGAGCGTCCAGAGGTTGTCGCCCCAGACACCCTGGGGCCAGGCCGTGTCTTTGGCGATGGTCTTGCGTAGCGCCTCTTCGCGTAGCTTGAGCGAGTCCTTGTGGGTCTGTGCCACAAGCTTCTCGTGATCGGTGTATTTGCCGGTCGGCCGACCTCCTTCGTTCACTTCGGCGTCTTTTCTCGACAGTTCTCTCTCGGCGGCATGCAGCGCGGCCAGAGGCGAGAGCAGAAGAGCGGTGATGAGGGTGATCGATGTAAGTTTGTTCATTTCTTTGTTCATTGCCCATTTTTTGCCGGGAGTAGGGATTCGAACCGGTAGGTTCCGGAGCCGACGGCATAGATGGCAACGTTACTTTCCAATCGCAGGAACTTTACGCCTTCGGCTTTATCGGCTTTCTTGCCGGATTCGGTCACTACGTCGGCATCCTTGGCCGGAACGAAGACGGTCGCCGTGGTGTTGGGCGGAACGACAGCGTGAAGGGTAAATTTCCCGTTTTCACACGTCCAGTCACTGACGATGCGTCCGTGGACGGAATCGTAGCTGCCGCGCGCCGAGGTCAGATCGCTGGTCGGGTCGGGTTGCGGCGCCAGAATGATTTTCTTGAAACCAGGTCCGGAGGGATCGGGGCGGACGCCCAGGACGGACTGATACAGCCACATGCCAATCGCGCCGCCGCAGGACGGCATCTGCGCCCCGCCGCCTTCCCAGCCCTCGGCGAGGACGCCGTCGTGGATCAGGGTTTTCCAACCGGGATAATCCTGTTGGTTCACAATTTTGTTGGCCAGCGCCGTCTCGCGGTGTTCGGTCAATGTCGCAAGCAGAAAGGGCAATCCGACAAAACCGGTTCCCAGATGATCCTTGCGGGCGTGGATCGCATCAATCAATCGCTGATACGTCAGCTCGCGCTGGGCACCGGGCACGACATCAAAAGCGAGCGGCAACACCTGCGCCGTCTGGCTGTCCGCCTGATCACCACAGAGACCGGTCTCGCGATTGAGGTATTTATTGTTGAAGCGGTTCTTCACTCCCTCGGCGATGGCGGCATACTTGTCTGCGTCCGCCTTCTTGCCGAGCAGTGCCGCCGTGTCGCTGACGATGGTCGCGTAATAATACCAGGCTGGCATATCCATGAGCGGGGCAGGCACGGCTTTCATACGGCCATAGGGATTCTGCCAGTCACCGGCACCCATCCAGCTTAAGATTCCCTCTTTGGCTTCCGGGGAATTGGTGTTTCCACCGCTCAAATACGGATAATCAGCCCAGCCCCGCACCGAGCCGCTGGCCGTAAGTTTTTCGAGAAAGTCCACATAGCGACGCATGGTGTCGTAACTCTCGGCGAGCATCCGGCGGTCACCGTAGTATTGGTAATGCTGCCACGGCAACAGCACCACCACGCCGCTCCACCACGGCGAATTCCAATCATACGCCTGCCGGCCAACCAGCGGCAGCACCGAGCTGAGGTATCCTGATTCGTCCTGGCCGTCGGCAAAGTCCCGCTCCCATTTGCGATAAAGGCCCGCCACGTCGGTCAAATAGGCCGCCGTCTCGAACATGTTTTGTGCGTCCTGCGTCCAGCCCTGTTTCTCGCGCATCGGATCCATCGGGTGATCGCCGTAGTAGTTTAGGTGGGTTCGCAGCAGGACGTCATAGACTTGATTCAAGAACGGATTTGAGCAGGCAAAAGTGCCGGCCATCTTAAGGTCGGCGCGGACGAGTTGGATCGACACCGCGTCCGGCGCGAGCGGCTCAGACAATCCCTTGACCTCGATCTCCAGCGGGCCGGAGAGATACATGAAACGCGGCTCCAACACGGTCGGACCAATCGTCGCCAGCGTGAAGGTGAGTGGTGGAGCGTTGTATTTGGGCGCGTGTCCGATGACGGTGATGGTTTGTCCGGCTTGGCCATTCACTTGCACCCGCGGCCAACCGGCGGTCAAGACCTTGAAGAAGGCGCGACTGCCTTCCACACGATCCGGCTTGAGTTCGCCAACCACGCGAATCGGCGGTCCCATGGGCGACACCAGTTTCCCACCAAGCGCTTGGGTGACCGCGACCGCCTGCCAGCCGTGGTCATCATAACCGGGACGATCCCAGCCCGGTTTGGCTTGTCGCCGATCCTCGGTGTAAGCAGCGTAAGTATCGTTGTCCACAATCTCGCTGCGCGTCCATTTCCAAGCTTCATCGGAGGGAATGGTTTGACGAGTGCCATCTGCATACTCAATTTCAGTCTGAATCAACACACGCACCGGTCCGTGTCCGCCGTGACGTTCGCCAAAGCCCCTCCTGGGGGTGCTGAAAAATCCGTTGCCCAGCGTCGCGCCAATCACGTTCTCCCCGGCGGTCAGCCATGCGGTGATGTCGTGCGTGAGATAAACCACCCGTTTCGTGTAATCCGTGAACGGCGGCCCAAGTACGGCGTCAGTCACCTGCCGTCCATTGATGGTGACATCGGCCATGCCGAGCGCGGCAACATGCAGCGTGGCGCGCTTGACCGGCTTCTGCAGCGAAAATATTTTGCGCAGTAGCGGCGCGGTGGTGGTCGGACACACCTCCGGCGGACACTCCTTGCCGTCATTGGCCGAGGGCATGCCGTCCACCAGGAAGACCGCGTGGCCTTTGCTCCATCCAGTGCCTTTTTCATGCGTGGGCCGCATCAGGGCGACGTTCCGGCCACCCGACATCACTACCATCTGGCGTACCACTGCCTTGCCCTTGCCTCGCACGCCTGTGATCCGAAGACGGATATGGCGTGCCGTCGTTACCTTCACCGGAAACAGCTGCGCCCCAGTGCCGGTTGGTTGGAAATCTTCCGTCGTGCGGTCCACAAGAATTTGCGGGTGATAAAATTGTGGCTCGTCCGCGCCTTCAATCAGGAACCGTGTCGGGGCGGAATTCGTGTCGGTAAAATAGAGACTGATTTCGTCAATGGGCAGCGCCACGCCTAGATCCACATCGGCCCAGCCGCCGGCACTGACGACCAAACCATTGGGCCGGACGTTTGGCGGCATGAACCACTTCGACGCCGTGATCCATTTCGCCTGCCAGTCCTCCGGCTTGAGCAACCCCATGGTCCAGGTCGCCGGCTGGCTCCATCCCGTTACCTGCCCGTCCTGATCCCATATCCGCACTTTCCAGTGGCAACTCATCCGCGACTCCAGCGGATTGCCGGCATATTCCACGTATATGCTCTGATCCGACGCCACCTTGCCACTGTCCCACAAATCGCCTTGATCTTCCTTCAACAGCACTTCCGAACTCGCCACCAGCACCTGATACGCCGACTGCCTCAGTCCTCGAACCTCTGACTTCTGATTTCTGATCTCTATCTTCCAACTCAGCCCCGGTTTCTCCGCATCAATCCCGAGAGGGTTCGTCCGGTACTCACACCGCAAGTCACGGACCTCGGCGGCATGTAACGCGGCCAGCGGTGCCAGCAGCAATGCGGCGAAGAGTGCTAGCCTATGTTTCATAAGTGCTCCGTTCGCTTTCATTTTATCGTCATTTCCAATCATTGGAATTTACGCCTGCGGTTTCTTCCAGTCATTGGAACTTCCCGAACAATTCGCTTGTTCCTGTTCATCACCGGATCGTGACTCCAGTGACGAAAAGCAGGGCGTCGTTTTTGATAACTTCGCCTTTCTTCGATCCAGCATACATGCCCCAGCGGAAACTGATCTTGTTGTCTTTTGCCTTGGTGAAGGAGCCTTTGGTTACAAGCTTCCATGGGCCGTCATCGAGCGGCGCTTTCTGATAGACTTCGTAATCTTCCCCGTTCGCGCGAACTTTGATACCAAGCGATTTCCCCACCATGTGCTCGGCCATGGGAATTTCCCGCTCCATGCCGGGAATGGGCCTGCGGCGGAGGAAGGAGATGTCGCCCTTGGCGGACATCTCGATGTGGAAGGGCCAGAGGCTGCCCTCGTGCATCAACTGGAAAATGCACGCATCGAGTGGCTTGATGACCGTGTAGGTCCCTTCCCACTCGCGCCAGGTTCCGGGAGTGACGGTAAAGGATTTCGAGAAGGCTTCGATGCGTCCCGGACTACCATCTTTTCCGGTGCCGCCGCGGACGTTTTGTTCATCCTTGAACAAGCGGAACACCTGGACGTTGCCGTCCTCTTGATACCACCGCGTCCAATTGCTGAAATCCTTGCGTTTGATGTTATCACCGCAGACTTCGGTATGGATGCCGATGTCTTCGGGGATGAGGCCGATCTTGCCGACCTGCTTTTCCAGTAGCTCGTGGTTCACATGGATGCGGGAGCCGAGGACAGGGCCTTTTGAAAACGCCTCGCCAGGCTTGACGCCGCTGTTCTTCAGAACGTCAGCGAATGATGGATCGTTGCCCTCGCAAGAATAGAGCGGTTCATCAGCGGAGAAAACGCTGGTGCTGAGGAGGGCGATGAATGGGATGGTTAGTATGGCTTTCACGGTGTTTCCTGTTCTGTTCATCTTTCGTGATCGGTCACGGTTGTCTTGTTGAAGTCCACGATCATCTTCCTGTCGCCCTTCTGGATCGTCACGACACCGCTGTCGAAGTCGCCTTGGATGAAGGGGCTGTCGTAAACCTTCTTCGGGTTGTAGTTGACCGGAACGCCATCAACCTCGGGCACCTTCGAGTAATCCGCATGGAACGTGAGCTTGGTCGTGTAAAGGCTGCTCTCGTAGTCCAGCGTATTGTTCTTCCACTTCATTGAATTGGCCAGAATCGCTTTCTGAAATGCGGCGAGGTCCGAATAATCACTCTTCTTCGCCACTTCGAGGATGACGGGCGAGAATTCGTTCACACACCGCAGCCACATCCCGTTGCCGCCCCGGCCCTTTTTCGCGGGATCAGATTCCCAGCGGCTGCCGCCCTCGACGATGCGCACGGCGGCGTATGCCTGTGGTGCCTCGGCAAACACCCAGCCGCCTTGCTCCTCACGCTTCAGTGATGCGTCTAACCAGACCCGCTGGCCCTGCGCTTTCCTGCTGCTCCGCAACCGCTGCACAATCATTACGCCCTTGTTTTGAACAGACCAACTGGCGTTGTAGTAGTGTTTGCCGTCTGCGGCCTCGGGCTGAACGAAGATACGCGCGGTCCGATTGCTCGCGAAGATCACGCCTTCCCAGCGGTTCTGGCAACTGATGAGCGTCCAGTCTTCGAGCGGCAGAGCCGGCACCATGCTGGTGCCCATGACGAAGTCAGGGGTGCAGAACGTGTAGCGCAGCAGGTTGCCGTCATCGGGCGCAAGAATGGTTCCGTCATAGGCATCGGTAGGTTTGTTGGCCTTTTCTTTGCCCGCATACTTGGTTGTCCCCAGCCCCAGCCGTCTGGAGAAGTAGGCATAAGTTCCACGATCCGGCGCACGCAACAGATCGGTCACGATGGGTGACGGACGGTAGAAGGTCGTCGCCGGACCGACATATTTAGGACCGAGCGCCCGCGCCGGCTGCCCGACGCCAAACAGATACCAGGCCGCTTCCCCGCCGGCACCCGGTCCTTCCTGCGAATTGCCGCCGGGATAGCAGCGATGCCGGCTCCCGCCGCGAACGCCGTCAATCTGCTCGATCGCCCAGTCCGCCCACCAGAGATCCAGAAACATCTTCATCCGTTGGCGCGTCAGGGGATCGCGGGAAAAATCGGCGATATTATACCAGGCGTCGAGCGTCCAGTCGTTGTATCCCGAATTGACCTCCACCATTAACCCTTTGGCCGCCCGCTCGCGCGTGAACAGTTTATAGTAGTCATCGAACGCCCGAGCCATCTCTTGAACCGGGGTGCCGTCCGCGTATTTCCGGTCGCGGTAGTCCGGGTGTTCGGCCAGAATCTGTGCGGCACCCCAGAAGCTCGCCCAAACTCTGCCTGCAAGGTTCTCCGTGCCAGCCAGCCACCCGATATGTTCCGGAGCCACCATCTTCTTCTTGCATGCCACCGATGCCCAGTCCCACATAGACTTGGCAACAGCGTCCTCCGCCGCTTTACTCATGCGCGCTGAAAAATACTCGCTGCGGCTGTTGAACAGGAAATACACGCGCTGCACCAAGTAACATTGCAAGTAATAATGCCCGTCCTCCTCGCTACCCTCATCCTTCGCCGAAACGACGCCGGGCAATTCAGGCGATGCGGCTCGAATGATTGCCCGATCGGCGGCGGCGGTATCTTGGTTCAGCCAGTAGCGCGCCAGCGCAAGGGGAACGACCTGCAACATGCCCATGCTGTCACTGAGTTTATGCGCCAGCGCATCCTTGAGCAACAAATCGCGCCGCGCGTCCGCGCTGCCGGCTGTTGGTTTTTCCTGCGTTCCAGCCGAGGCAGTGTTAGGCAAGTCGCTGGTGTGCGCGGCCAGCGGCGCCAGCAGCAGGGCGGCGAGGGTAAGGATGGTGCGTTTCATGTTGATGATCGGGTCGAGGCTACTTTTGTTTGCCAACATTCTTCGGAAGCTGGCTATTGTTGAGAAGTGGACGGTTGCGCACAGAGTCGAGGCGGGACGACTTTACGCGCGACAGCCATTCGACCAGCAACCCCTTCATCCGCGTGGCATCGGCGCGGTATTTGTCGTGATCCGGATTCTGGCCAATGAGATTATTCATTTCCTGTGGGTCATTCTTCAGATCGTAGAGCGCGTCGAGCGATGGCGCGTCCGCTGACTGGCCGTAGAGGAATTTCCAGCGTCCATCACACACCATGAAACCAGGCACGGTCTTGCTGGGCCACTCTGAAACCACGAACCGTCCCACTCCGTTATCCTTGCCTTCTATCAAGGGACGAAGGCTGCTGCCTTCTGAGGCGTGCCCCGGTTGGCCGCAGTAGTCGAGAATGGTCGCGAACAGGTCCAGCTGCGAGGCGGGAGTCTGGATCACGGTATTGGGCGGGATGATGCTGGGGAGGCGCATCAGCAACGGCACATGCACCGACCCTTCGTAAAAAACGAATTTACCATGCATGCCGTGATCGCCGAGCATTTCGCCGTGGTCACTGGTGAAAATCACCAACGTGTGGTCCGCGAGGCCGAGTTGGTCCAGGCGTTGAAGGATTTTGCCCACCCATTCATCCACCTCGGTGACCATCCCGTAGTAGATGGAAGTCATTTGGCGGATGTTTTTGGGGTTACGGTAGGGTTGGTTCTTGGCTTTCGTGTTCGCTTTGTAAGGCGAATTATTCATGGGATCGCGAAGGCTTTCAGACACTGGGATATCGTCCTGCGGATAGAGGCTGAAGTAAGGATCGGAAACCATCATCGGCGGGTGTGGCGGGCCGATGGAGATGGACAGGGTGAAGGGTCCGTCCTTGAGCCGCTCCAGCGCGGCCAGACCTTCCTGGGCGGTGAAGGCGGTGAGACTGACGCCGGCGGGCACATCAAGGCGCCCATACATTTCCGCTTGTGAAGGTTTACCGACGGGCGTTTTGCCGTAATTCTCATCCAACGGTATCGGCGTGTAGGATCCGTGGTCACTGGCCAACTGACCAGGCTTCAGGGGGGTCTTGGGCGTGTGCGCTTCAACGAATTTCGAGAACGCCGCGCTTTCCGAAATGTCCGCCTTGCAGCCGGGCGGTGCTTTCTTGCCGTTGAGCCAGCGAACGGGTTGCGTGTAATCGAGCGCCAGTCGATAAGGACTGTGATACTTGCCGTGATATTCGCCGCGATAGCCATC
>CAIVKH010000351.1 GCA_903906425.1 uncultured bacterium
CGGAACATTCAAAGTCTTTCTCGACAACCTCCGCATCCGCCACGCCGACGGCAGCACCACGCCGATCTGGACGAACGGGAAAGACACGCGGTTCCGGAAGATTGAAGACACCGCACTCTTCAAAGACATCCAAGTGCGCACAATCCCGCGCCCATAAGTTTCCAATCATTGGAAAATTACGGCGCGAACATTTCCAATGATTGGAACTGACGAAGCAAATGAGAACGAGAGGAACAGCCATGAAGCAGAGTCTTACCCTCATCACCGCTTTGCTACTGGCACCGCTGGCCGAACTGCATGCCGCTGAAAAGAAAACCGACATACCCAACATCATCGTGATCCTCACCGATGATCAGGGCTATGCCGACTTGGCTGTCCAACATCAGCTCCCTGACATCAAGACGCCGAACATTGACGCGCTCGCCGCACAGGGCGTGCGCCTGACGGCCGGTTATGTCACCGCGCCGCAGTGCAGTCCCTCGCGCGCCGGCCTGATCAGCGGACGCTATCAGCAGAAGTTCGGCCTCGACACCATCCCCGACGATCCGATGCCGCTGGAAGAAAACACCATTCCTAAACGGCTGAAAAAAGCCGGCTATGTCAGCGGCATGATCGGCAAGTGGCATCTTGATCCCAACGCCACCTCTGTCAAGTGGGCGCGTCAGAATCTGCCTGAACTCAAACCCGACAAGGACGGCCACGTGACGATACCCGAAAAATATTTCCGGCAGTATTCCGCGCTGGCACAGGGGTTCGATGAATGCTTCCAAGGCGAGATGCACCAGTACTTCGCCACGTTCCAACTCGACGGCACCACACTCAACCCGCACGGCGAAATGATTCAGAACCCCGGCTATCGGCTGGACACGCAGACCGTCGCCGCACTGGCATTGCTCAAGCGTCACCACGACCAGCCCTTCTTCCTCTACCTCGCGTATTTCGGCCCGCACGTTCCGCTCGAAGCCACAGAGAAATATCTTTCCCGCTTCCCCGGCAAAATGGCCGAACGCCGCCGCCACGCGTTGGCGATGCTGTCGGCGATTGATGACGGCGTCGGTCAAATTACCGCCGCGCTTCAGCAATGTGGCATCAGCGACAAGACGCTGATCTTCTTCACCTCCGACAACGGCGCGCCGCTCGGTGCGCACCAGGGGAAGCCAAAAGCGGATGTTCTGCCGGTGGACAAGGCGGGCCCAGCATGGGACGGTTCACTAAACGATCCCTGGCTCGGCGAGAAAGGAATGCTGGCCGAGGGTGGCCTGCGCGTGCCATTCGTCATGTGCTGGCCGGGCAGACTGCCCGCCGGGAAGATCTACGATCAGCCGGTCAGTACACTTGACATTGCGGCCACGGCCGTTGCGCTGGCAGGTCTGCCACACGATGGAACTCTCGATGGCGTGAACCTGATTCCCCACCTGACTGGCGAAGTCAGCGGTCCACCCCACGAGGCGCTCTACTGGCGCTTCTGGGATCAGGCCGCCGTGCGCATGGGCCAGTGGAAATACATTCAAGCCGGCAAAGCCGCCAAGTATCTCTTCGACGTGGCGAGTGACGAACACGAGAAGCGCAATCTTATCACGCAGCATCCTGAAATTGCGCGCAATCTGGCCGCAAAACTTTCCGCTTGGACCAGCCAGCTTGCCCCGCCCGGCGACCCGGACCGGTCGCTGAATAATCAGGAGCAGAAATGGTATCAGTATTATTTCGGCCTGCCCAACGACTGAATTCCGTTATCTTGAAAATTCGTCAATTATATTTGTTCACCGCCCTGCTGCTGGTGCCGCTGGCCGCGCTCCACGCCGCCGACGCGCCGAAGGTCAATCTGCTCTTTATCATGACCGACCAGCAACGCTGGGATGCCATGAGTTGCGCGGGCAACCCGGTGATCAAAACGCCGCACTTCGACCAACTCGCCCGCGATGGCGCGCGATTCACCAGCTTTTACTCGGCGTGTCCGGTCTGCACGCCGGCACGCACAGCGATTCTCACGGGACACAGCATCGAAGCCAATCACGTCTTGAGCAACGGCGACGCCAATAGGACCGACGCTCCGCCGTTCCCGTCCTTCGACCAGATTCTGCTGCGCGATGGCTATCGCGGCGAATATCACGGCAAGTATCACAGTCCTTATCGACTGGCGCTCGATTACACGCAACCCGTTCGCTGGCTCAACGGCAAGAAAGCACCGCCCGGCTGCAAGGCGGAGAGTTCCGAAAGCGAGGCCTATACGACGTTCGTCGAGGAGAAAGCACCGCACCGCCCAGTTCAGCCCGGCCAATTGACCACCCGCAAAGGTAATTACACCCCGATTCCGCTCGACTCCAGTTATGGCAAGCCGGCTGAGGGTAAGACCTCCCAAGCGGATATGTACGGACGCCTGGAATTGCCGGCTGAATTCAGCCATGCCGCGTTTACGGCGAAGGAAGGTCTCGCCGCGCTGGAGCGGCTCAAGGACGGACCGTTCACGCTGACCATCTCATTCGATCCACCCCATCCGCCAATGGTAGTTTCCGAGCCTTATTACAGCCTGTATCCGCCGGACCGCATTCCCGTGCCGGACAGCATTAACGATTCCCGCGACAACTCGCCCTACCGTTCGAAAAACCAGGGCGCAATGGATGCTTATCGCAACCCCACAAATATCCAGCAGATGAGATCCATCTACTACGGGATGGTCACGGAGGTGGATGACTGGGTTGGCAAAATCCTCCACCGCCTTGACGAACTCGGCCTCGCCAACAACACGCTGGTGATTTTC
>CAIVKH010000352.1 GCA_903906425.1 uncultured bacterium
CGACGCGGACATCGTTGTCATATCATTCGGCATCACGTCGCGCGTTGCGGTTCCCGCAGTCGAAGAGGCGAGACGGCGCGGACTCAAAGTCGGAAGTCTGCGGCTCATCATCGCATGGCCATTTCCCGATCGGCTGATCGCCGAACTCGCGACGCGTGTGAAGGCGTTCGTCGTTCCCGAATTGAACATGGGCCAGGTTGTGCGCGAAGTGGAACGCGCGGTGAATGGCCGCGCGAAAGTCATCTCCGCCTGGCATCCCGGCGGAACCGTTCACGAGCCTGACGCGATCCTGCAAAAAATTCTGGAGGCCGCAAAATGAGCGAAGCCTGTACCTGCACTGACGAAATCAAAATCGAAAATCCTGCGCTCGATCTATTGCGGAAGGATCGCATCCCGCATATCTGGTGCCCGGGTTGCGGCATCGGCACGACGGTGAATTGTTTCACGCGCGCGCTGAAAGATTCCAAAATTGATCTCAGCAAAACCGTCGTTGTCTCCGGCATCGGCTGCACCGGCCGCGTTGCCGGCTACATCAATCTCGACTCGTTTCACACGACCCACGGACGCGCGATTCCATTTGCGACCGGCGTGAAGCTGGCGAATCCGAAGCTCAAGGTCATCGTGTATTCCGGCGACGGCGATTTGTTCGCCATCGGCGGCAATCACTTCATGCACGCCGCGCGCCGCAACATGGACCTCACCGTTTTTTGCGTGAACAATTTCACCTACGGAATGACCGGCGGCCAGCTCGCCCCGACCACGCCGATGGGCGCGACGCAGACGACGATGCCATTCGGAAATTTTGAGCAGTCGTTCAATCTGCCGCAGATGGCGGATGCGTGCGGCGCGGTTTATGTCGCGCGATGGACCGTCTTCCACGTCAAGCAACTCGCGCGTTCGATGGCGAAGGCGCTGAACAAACGCGGATTCAGTTTCATCGAAATGCTCTCGCCGTGTCCGACGCTCTTCACGCGCCGCAACAAGCTGGGCGATGGCGTTGATCAGGTGAAGTACTTCAAGGAAATGAGCAAAATCCAGAACGGTGCGGACACGAAGGATGTCGGCCTGACTTTTCAGGGCGGCATCACCGTCGGCGATTTCGTGGATCGCGAGCGGCCTGTCTGGCTCGACTCGATGAACGAACATTTCAAGCAGCACTTTGGCGACAAATATCAGACGTATGGAGGCGACAATGGCCAGGACTGAAATCCGCGTCAGCGGTCTCGGCGGGCAGGGCGTGATCTTGTGCAGCACGATCATCGGCAAGGCCGCGGCGATTTTCGACAACCGTCACGCCACGATGATTCAGGCATTCGGCCCGGAGGCGCGCGGCAGCGCGTGCAGCGCGCAGCTCATGCTGTCCGATGATCCCGTCGCCTATCCGTACGTTAAAAATCCCGACGTGCTCATCACGATGTCGCCTGACGCGTACCGTCTTTTCATCCCGCAGCTCAAGCCGTCCGGCCTGCTGCTTTACGAAAGCGACCTCGTCACGCCGGACAAACTTGTCCCGGCAGGCGTGAAACTTTTCGGCATTCCCGCGACGCGATTCGCGGAAGAGATCGGCAAACGCGTTGTGCTCAACATTGTGATGGTCGGATTTTTCACCGGCCTCACCGGCTTGATTTCGCACGATTCTGTCGAGAAGGCCGTACGCGATTCCATCCCGGCTGGCACCGAAAATCTCAACATCCGCGCCTTCGAGCGCGGCTACGAATACGGAAACGAACTTCGCAACAAATCCATTTGAGGTGATTGCATGAAACCCCAGGGCTTCCCCAAAAAAGTCAGGCTCAAGGACGGCTCGATCGTCACGCTGCGCCTGCAAGAAGGCAACGATGCCGGCGCGCTGCTCGCCTTTTACCGCTCGCTGCCGGAAGAAGACCGCATATTCCTCGACGACGACTGCACCGCGCGAACGTGGGCCGACCGCTTCATCCAGCGCAGCGACTTCGACCGCATCATCCCGATCGTCGCCGGCGAAGGCGAAGAAGTTTTCGGCCACGCCTGGCTCATCCGCGACCACTACGGCTGGATGGCCCACGTCGGCGAATTGCGCATGGCCATCGCCCGCGCGCATCAACGCCAGGGCCTCGGCTCCGCGATGATCCGCGAACTGCTGCGCATCGCCACCGATCTCGGCCTCGAAAAAATGACCGTCCGCATGATGGACAACCAGTACGGCGCGATCCGCGCGTTCGAGAAAATCGGCTTCCGCAAAGAGGCCATCTTTCACGGCCTCGTGAAGGACGTGCTCGGCCGCCATCGCAACCTCGTGATCATGGCCGACGACATTTCCCAAATCTGGGGCCAGATGGAAAACCTCGTCGCCGACACGCCGCCGCGCGAAGAATTCGGCGGCTGACCGCGCCCGCACGCACGCCGCCGCGATTTCCAATCGTTGGAAATTTGCGGGGCCGTGTTTTCCAATCATTGGAAGGCTCGGCGCTCGCGGCGCGTTGCAGGCTTCAATAACGAGTACTCTGCAATTAAAAGTACAATGCCAGCCGAGGTCAGAGCGCGGCGTCCTTCCAGCCCTGGCCGCGGCTGTATTTGCCAAGCCTGCGCTGCGTTTCCTTGTCGCGGATGGTGACGAAGACCAGGCTGTTGCCGCGCTTGGCGGCGCAGTAGGAGGCGAGGGCTCGCGCCACGCCCATGCGCACCTGCGGATCGGTTCCGCGCCAGACGTTCGGATCAACGTCGGCCGTGTTGTCGCCGGTGTCGATGCCCTGCAGGAGGCCGAGTCTGGAGAGCGCGTCCACGTCGGTCTGGAGCGCCGCCAGGTTCGATTCATCGAGGGGAAACGTCAGGTATTTCGGAATCCAGCAGCCGCCCCGCACGCCGGTGTCGCGAAGTTGCAGCCAGCCGTTGTATTCAGCGACGACCTTGACCGAATCACCGCTGGAGAAATGAACGCCGGCGATGGACTTGAATTCGCCGCCGGGGCCGATTCGCGGAATGATGTCGTCGCTCATGGCGTAACGAATTTCCGGCGCGGCGTCGGCGGCCGCGGACGGCAAATCAGTCTCGCCGGTCATCTGTCTCATCGCATGGCGGCGTGCGAATTCGCCGGCGAAAACCAGCGGGCGCGACTCCATCGCCAGATCGACGATCTTGAGATGCTCGACGCCGCTTGAGGTCAGCAGCAGGATCGCGTCGGGTTGGACAACCTCGACGTTGCCGCCGATGCGCCGGCCGTCACAAAGCTTCAGCCACAACGCCGAGCCCTGCGCGGGCGCTTCGAATTGCGCGAGGTAGTCGCGGAACAACGTCTCGTAGCGTTGCTGCTTGGCGGCGTCGAAAAACTCGATGCCCGGCTGTGGCCCCGTCATTTTTTGCAGCACAGGCTTTGCCGTCTCGACGGTGTTCTTTTCCGGCGGTTGCGCGGTTTTCTTCGAGCAGCCGTAAAACATGAGCGTCATTGCAACAATGAACCAAATCCATTTTCTCATGCGACCAATCTAGTCGGTTCGGTCCATCATGCCAATCATCGGGCGGTCCCGATCCGCATTTTCGTTCACCTCGCCTCCATCTTGCCGGAGGGCGGCGCTTCGAGATCTTCCAATGATTGGAAGTTTGCGCTCAGGCTTTTTCCAATGATTGGAACTCGCGCTGCCGGTTGTGGCGGAAAACGAAAATCAATCCGCCGCTGAGGCTGTAGATGAAATTCGTGACGACGAAGGCGATCGCCAGCGAGAGCGCCTCGTGTTTTTCGAGGCCGGCGCCGCCGTAAAAATAAACATAGAGCGCGTCGCGCACGCCGATGCCGTTGATCGAAATCGGCAGCGCCTCGAAGAGCGTGACAACCGGCACGTACATGCAGAAATAATGAAACGGCACCGCGAAATGCAGCGCGCGCGAAAGCATGAACACGCAGACGATCATGTTGAATTGAAAAACAAACGAGATGCCCAGTGCGCGGAAGAAGAGGCTCGGCGAGCGCCGGTATTGCAGCACCGAGTCGAGCATGTCGTGGCCGAATTTTTGCAGCTTCGGCAGCCGGTTGAAAATCGGCCAGTCAATCATCTTCCGCGCGATGCTCTGCTCCAGCAGCATCGCGATGGCGGTGCCCAGCGCCACGAACGCGCCGCCGGGGATCAGCAGCACGAGCTGGTTCGGAAGGCTCTTGCGCGCGATCACGCAAAAAACGAAACCGAGAATCACGACGGCCATGAAACCCGTCAGCCGGTCCGCCAGCACCGACGCAAACGAGCGCGCCGCCCCGCTGCCCTTCTTCGCCACCGCATAAACACGGTAGGCATCGCCGCCGATGTTCGACGGAAGAAACATGCTGAAGAAACCCGCGACCAGATATTTTCCGAACAGCGAATGCCACTGGATGTCAATGTTGTCGGCCAGCAGAAACTGCCGCCACTTGAAAGCGTTCAGCCCCGTATTCGCCATCTGCAGCGCGAAAATGCAGGCGATCCAGAAAAGGCTCGCATGGGAAAACACATCGCGCAGGTCGTGCAGGTCCACCTTGCGATACAGCAGCGCGATCAGGCCGAGACTGAATGCCACCCGCAGCAGCGGCGCGATCTTCTTCTTCATGCCGGCCCCTGGCCCTCGATCGACTTCACCACCCGCGCCGGCACGCCCACCGCGATGCTGTGGTCGGGAACCGGCTTCGTCACCACCGCGCCCG
>CAIVKH010000353.1 GCA_903906425.1 uncultured bacterium
CGTAGCCGCGCTAAAATCCCTCTTCGTCGAATTCGAATTCAACAGCCTTGGCAAACGAATTTTCGGCGACGATTTCAAAGCCGGCCGCGGCCACGCGCCCGTCGCTACGCCGCCTGTAAAATCAGAATCCAGTCCATCCAGTAATCCTGTCGAAAATTCTTCACCTGAAATTCCCGCGCCAGTCGCAAATCTCAAAACGATCAAAGACGTCTCGCACGAATACAAAATTGCCGACACCGAAGAAAAGCGACGGCATCTCGCCGCACTGATCGAAGCGCAACCGGCATTTTGCTTCGACACCGAAACCGTCGGCCTCGAACCGCGCGAGGCCGAACTCGTTGGCGTTTCGTTTTCGTGGAAGCCCCACACAGGCTGGTATGTGCCGGTCGCGAAGAACGCGGACGATGCACTCGCCCCGTTCAAATCAGTTTTCGCGAATCCCAAAATCGAAAAGGTCGCGCACAATTTGAAGTTCGATGTCGGCGTCCTGCTCGCCCACGGTATCGAAGTGGCCAGCCCGGTTTTTGATACGATGCTCGCACACTATCTCGTCGAGCCTGATCGCAAACACGGCATGGACGCGCTGAGCGAACAATTCTTGGGCTACACGCCGATTCCGTTTTCGACGCTGATCAAGGATGAAGGCGAACTCTTCGAGCGCACGATGCGCGATGTGCCGGTTGAGGAAGTCGCGGAATATTCCGGTGAGGACGCAGACGTGACGTGGCAGCTTCGCGAAAAGCTGGCGCCGATGCTGCGCGAGCGCGGACAGGAACAAGTTTTCTACGACATCGAAATGCCGCTCGTCCGCGTACTCGTTGACATGGAAGCCGAAGGCATCGCGATTGACACGAGGGCTCTCGCGGAATTTTCCATCGAACTTCAGAAAACGATGACTACACTCGAAACGCAGATCCACGAAATGGCGGGCGGGCCGTTCAATTTGAATTCGCCAAAACAACTCGGCGAAATTCTTTTTGAAAAGCTGAATCTCGATTCCGAAGCGAAGAAAACGAAGACCGGCCAGTATCAAACGAACGAACAGGTTCTCGAAACGCTCGCGCCGAAACACGAGATCGTCCGCAAGATGCTCGACTACCGCGAAGCGACGAAGTTGAAGTCCACCTACGTTGACGCACTGCCGCTGGCGGTCTCGAAAAGAACGGGCCGCGTTCACACGCATTTCAGCCAGACCGGCGCGGCGACGGGCCGGCTCGCATCGAACGATCCGAATCTACAGAACATTCCGATCCGCACGCAGCTCGGACAGGAAATCCGGAAGGCTTTCATTCCGCGTGGCCCGGATTTTCTTCTGCTCTCCGCCGATTATTCGCAAATCGAATTGCGCGTGATGGCCGAAGTCAGCGGCGATCCCGGAATGCGCGAAGCGTTCGCCGATGGCCTCGATATTCACACGGCGACTGCATCGCGCGTCTACGGAACCGCGCTGGAAAACGTCACCGCCGAAATGCGCCGCACCGCGAAAATGGTGAACTTCGGAATCATCTACGGCATCTCTGCGTTCGGCCTTTCCCAGCGCCTCGGCATTCCGCGCAAAGACGCCGCGATGATCATCGACGAATATTTCAAACAATATCCCGGCGTGAAAAAATACATGGACGACACGATCGCAACGTGCCGTGCGAAGGGCTACGTCGAGACGATGACCGGCCGCCGCCGCTATTTCCGCGACATCAATTCGCAGAACGGAACGATCCGCGCCGGAGCCGAACGCATGGCGATCAACACGCCGATTCAGGGCACCGCCGCCGACATGATCAAAATCGCGATGAGCAAAATCGCAGCCGCGATTCGCGATGCGAAATTGAAATCGCGCCTGCTACTACAGGTTCACGACGAACTCGTTTTTGACATGTATCGCACCGAAGAAAAGGAAATGCGCGCGCTCGTCGAAGACGGGATGAAGAACGCGATTCCGATGGCCGTGCCGATCGTCGTCGAACTCGGCACCGGCGAGAACTGGCTGGCCGCGCATTGATGGAGCGAAACGTCGGTCGTGATTTCCAATGATTGGAACTTGCGGCGGCGTGTTTTTCCAATCATTGGAAGTTTTCGCGGGGCGAAGCTTGTCACGCTGTTTCATGGCGCATAGATTCGGCGCGCCTTCTTCTCGGAGAAAATTTGTGAACAAGAAATCTATTTATGTTGTGCTGGCAGCGGCGACGCTTGCGGGCATGGGCCTGGCTGACGTCATCACGATTCGCAAGTCGGATACGAAATTTTCGCTCGAAATGAGCGCTTTCACGGCGGCGGGCGATAATGCGGCGCAGTGGTTCCGACACACGCTGGAGAAGGATCTTTACTCGTGCGGGTATTTTTCGCGCGCGCCTGCGGGGCAGGCGATGATTGTGCTGAGCGGTTCGGCCGGCGGCGGCGGATCGGTCTCGGCGAAATGCCTCGTGCAGGACCGGACTGCGCAGGCGGTGCGGCTCAACAAGGGCTACAACGCGGACGCGAACCAGGCGATCCATCTCGCTCACAAGGCGGCGGACGACATCATCAAGGCGGTGACGGGTAAGGATGGTCTGTGCGGATCGCAGGTGGTGCTGGTCGGTAATGCTTCGGGTCACAAAGAGCTTTATTTTTCGGATTGGGACGGCGGGAATCTGCGCCAGCTCACGCGCGACGGCAGCATCAGTCTTGATCCGAAGTGGTCGCCGAACTGCCAGGAGATTCTCTACACGTCATACGTGCGTGGCTCAGCAAGCCTGTTCGCGATTGACATGGCGTCGGGTCAGAGGCGCCAGATCATCCGCGCGGGCGGAATCGTGACGGGCGGCCGCTTTTCTCCCGATGGATCGCGCATTGCGCTGATCATGTCCAAAGATGGCAATCCGGAGCTTTATGTGATGAGCGCGAGCGGCGGCGGTTTGACGCGGCTCACGCGCACGCCGGATCGCGATGAGGCAAGCCCGACATGGTCACCGGACGGCCGGAAAATTTGTTACGTCTCGGGGCCGCCGAATTTCACGCAGCTTTATGTGATCGATGCGAATGGTGGCGAACCGGTGCGCATCACTTCGGGCGGGCGGATGAACGAATCGCCGGACTGGGGGCCGGGAGGGATGATTGCATATCAGTCAAATTTCGGGGGGCATTATCAGATTTTTGTGATTGATCCGTCGTCGCACGCAACGTCGCAAATCAGCAGGGACGGCGCGTCGTATGAGGATCCGTGCTGGGCGCCGGACGCGCGGCACATCATTTGCACTCGGGTGGTGAATTATCAAAAAGGGGTTTGCATCCTTGACACGCAAAGCGACGAATCTATAAGTCTGACTGCAAATCAGCGCGGAGACTGGTCTCAACCTGCGTTTGCTCCGCGCAAGTGACAAATGTGTTTGAAAATATAGGGTGAATTCAATGAATCGTAATTTGATGAGAATCGGAATGGTGGCCTTGGTTTGTGCGTTCGCGGCGACGGGATGTACACATAAACCGAAACCGAAATCTGACGAGAACCTGCCGCCGATCCCGCAAAGCAATGATCAACTTGGCCCGCTGACGAAAGAAGTTCCTGCGACTCCCACCGGTCCGGGTCAGGCGCTGGTTGATCTTGCGACCGGCCAGAAGTTTGTTGTTCACTTTGACTATGACAGCGCCGTCGTGACTCACGACAGGGAAACGCTCACGAAGGTCGCCGAGATGATGAAGGCGAAGAACGATCTCAACGTGACCGTCACGGGTCATTGCGATGAACGGGGCAGCGTGCAGTATAACCTGTCGCTGGGTGAACACCGCGCACTTTCGGTTCGCGCCTATCTCGTCGGACTCGGGATCGATGGCAGCCGCCTTTCGACGCAAAGTTTCGGCAAAGAGCAACCCTCTGCTCAGGGGCATAATGAAAGCGCTTGGCGCGAAAACCGTCGCGCCGAATTCATCGCGCGCTAATTTTGGCGCATCGGTCAGGTCGCCCGGCCGCTGATGGCGGGACGGCGGCCTTGTGTTAAAACGCAAAATGGGGCATTTTAACGATGCCCCATTTTGATTTGGTAATTTTATGAATTTATTTTTGATTGTCGGTTTGTGGGACAGCCCGCAGGAAATCGGGCTGATCCTGGTCGTTATTCTGATTCTTTTCGGCAGCAAAAAACTGCCGGAAATGGCGCGCAACCTCGGCAAGTCGGTCGAAGAATTCAAGAAGGCCGCGAACAACGTCAGGAACGAAGTCCTGAATGCGGATATCGATCAGCCGTCAAGACCCGCCCTGCCGCCACCGCATACTGAATCACAGGCGCCGGAACAGCACGAAGCCGAAGTCGCCGCGGAAATACCACCCGTCGAAACCGCCGTGAAGCCGGAGGAATCGAAGACCGAAGTCACGCTGAATGTTTCCCCCACCCCGCCCGCCGACACCGTGAGCCCGAACGAAACTCATGCTGAAAAAACTGCGTAACGCGCTTGAAGCTTCGCGAACGAACGCCGGCGACACGGGCGAACTCAAACCATTTCTGGAGCACCTCGAAGATCTGCGGGTGATGATCATCCGCAGCATCGCGTCGCTCGCAGTCGGCTTCGGGATCACGTTTCCGTTCATTCCCAAAATTGTCACACTGCTCCGGGTGCCGCTTGCCCCCATCGAGAAAACTCATCCTCACCTCATCCGCTCCGGCGACAACATCGCCGGAGGTTTCAACTCTGCGATGCAGATTTCATTCTGGGGTGGCCTTGTCCTTGCGTCGCCAGCAATCATATATTTCATCGCCAAGTTCGTCGCGCCCGCGCTGACGCCTCGCGAAAAAAATGTAATCAGGCAAACTTCTGCAGTCGGATTTGGTCTTTTGATCTTCGGCATTCTTCTGGGATGGAAATACGGTCTTCCCGCCGCGCTGCTCGCGTTGATCTGGTTCAACGACTGGATGAGCGTCGAAACTTGGTGGACGATCAATAATTATATTTCCTTCACGGTGCTCATGCTCGCTGCATTCGGAGTCGTCTTCGAAGTCCCTGTCGTCATTTTGATTCTTGGACGACTCGGCATCATCAGTTCCGATTGGCTCATCAAGCACTGGCGGCATTCGCTTGTCGTGGCGCTCATCGTTGCCGCGATCATCACGCCATCGCCCGATATCGCATCGCAATTGCTCATCGCTGTTCCGCTGTATGTGCTCTACCTCATCTGCATCGTGCTGATCCGCGCGAGCGAGAAGAAACGCAAGACGACGGCGCTTGTGCCGCGAGATCCGCCTGCATGAGCCTGCGGTTGTCCAGCGTTGGCGCGCGCGGATTCGTCGGCGAATCGCTGACACCGCGCGTGGCAATGGACGTCGCGGCAGCCTTCGGAACTTTTCTCGATGGCGGCAAAATCTTGCTGGGCCACGACACACGCCACTCGAGCCCCATGCTGCACTCAGCCGTCACTGCTGGCCTGCAAAGCTGCGGCTGCGAAGTTCTCGATTTCGGGATCTGCCCTGCGCCGATTTTGCAATTCAGTGTTCCGCATCACAGCGCCGCGGGCGCGATAACAATTTCCGGAAGTCATCACGGCATGGGCTGGAATGCCCTCACTCTCATCGGGCGTGACGGTGCCGTTCTCGAACCCGCGGGCGGCGACACTGTTCTTGATTCGTATCACAGCGGAAATTTCCGCCGCGCCGACTTCGCTCACATCGGCGTCCCGCAGACTGTCGATGGTTTCGCCCGCCGCTATTTCGAAACGCTCGCAGCGCTCGTCAACACGACGGCCATCGCAAAATCAAATTTCACGGTGCTGATTGATCCCGTTGGCGGATCAGGCTGCGCATTTCTGGAACATTTTTCGCGGGCGGTCGGGTTCCGCCTGGTCGGCATCAACGCCGAACCATCCGGCTACCTTGCGCGCGAACCGGAGCCTCGCCCGCGCAGCGCCGCGCAAATGGCCTCGATCATCAGACATGTCACCGGCCACGTGGGTTTTGTTTTGAGCAGCGACATGTGCCGCCTTTCCATAGTCACCGAGGACCGCGAGCCGGCGAGCGAGGAACACTCTTTCGCACTCGTCGCCGAACACGTGTTGAGAAAACAGGCGGGCCCTGTCGTCACGAACATCTGCTCTTCGCGTACGATTGACGATATTGCAGCGCGACACAATTCGCCTGTTGTGAAAACTCCGGTCGGCCAGGCCTACATCGCCTCCGCGCTCGCCGACCAGAACGGGCGGATCGGTGGCGAAGGCAGCGGAAGCGCCGCGTTGCCCGCCTTCAGCCGCGCCTTCGACGGGTTCATGATGATGGCATTGATTCTCGAATTCATGGCGGAGACGGGACGGCCAATCTCCGCGCTCCTGCGCGCTCTGCCGCGCTACCACATCAACAAACGCAGCGTGCCCTGCAAAACGCGCCGCGTTCACCACATCATCGAACGCGTCCGTGAAACGCTGGAAGATGAAGCCGGCGCGAAATCCGATTTCACCGACGGCATCCGCATCGACTGGCCCGACGGCTGGATTCACGTCCGTGCCTCGCAGACCGAGCAGATCATCCGCGTAATTTCCGAGGACAAGAAACGCGCCGCCGCCCTCGAACGCTCCGAGCGAATCGTGCGCCTGATCGATCAGGAGGTTCAGTGAGCTTTCGTTCCGTTTATAAAACTTCCAATCATTGGAAACTTGCGCAACCGGCTTTTCCAATCATTGGAAACTTGCCTTCGTTCGTTGGTCATTCATGAAAGCGTCTCTCAAAGTCGGCGTCTCAGGCGTGCGCGGCGTGATCGGCGAATCGTTCACGCCGCAGCTCGCGACATCGTTCGCGCAGGCGTTCGGAACGTTTGTCGGCGGCGGCGCGGTTGTCGTCGGACGCGACACGCGGCCCTCCGGCGTGATGATCGAAAACGCCGTGGTGGCCGGCCTGCAAAGCGTCGGCTGCAAACCAATCCTCGTCGGCATTGTACCCACGCCAACGTTGTTGATGCTCACGCGCGACCTTGGCGCGAACGGCGGAATCGCGATCACGGCGAGCCATAATCCGTCGGAATGGAACGCGCTGAAATTTGTGGATCGAAACGGACTTTTTCTCGACGAGGCCCACGCGCAGGAACTTTTTGACTTGTACCACCAGCAGGACTTCCCGCTTGTTCGCGAGGAGGCTTTGCAGCAGGTGCAGCGTGAATCCGCGCCGATGCATCGGCATTTTCAGCGCATCGTCGATTATGTTGATGCCGCCGCGATTCGCGCGCGGAAATTCAAGGTCGCCGTCGATTGCTGCAATGGCGTCGGCGCGCTCAGCTCGGCAAATTTTTTGCGCGATCAACTCGGTTGCGAAGTCGTCACGATTTTCGACAAACCATCGGGAATTTTCGAACGCGAGCCAGAGCCTGTTCCAAAAAATCTCACGCGGCTGTGCGAAACCGTTGTGAAAGAAAAGTGCGCGATCGGCTTTGCGCAGGATCCCGACGGCGATCGGCTTGCCATCGTCAACGAAAACGGCCAGCCCATCGGCGAAGACCTCACACTTGCGTTTGCCGTGTGGCAGGTCTTGGACAAACACGGGAAAGGTCCAATCGCGATCAATCTTTCGGCCAGCAAAGCCGTCGAGGACGTCGCCCGCGCCCGAGGCTGCGAAGTCATCCGCACGAAAATCGGCGAGATCAATGTCGCCTCCGCAATGTTGAAAAATCGCTGCGTGGTTGGCGGCGAAAATAACGGCGGCGTGATGGTCTCCGCGATTCATCCGTGCCGCGACAGCTTCGTTGCGATGGCGCTGGCGCTCGAACTCATGGCGCACACTGGAAAATCCGTCAGCCAGTTGCGCGCCGAAATTCCAGAATATTTCGTCGAACGCGACAAACTTGAAATTCGCAGCGACCAATCGCCAGAAATCCTCCGCATGATCCGCCGCGAATTTGCGGATCGCCCTGTCAATTTTCTCGACGGAGCATTCGTTGATTTCGGCGATGCCTGGCTGCACGTCCGCCGGTCGAACACCGAGCCGGTCATCCGCGTCACCGCGGAAGCCCGGACCGCCGCGCGGGCGAAAGAAATGACCGCGTCGATGTACGATTTGATTGACCGCGCGTTGCAAGCGCGCCACGGCGCTTGATTCATCGCGCCGCGATGCCTACCGTGACGCCCTTTCGTTTTGAGGGATGAACATGTTCAAGCCGGTGTCGAACAAAGTTAATTTTGCGGCGACGGAGAAGGAAATTCTCGCGTTTTGGGAACTGCACCAAACGTTCAAGAAGTCGCTGGAACAGCGCAAGAGCGCGAAAGAATATGTCTTTTACGACGGCCCGCCGTTCGCAACCGGCCTGCCGCATTACGGTCATCTGCTCGCCGGAACGATCAAGGACATTGTGCCGCGCTACCATGCGATGCGCGGGCATTACGTTGAGCGCCGCTTTGGATGGGACTGCCACGGCCTGCCGATCGAGGCGCTCGCGCAGGAACAGCTCGGACTTTCCGGCACCGGCGCGATCTGCGAAAAAGGGATCGATGTTTTTAACGAGACGTGCCGCTCGCTCGTTTTGAAATATGTGGCCGAATGGCGAAAGACGGTCACGCGCATGGGCCGCTGGGTAGATTTTGACAACGATTACAAAACGATGGACGTGACGTTCATGGAGTCCATCTGGTGGGTCTTCAAGCAGCTCTGGGAGAAGGGCCGCGTTTACAAATCGTATCGAATCATGCCGTATTCGTGGAAGCTGACGACACCGCTTTCGAATTTCGAAGCCGGCAGCAATTATCAGGACGTGCAGGACCCGGCGATTACGGTGCGGTTGAAATTGCAGCGCGCAGAATCCGAGCCGTGGTTTGCGCTCATCTGGACGACAACGCCATGGACGCTTCCCGCGAACCTTGCGATTTGCGTCGGCCCTGATCTCGATTATGTCGCGGTACGCGATGCGAAAGAAAAATGCGTTCATGTCCTCGCCGAGGCGCGACTCGCGGCGATCTACAAAAAGAAAGAGGACTACGAAATAATCGGAAAGTTCAAAGGCCGTGATCTTGTCGGCTGGAAATACGAACCGCTCTTTCCTTATTTGAAGGACCAGCCGAGTTGCTTCCAAATTCTCGCCGATGGTTTCGTCAGCACCGAAGACGGAACGGGCATCGTTCACATGGCACCGGCTTATGGCGAAGACGACTTTCGCGTTTGCAAGGCCGTCGGCATTCCGCCGATTGATTTGCTCGACGAGAATGCCGCGTTCACATCGCGCGCGCCGGATTACGCCGGCCAGTTCTGCAAGGACGCGGACAAGGCGATCATTCGGCGGTTGAAGGACGAGCACAAACTGGTTCATCACACGACAATTGTTCACAGCTATCCGTTCTGCGAGCGAACCGACACGCCGCTGATCTATCGAGCCATCGAAGCGTGGTATGTGAAAGTCGAGGACATGCACGATCAGCTCGTCGCGAACAATGCGGGCGTTCACTGGATGCCGGAGGCGATTGGCGAAAAGCGGTTCGGCAACTGGCTGAAAGAAGCGAAAGATTGGAACATCAGCCGCAATCGTTTCTGGGGTTCGTGCATTCCCGTGTGGATCGCGGAAGGCGACAAGAACGACATGATCTGCGTCGGCTCGATTGCGGAGTTGGAGCAGTTGAGCGGCCAGAAAGTCACCGATTTGCACAAGCACATCGTGGACAAAATTACGTTCACGAAAAACGGGAAGACCTACAAGCGCACGCCGGAAGTTCTCGATTGCTGGTTTGAGAGCGGTTCGATGCCGTACGCGCAGGTTCATTATCCGTTCGAAAACAAGGCGCGCTTCGAAGCGAATTTTCCCGCCGACTTCATTGCCGAGGGACTCGATCAAACGCGCGGCTGGTTTTACACGCTGATGGTTCTCGCGACTTCGCTGTTCGGAAAAACCGCGTTCAAGAATGTCGTCGTGAACGGCCTAGTGCTCGCGGAAGACGGCCGCAAGATGAGCAAGCGGCTGAAAAATTATCCCGATCCGAACTACGTCATAGACACGTATGGCGCGGACGCGCTGCGATTGTACATGATCAATTCGCCCGTCGTTCGTGCGGACGATTTGCGTTTCTCCGAGGAAGGCGTGAAGCAGTGTCTCCGCGATTTTCTGATTCCGCTTTGGAATGCCTATTCGTTTTTCGTCACGTACGCGCGGATCGACGGATGGACGCCAAGCCAGAAGTCAGAAGTCAGAGATCAGAAGTCAGCGCATCTTTTGGACCGCTGGATTTTGAGCGCGCTCGAACGCCTGAATTCACAGGTCGTCGCGGCAATGGACGATTATGATTTGCAGTCGGCGGTGCGTCCCTTCGTTCAATTCATCGACGATTTGACGAAGTGGTACATCCGCAGAAGTCGCCGCCGGTTTTGGAAGAGCGAGGACGATGCTGACAAGAAGCTGGCCTACGCGACGCTTTACAATGTGCTGCTCCGTTTGAGCAAAATCGCAGCGCCATTCACGCCGTTTATCGCGGAAGCGATTTATCAGAACCTGCGGACGGATGATCTGCCAGCCTCGGTTCATCTCTGCGATTTCCCTCAGGCCGATGCATCGCGTCGCGATCTGGCGCTCGAAGCTCAGATGGACGAGGCGATCAAGGTTGTCGAGCTTGGCCGGCAGGTTCGCACGCTTTACGATTTGAAAGTCCGCCAGCCGTTGCGCCGCATCGTCATCGTCTGCCACGACAAAAAGCGCCTCGAACTCATCGGCGCGTTGAAAAACGTGATTGCCGACGAACTCAATGTGCGCGAGATGGATTTCAGCGCGCATGAAACGGATCTCGCGACGCTGACGGCGAAACCTGATCTGAAAAAACTTGGTCCAAAGTTCGGTGCGAAGTTGAAGAAAGTCGGCGAAGTGATTCGCTCGCTCGCTCCGGAGCAAATCGAGCCGCTACTGGATGGCCGCGCCATCGAACTTCAAATTGATGGCGCGCCGGTTTCGCTCGGTAGTGATGAAGTTTTGATTGAGCGAATTCCGAAGCCCGGCATGGCTGTTGCGGCCACCGGCGAACTGGTCGTCGCGCTCGACACAAAACTTGACGACGAGCTCATCAATGAAGGTCTCGCGCGCGAGTTCGTCAACAAGGTCCAGAACATGCGGAAGGTCGCCGACCTCGACATCGCGCAGCGCATCCGTCTGGTTTTTACCGGCGACGATGCCGTCCGGGCCGCGGTGGAAAAACACAGGGATTACATCTGCTCCGAGACGCTCGCGTTGTCGTGCGATGTGGACGCGGGATGCTCCGGCGAGCAGGTTGATCTCAACGATCATGCCGTGCGAATTGCGCTGGCGGTTGTATAATTGGGATCATTGAGATGGCTTCCAATGATTGGAAAATACGGCCACGAGAACTTCCAATGATTGGAAGCAGCGGGAATTTGGGGGTGCACAGGCGCGCGTGATTGACACGACTGGGGCGTTGTGTTACCCACGCGCCTCTTTTTGAGAAATAACGACTGAAGGACTGAGGTTCACATGGCTTCGAAGAAGAGCGCAAAGAAAGTCAAAACGCCCGCGGCGAAAAAGGTCGCGAAACCGGCGACGAAAAAGGCCACGCCAAAGAAGGCGGCCAAGCCGGCGGCAATCAAGCCCACGCCAAAGAAAACGGTCAGGCCGGCGGCCACAGCGAAGAAAATTTCGCCGAAAGCAGCGCCGAAGGCTAAGCCCGCGAAAGAACTGAAGAAGGCTGCAAAATCAAAGGCGTCAAAAGTTGCGCCGGTGGTGGCCGAGCATGAGGTCAAGATCAAGCCAGTGATGAATGCCAAGGAACTGGCATTCCACAAAGACTTGCTCCTAAAACTTCGCGACCGCGTCATTGACGAAATGAATTTTCTCTCGAAGGACAACCTGAACCGCTCCGGCAAGGAAGGTGCGGGCGATCTTTCCAGCTACAGTTTCCACATGGCCGATCAGGGCACCGACAATTTCGACCGCGAATTTGCGGCGAATCTGCTCAGCGGCGAACAGGACGTGCTCTACGAGATCGAAGAGGCTCTGCGCCGCGTCGAGGCCGGAACCTATGGCGTGTGCGAAATGAGCGGCAAGCCGATCGAGCGCGAGCGCCTCAAGGTCCTTCCATATGCCCGCTTCAGCGTGGCCGTGCAATCGCAGATGGAAAAAGGCAAGCCGCGCTTCCGCCCGTTCAAGCGCACCAGCATCCAGACGGCCGGCACGGCGGAAACCTGACCGGGGAATCGCGGACGCAAAATGCTGCCGCTGATCGTCGCAATTATTATTGCTGTCGCCGACCAGCTCACCAAAGAGTGGGTTCGTGCAACGCTGGCTCTGGACAAACCCGGAACCGCGATCACTGCATTTTTCAATCTCACCTACGTCCGCAACACCGGCGCAGCATGGGGCATGTTTGGCGGACAGAACATCGGCCTGACCGTCCTCTCGATCGTCATGCTGGGCTTGCTCATAATTTTCCGCCGCCAATTTCTCGGCGACTCGCGCGCGCATCGCCTCGCGCTCGGCCTGTTGATCGGAGGAATCGTCGGCAATTTGCTGGACCGCATCCGCCTCAACTTCGTCACCGACTTCCTCGACTTCCACCTCGGCACCCACCACTGGCCTTCGTTCAACATCGCCGATTCCGCGATCTGCTGCGGCGTTGGCATCTACATTTTCTCCTCGTTCATGGCCTCGAAGAACTCGCAGGCCTCCAAGAGCGCCTGACATCGAATGCCGAACTCCGGAAACTTGGCCGCAGATATTCGGCGCACCGCCTTCTTTCTTGTCGGCCCCACCGCCACCGGCAAAACCGCCGTCGGCCACATCCTCGCCGAAAAACTTTCGCTTCCGATTCTGTCCGCCGACTCGATGATGGTTTATCGCGGCATGAACATCGGCACCGCCAAACCGACGCCCGAAGAAATCTCAAAATTCGATTACGCCGGCCTCGACCTCACCGATCCCGACCGCGACTTCAGCGTCGCCGACTATCTTCGCTCGCTGGCGGCGCGTCCCGAAAAACAATGGATCGCAGCCGGCGGCACCGGCCTTTATGTCCGCTGCCTCACCGAAGGCCTCCGCGAAATTCCCGCCGCCAGCGCGGCGATCCGCGCGCGCGCCGAAGAAATTCTCGCGGCCGGTGGCATCGAAGCGCTGCAAGCCGAACTGAAAACAATCGCGCCCGAAAAATTCGCCGCGCTCGCCGATCCGAAAAACCCCAGACGCCTGATCCGGGCGATCGAGGCGGCGTCTTCGCAAACTTCCAATGATTGGAAAAGACCGGGACCGGAAACTTCCAATGATTGGAAATCACGATCCGAATCGCAGCCGGTGCTGGCCGGGCTGCGGATGGAAAAAGCCGCGCTCGAAAAACGGATTCGTGCGCGGGTGGAAAAAATGTACGCGGACGACTTGATCGAAGAGGCGCGCTCGCTGCGCGAAAAATTTACGCAGCTTTCGAAGACCTCGTTGCAAGCCATCGGCTATGCCGAGGCGTTCGCCGTGCTCGACGGAAAAATCTCGGAGCGCGATGCAAAGGAACTCACCGTCATCCGCACGCGGCAGCTCGCGAAGAAGCAGATGACATGGTTCCGCAGGCAGCACTGCGTCGAGTGGATTGACGTGACCGAAAACGATTCCCCCGAAAAGACCGCCGATGCTGTACAGTTGATTTGGAAAAAATATGGCCCAACTTCACTCCATTGTTGAACACGAAGTCGAAACCGCGCTGATCGTCGGCGCGCAGGTTGGACGCGACCAGACGCACGAACAGGTTGATGACAGCCTCAACGAACTCGAACTGCTGTGCAAAACTGCCGGCGCGGTGGTCGTGCAGCGCATGATTTGCAGGATGCCGAAACCGCATTCCGGGACTTTCATCGGAACCGGCAAGGCGCAGGAAATCGCCGACGCCGTCGTCGCTGGCAAAATTGCAACGGTCGTTTTCGACGACGACCTGCACCCGGCCCAGGCCCGCAACCTCGAAGAAATCATCAAGACGAAGATCGTGGATCGCACGCAGGTCATCCTCCACATCTTCGCGCAACGCGCACGCACCAGTGAAGGCCGGATGCAGATCGAGCTGGCGCAGCTCCAATATTTGCTGCCGCGCCTGCGCCGCATGTGGACGCACCTCGAACGCCAGCGCGGCGGCGTCGGAATGCACGGTCCCGGTGAAAAGCAGATCGAAACGGACCGCCGTCGCATCGAGGAAAAAATCGAGCGCTACGACAAGATGCTCGAAAAAGTCCGCACCCGCCGCGGCGAACAACGCCGCGGACGCGCGCGCCAGGGCTGGGCGACTATCTCGCTCGTCGGCTACACCAACGCCGGCAAATCCACGCTTTTGAATGCGCTGACCGGCGCGGAAGTTTTCGCGCAAGACAAGCTCTTCGCCACGCTCGATCCGACGACGCGCCAGTTGAAATTACCGAACAAGCAAATGGCGTTGTTTACCGACACCGTCGGTTTCATCCGCAAACTTCCGCACGGACTCGTCGAGGCCTTTAAGGCCACGCTTGAAGAAGTCGTCCAGGCCGACCTGCTCGTCCACGTCATTGACGCCGCGCATCCGCAGGTTGACGGACAGATCAAGGCCGTCGAAACCGTCCTTGAAGAACTCGGAGTTCACGACAAACCAATCATCGCGGCACTAAACAAAATCGACATCGTCACCGACAAGGCGCAATTGCGCCGCCTCACCGATTCGCTTCCCAACGCCATCAACATCTCGGCAAAAAATGGCGACGGACTCGAACAATTGCGCGACGTGCTGGCCGACCAGCTACGCAACCGGAACGTCCAGCTTACGCTGCGAATTCCCGCGAATGAAGGACGCGTGCTTTCCACGCTGCGCGCGCAGGCGAAAATATTTTCAGAGGACTACGACGGCGAAATCCTCGTCGTCGAGGCCTCTGTGCCATCCCGCCTCGCCGCGATGTTTGCGCCGTTTGCTGCCGAATAGCAAATCGCCTCGTCTTGGTCGTGAATGCCGGCTCGAAAAAACTTATGACGTTCAACCGGCGGCCAATTCAATTTTTGTTCGGTGCGGCGCTGGCGCTGCATGTTTGTGCGGCTGAACCGCAGCAGCCCTATCTCTTCGGCGTGCTGATTGCGAATCCGAAGCACCTGGCGTCGGATTATGCGGCGGGCATCCGGCTCGCGCTCGTGGAAGTGAACTGGTCGCGTTATGAACCGGTGCGCGGAAGCTACGACATGAAGTATCGCGACGAGCGGGCCGCGACTGCGAAGGCCTGTCGCGATGCGGGATTTCGCGTGGCGGTGACGGTCGGACTGCATTACACACCGAAGTGGATTCGCAATGATCCGGCGTTGCAACATCAGAGCCAGTTTCCAGGGAGCACGTCGGGGATGGCGAATCTAGCCTTCAACCAGCCGCTCCGCGACGACGCGGAAAAATACATCGCGGACGTCGTCGCGCACATGGGGCCGGTGGATTTCTATCGCGTCGGACTCAGCGAACAGGGCGAAACATTTTATCCCGAAGCGCCGCACGACGAATGGTGGGCGTTCGATGCGATGGCTCAAGGCGACAACCCGGGACGACCGGAGGGCATCCCTCCGCCGCCGTTGCCGCACTGGGTGCCCGGCACGCCGTATCGCGACAAGGCCGTCTCCACAGCGGATGCACAGCGCTGGTACGACTGGTATTTCGGCGCGCTGGTGAACGCGCACGATTGGGAAATTCGCGCGCATCGCGCGGCAGGCTACAAGGGCCTCATCCAGCTTCCGATGCCCGGCCAGGGCGTGCGGCCGGATCTGTACCGGCGCCGCATCGCGAACGGTCTCGCGCTCACGTCGCCGTCGAATCCCGATTCGTTTCACACGATGAATACGGGGGCGAACTGGTTTCTTTTTCTCGACCGGCTCGCCGACAAGAGCAATCTCATCGTGGACATTTCGTCGGTCTATGACAGCTCCGGCGTGCCGCGCGGCAATGGCTGCGGGCCGGACGACGACAAGGTGGATTATCTGCACGACCCGCAGGTGAATCGCTGGTCATCGGCCCGATGGATCAGCCTGCACGCGGGCCGCAACGGACTGCCGGTCATCGGCGAGAATCCCGGCCACGACGATTTCGCCGCGATGCAAAATGCGGTGCGCCTGATGAAGGAATGTCGCCTCATCGGATTGATGTGGGCCTTCGATGACGAACTCTACGGCGGAAAACATGCGACGCTCGCCGACTACGCGAAGCTCATTCGTGAATCGAATCCATGAACACGCGGCGATGAATCGCGATCGTCCGCCGTTGATTTCCAATCATTGGAAAAAACGGGAGCGGAAACTTCCAATGATTGGAAAATGTGCATCCACACTCGGCATTGCGTTTGGCACGATGAGATGGATATAAACCGTGGCGATGTCTGACGAATCCACAACGTCATCGCGAAGTAATCAGCCCGACGCGCTGCGCGAGCAGCACTACAAATTCAGCGAATTCAAATTGCAGGATGCCCTGCCGGAGCACGAACGACCGCGCGAAATGTTTGACCGGCTCGGCGCAGAACAGGTGCAGGACAAGCAACTGCTCGCGATCATTCTCAGGACCGGCGTCAAAGGCCGCAACGTGCTCGACATCGCCGACGGCCTTTTGCGCGAATACGGATCGTTCGCGGCGATGTCACAGGCGTCGGTTGAAGATTTGAAAAATGTCACCGGTCTCGGACCGGTAAAGGCGCAGATTCTGAAGGCAGCTTTCGAGATTGGCCGCCGCGCGTCGGTCGCACGGCAGGACTCGCCGATGCTCGTTCGAACGCCGCCCGAAACGCTGCGGGCGCTGCGGGCCCACTGTTCCGCCGAACATCGCGATCACGAAACGTTCTGGGTTTTGCTGCTCAATCGCCGCTACCACCTCGTCCGACCGCCGCTCGAGATTACGCGCGGAATTCTCGACGCATCGTTGGTTCATCCGCGCGAAGTTTTCAAGGAGGCGATCCGAACAAACTCCGCCGCGCTGATCCTCGCGCACAACCATCCATCCGGCGATCCGACGCCATCGTCCGAAGACATCCGTATCACGCGGCAACTCGTCGAGGCCGGGAAGATTGTCCAAATTGATGTGCTCGACCACATCATCATCGGCAACGCGCAGAACAGCGGGCGCGAATATGTCAGCCTTCGCGAATCGGGCCTCGTGAATTTCGGCGGCTGATCGACGGAATTCGTCCTCTTGTGTGGCCCTCTCCTTTTGTGGTTTATTCCGGCCCATGCAAATTCATCCAACCGCCATTATTGATCCCGGCGCGAAGCTGGGCGCGAACGTCGAGGTCGGCCCGTACGCCATCATCGCGCGCGACGTTGCCATCGGCGATGCGACGCGCATCGGCCCGCACGCGGTCATTCATCCGTTCACGACGATCGGGAAAAATTGTTCGATCCACACGAACGCCGTCATCGGCGATCTGCCGCAGGACTACGCCTTCAAACCGGAAATCCGCAGCTTCGTCAAAATCGGCGACGGCGTGATGATCCGCGAAAACGTCACGATCCATCGCGGCACCAAGCCCGACTCAACCACCGAAGTCGGCGACGAATGTTTCCTGATGGTCGGCGCGCACCTCGCGCACAACGTGAAACTCGGCCGACGCGTCCTGATCGTGAACAACGCGCTGCTGGCCGGCTACGTCGAAGTGGGCGACGGCGCGATCATCAGCGGCGGCGCGGTCATCCACCAGTTCACGCGCATCGGCCGCCTCGCGATGCTTTCGGGCCTCAGCGGCATCGGCAAGGACGTGCCGCCGTTTTGCGTCTGCGCCGGCGTAAATCTCAACACGGTGGCCGGCCTGAACGTTGTCGGCATGCGCCGCGCCGGCCTCGGCCCGGATGATCGCAAACAAATCAAGCGCGCGTTCGATATTCTTTATCGCCGCAACCTGAACTTCCGCGCCGTGCCCGCTGCGATCCGCGCGGAATTTCCCGCAGGCCCCGCGCTCGAAATCGCGGATTTCGTCGCCGCCTCCAAACGTGGTGTATGCCCGTACCGCGGCGGCTCCGCCGCCGAAGATACCGCAGAATGATGCGCGGTTTTTACGCTCGGGAAAACCGTGATTTCCAATCATTGGAAACTGCCGGTGCGCAATTTTCCAATGATTGGAAGTGTCCGAATCAGGCCGATGGTGCCGCAGGCGGCGGTTCGTCTGCGATGACCGCATCGGAAGAAGAACCGGTTTCCGGCGGCGGTTCGGCCACGGCCACGGCCGCGCCCCCATCGGACTCCTCCGCGATATTTTTCTCAGCCGGGACGGTCGGCGGAGCAGGCGGTGGCGTGGGCAGCTGATTCGCCGGTGCACTGCCAATGTGAACCACCGCGCGTTCGCGCTTGTCGCCCTCGTTGAAGCGGACCGAGACGATCTTCGAGACGCCGCGGACTTCCATCGTCACGCCGTAGAGCGTTCCCGCCGCGGCAATCGTCATGCGGTTGTGCGTGATCATGATGAATTGCGACAGGCTCATGAAGCTCTGCACAGTTTTCACGAAGCGGCCAATGTTCGCCTCGTCCAGCGCGGCGTCCAGTTCGTCGAGCACGCAGAAGGCGCTCGGCTTGACCATGTACAACGCAAACAAGAGCGCGACAGCGGTCATCGTGCGCTCGCCGCCCGAGAGCAGCGAAACACTTTGCAATTTCTTGCCCGGCGGGCGCGCGATGATTTCGATGCCGGATTCCAGGATGTCGCCTTCCTCGACGATGACGAGTTTCGCGGTGCCGCCGCCGAAGAGTTGCGTGAACATCTGCTGGAAGTTCTCGTTCACCTTCGCGAATGTCTCCGCAAACATTTCCGTCGTCGTCTTGTTGATCTGCGCGATAAGGTCGAGCAATTGCTGCTTCGCGTTCGTCAGGTCGTTCTGCTGCGTCGTGAGGAACGTGTAGCGCTCTTCCAGTTCGCGATGCTCCTCGATCGCGACGAGATTTACCGGGCCCATCGCCTCGATCTTTGCACGCATTTCCGCAATTTCAGTCTCGATCAATTCAGACGTCAGCGGCGGCTGACCTTCGAGCGCCGGTGGCTCCTTCGCGCTGAAAACGTCGTCGAGCATGACCTTCCATTCGCCGGTGACGCGATCGGCGAGATTCTGACGGCGCATCCGCTGCTGCGCGACTTCGACTTCGCAGGTGGATCGCTTTTCGCGGACTTCGTCGTGCATCTCGCGTTTTTCGTGGATCGCGGAATTCGCGGCGGCCAGTGCGATGTTCAGCCGGTCGCGTGTCGTGCGGGCTTCGGCGAGCTGTTTCTGATTTTCGCCGACCTGCGCTTCCAACGGTGAGATGCACTGTGTGGCCGTCAAATTCGCGCTCTTCAATTCGCCGATGCGGGTTTGATAGCTGCTGACGCCGCGGGCGCGCTCTTCGATGAGCGATTGTAATTCGGCGATGCGCGCGGCTGTTTGCTGACCGCGTTGCGAGAGGCTTTCGACCTGTTGCCGGGCCTCGGCGTAGCGGACGCGGCGGTCTGAAACTTCGCCCATGCAGTTTGTGCGGATTTGATCGAGATCGCGAAGCTCCTCGGTCTTCGCGGAAATCGTCACGCGGATCTCGGCCATGCGATTCTTGAGCGTGTCGATGTTTTGCAGAATCCCTTCGCGCCGGCCGCTTCCACCGGCGGCCTTTTCCTCGATGGCATGCAATTCATAAGCGACTGTCTCGGCACGCTGCCGCGCCTGCTGCGCCTCGCGCGTGATGACGCGGTTTTCGCCTTCGGCTTGCGCGAATTGACGGCGGCTTTCTTCCAGTTCCTTGCGCGCCGCGTCAATCGCGCCAGCCATTGTCGCTTCCTCGTTGACGACGAGGTTCAACTGCGCTTGCAATTCGTCGCGCCGCGCGGCGAGTTCATCCAGTTCGGTCTGCCACATCGCGAGCATTTGCTGGCGTGCAAGCGGATTCGATTGCTCGTTTTCGCGCTTCCAGAATTCCGCCCCCATCGCGCTGACGAAACTGCCCGTTCGCGTGACGTACGAAACTCCAGCGGTGAGCGGCTGCGGCATTTCTTCAACGCTGTTGACGACGACGACGTTTCCGATCAATCGCTCCAGCAGGCCGCGAACGTCATCGCGAACCGTGACGTGATTGATGAGGCGGGTTTGATCTTCATTCGCAGCAGCAGCGGATTCTCCGCTCCACAGAACCCGTGCGGCTCCTTTCGAGAGCGCTTCAAGTTCGCGGACAAAATTCAACGCGGTCGCGTCATCGCGGACGACGATGGCGTCGAGCCACGGACGAAGCGCGGCTTCGAGCGCCAGGTGAAATTCCGGCTCGGCTCGGACAAGCTCCGCCAGCGGGCCAAGGACGTGTGCGCGATCCGTTTTAAGCGATGATTTCGGATCGAGAATTTGCCGCGCACCTTCGGGAAAACCTTTGCGCTCGGCCTCGCTCGATTTGAGCATGTCGATCCGCGCCTGCTTTGCGGCGATTTGCGATTTGAAATCGCCAATCTTCTGGCGGAGCTGCTGGATCAACTGGTTCTTATTGGCGCGCTGGCCTTGGAAAGTTTCAAGCTGTCGCTGCGAACGTTCGACGGCTTCCTGAAGCTGGGTCAGGCGGTCAACCATCTCAGCCTGCCGGTTCTGGAACAGCTCGACGCTTTGCAGTGTTTGCGCGTGTTCCGCGGAAAGACGTTCGCGGCGGATGACGTTCTGCCGTTCCTCGGCGTCGAGTGCCGCGAGTTCGTTTTGTAATCGGGCGACGCGCGATTCGAGGTCAATTTGTTCCGTGCGCAAATTATGCAGGAGCTTGTTCGCCTCGGAAACCCGCTGCTCGGCTTCATTCAGCCGTTTGACGTGCTCGGCCAGCTCTTTGTCGGCCTGATCGCGGCGTTCGCTGGCCTGCTCGTGCTGCGCGTTGATCTCGTCAAGCATTCTCTCCTGCACGCCCTTTGCGGCCTTCGCGCCTTCGGCATCGCGCGTGTCGCGTTCGGATAGCGCGTTCATCTCGGTAATGCGGTCGTCGTTGTTGCGGATCAGTTCGCGTACACGATCAAGCTCGGTGCGTGCGCGAACGCCGGCTTCCATCGTTTCCTGAATGTGCTGCTCGACGACTGTCAACTGGCCGCGAAGGTCGCCGGCATGCTGTTCGGTCTGCGCAATGTCAGCCTTGATTGCCTCGTCCTGTTCGCCGATGGACGCGATACGCGCTTCGAGTGTCTTGATTTCGCCGTCGAGCTGGTTGAGCCGTTCGCGGCTGGCGAACAGATCGAGTTCGCGCAGGCGTCCGTAAATTTCCTGAAAGCGGCGAGCCTTGCCCGCTTGGCGTTGCATCGAAATAATCTGCCGCTTCACTTCTTTCACGACATCCTCGAGGCGCAGCAAATTCGCCTCGGTCTGTTCGAGCTTGCGAAGCGCCTCGCGGCGGTCGGCCTTGTACTTCGTGATGCCGCTGGCTTCTTCGAAAACCGCTCGGCGGTCTTCGGGATGCGACGACAAAATTTTGTCGATGCGGCCCTGCTCCATCAGCGAATACGAATTCGTGCCGATGCCGGTGTCCATGAAAAGCCGCTGGATGTCCTTCAGGCGGCACGGTGTTTTGTTGATGAAGTACTGTCCCTCGCCGGAGCGATAAACGCGGCGCGTGATCGTCACTTCATTGTATTCGACGCCCAGAATCTTTTCGCATTCGGCCAGCGTGAGCGACACCTCGGCCATGCCGAGCGGCTTGTGCGTGTCGGTGCCGTTGAAGATCACGTCTTCCATTTTCGAACCGCGCAGCGCCTTCGCGCTCTGCTCGCCGAGGACCCAGCGGATCGCGTCGGCGACGTTTGATTTTCCGCAGCCGTTCGGGCCGACGATGGCGGTCATTCCCGGCTCGAATTCCAGCTTTGTTTTCTCGGCAAAACTCTTGAAACCGATCAATTCAAGACACTTCAAATACATGGCAAATTTCTCCACCGCCGGGCCCCGCGAAATCGACGAAGCACTCCCCGGCAAGTTGCGTCAGAGTTAGCAAAGCGTGAGCGGCAGTCAACCACTATATTTTGTGGTGTTTCACTTTTTCCAATCATTGGAACCCAACCTGTTGATAACTTCCAATCATTGGAAATTACGCTGTATTCCGCCCGATTATTCCAAATTTCGCGTCCTGTCCGCCTGGAAACGCCGCGTTTCAGGCCGCAACAATCGCTTGATGAAAAGCATCCGGCGGTCCCGTCCGATTTCGCGAGACGAAAATGGCTCGTAAGCATCCTGCCAATTGTGATTGCGAGGATGAAATGGAAAGAAAGATGAAGTATTTTGTGGCCGCTGTGACCCGTTGGTTGCAAGCTGAGATGTGTCGAAAAAAACAGGAGATCATTTGTGAAGAAACTTATTCGGTTGGTTTGCGTGGCGATGAGCCTTTCGGGTTTCGCGCTCTCGGTGCGCGCCGTGGACGGACAGGTTGATGTGACGGACAAGGTGAAGGCGGCGGTAAAGGACAACGCGCTGACGATCGAGGCCACGAACGACAACTTCACCGATCCGAAAGAGGGCGAAGGCAAGAAGCTGAAGGTTGATTACAAAATCGGTGACACGGCAGCCAGCCTGGTCGTCGCCGAAAATGAATCGCTCGCGATCCCGGCAACGGACGGAAAGAAACTTGAGATCACAAAGGCAGTTTATGGCGTGATGGACGACGCGATCACCCCGAAGAATCTCGATGTCACGAAAATTCTCGCGGACACCGTGAAAGACAAAAAGACGCTGAGCATCAGCGCGGACAACGACACGATGAAAGGCGATCCGGCAGTCGGCACCGGCAAGCAACTCAAAGTCGAATACACCGTTGGCGGAAACGCAAAGACAGCGACCGTGGCTGAAGGCGAAACGCTGACGCTTCCGGCCAGCGGCGATGGAGAGGGCGAACTCGTCATCAAAAAGGCCACCTACGGCATTTTCTGAATCGCCGCCAATCGTGCTTCGCTTTTCCTGCGGCCAGTGATCAGTTCGCGGGGATCGCCAGCCGGGCGCGATAATTGAAACGATCATCAGGCGCGGCATCGCCGCTGAGCGTGAAGTCGTTGGCGCTCCAGTCGGATCGAATATTATCAATCCATTTGAAATCGATTTCCTTCGGAAAGCCTCGAAGACTGATCCAGTTTCTTGGAAAAGCTAATTCGATCTCATTTCCACTCACAGACGACTGGACAGGCAGCGGGAATGACCAGTGGTTCTCATCCCAAGCCAGCAGGTAGTACGCATCTTTGCCGAATAGGCCTCGATAGATCATGTGGTCGAACCCGAGTCGTTTGGTTTCCCGCGTGATATCGGCGTCAATGAGCAATGTCATCCAATCCCGATCTGTGGACTGCGACAGTTTCGCAGCGGTTCGGACATAGAAATAGACGTTCGAGGCATCCACGCTGACTTTCGCGGCGACGATGTCGTTGCGGCCGGTCTTGTTCGTGTACACGCCAGATGTGCCGATGCCGGAAAATTCGCGTGGTGCGGCGTCGCCGGCGGCGTCTCGAAATTCGGGCTGAACACCGGACCAGTCGCTGAAATCGCCATCAATTGAGATGTGGCGAGACTGCACTGGTGTCACCGCGCGAGCGCCTTTGTAGCGGCGAATGCCCGCCACGAATTGATAATAATAATTGTCACCGTGCCCGCCGTTCATCGGCTCGATGTCGCGGCTGAATTCCTCGTTGAACTGGTCCACGAATGTCAGCGGTCCCTGCGAATTGAAGCGCCCGGCGATCCATTCGTTCCAGCCGGTGACCATCACGAACGGCGGATCGAGTTGCAGCGCGCGACGCCACTGCTCATCGCAATTCAGCCCGCGATCAATCGCCGTGCGCGAACCATCCTGCATGCCGTCGTGAAAACCGCGGCCGCGCGCGTCGCCGTGGCTCATGTTCGTGACTTTGCCGTCGCTGGCGCGGAGATTTTGCGCGACCGACACGTTGACCTGCTCCGGCTTTTTCGGATCGTCATGAAAACCGTACGGCTGTGGAAACGCGGCCTCCCAGTGCCACGCGTCCTTCGTGTTCACCATTTCGAACGGCCAGTGGGCACGCCGCAGCGTGAAGAAATTCTTCAGTTCCGCGTCGGCCTTTTCGGGATCACAAATCAGCAGCGGCTTACCTTGCCAGCGAAACCAGAGTTCGGGAAAAAGTCCGGGCTTGTAGAGCGCCTCGAAAATCTTTCGCGCCGTCTCGCCCGCCTTCGTGTTCACCATGAAAACAATTTGCGGTGCATGCACACCGTCGCGCCGCGCCTGGGCGAAGACCTCGCAGAGTTTCAGGAACGTGTCGCGATAAATCTCCGCGTTCGTCGTGTCGAAAATCAGCGTGTCCACGCCGGCGTTCGCCAGCATCTGCGCGTGCTTGCGTAGCACCCACGGATCGTCGCTGCGGTAATAGCCGAACAATGGCTCGCCCCAGTAATGCGGATAGCCCATCGGCCCCCACCCCGCCGCGTCCGGCTTTTTCATCGCCTCGGGATCGGCCGCGAAAATCTTCCCGATGTCGTACGGCCCGCGCTTCCAGTTTGCGCCGTGCCACAGAAAATAGAAGATCCCGACGAAGTGGTCCGGCCTCGGTGCGCCAGCTTGCTCCGCCATCGGCACCGCGCGGCCCAGCGCATCCGTCGCCGCCCACGTGTCGGCGCCGAGGTCCATCTGCTGCGCGAGCGCGGCGAGCGGAAAAACCAAGAGCGAAAGAAATTTTGCGATGCGGCAATTCACTTGCGGAACGATTTCGCAAAATCTTCGGCGGAGGATTCGATTACGCGCTTGGTCGTCCGGGAATAGGTGATGAGGCCGGCGAGGAATTTTTCGTAGGCCGCGCTGTCGAGCGGAAGATCAATGGTCCGGTCGGTCATGGAAGAAAAAACGATGGCGTTGGCCAGTTCGATGGAGCCGAGACCGTCTTCGCCGGGACACCGCAGCGGCGCGCCGGTGCGGATGGCATCTACGAAACTCTGCGTGAGCGTGGCGTGCGGGGCCTCGGCGTTGGCAAAAGGTATCTTCAGTCTTTCAATTTCAGGTTTTGCAAATCCGAGTTTGGCGGTGCGGCTCCATTCGTCGGAGGCGACGGCGAGTTTGTCGTGCGTCAGCGATTCGTTTTCGAGCAGGAGGCGTCCGCGCGTGCCGACGATTTCGAGGCGGTTGGTGCCGGGCAGTTCGCCGGTGGAGGCGCAAAAGACGCCGGTGGATTTGTCGGGCCATTCGAAGTGCGCGGTGACGCTGTCCTCGACTTCGATGGCGTGAAATTTTCCGAGTTCGCAAAATCCGCGAACGCGCGACGGCATTCCGATCATCCATTGCAGCGTGTCGAGCTGGTGCAGGCTCTGGTTGATGAGCACGCCGCCGCCCTCGCCCTTCCACGTCGCGCGCCATGCGCTGCTGGCGTAGTAGGCTTCGGAGCGGAACCAGTCGGTGGCGATCCAGTTGATGCGGATGAGCGTGCCGAGTTCGCCGCCGCGAATCATGCGGCGCATGATTTCGTAGCGCGGCTCGACGCGCATCTGGAACATCGCGGCGAATTTCAATTCCGGTTTCGCGCGCGCCGCGGCGATGAGCCGTTCGGCATCGGCCTTGTGCGCGGCGATCGGTTTTTCGACGAGCACGTGAAGGCCGGAGCGAAACGCGGCGATTCCGAGCGAGACGTGCTGAAAATGCGGCGTGGCGATGAGCACCGCGTCGGCAGCGCCGGAGCGGATCAGCTCGTCGCCATTGGCGAAAACGCGCAGACCTTTCGTCGCGTAGTCGGAAAGTTTCTGCGGCGAGGTGCTGCAAACAGCGGTGAGTTTCGCGCCCGCAATTTTTCCGTCGAGCAGATAGCCGGCGTGGAATCTGCCGATATTGCCCATGCCGATGATGCCGATGCGAACCGTGTCCATAATTCTTCCTAGCGGCGAATCATGCACGATGTTGGCGGCATCGCGAAAGCCGAAACGATTATTTCCAATGATTGGAAGTTTGCGGGGCCGAAGTTTCCAATCATTGGAACTTTCCGGGCGCGGTCAGGGCGTCACGACGCGGAAGAATCGGACGGCGGACGGGGCGTTGGTCAGGTCAATCGTCACCGAGTCCTGATGGCCGTAGATGTTCGTGACGACCGGCGTCCAAGCTGGCACGCCGTCGAGGCGGGTCGAGGCCTGGATGGAGAATTGCTGGCCGAGCGAGGTCGGAATTTGCAGGCGCTGCAGCGATGGCGAGATTTGAATGGCGGTCAGCTCCATCGTGCTGCGGTAGTCGAGCGGGTCGGTGGAGGCGCGATATTCGGCGAGGTTGTTGACGCCGTCGCCGTCGGGATCATCGGCGGCGCGCGAGTGGTCGGCGGCCTGCGCAGTCGGATGGCCGAAATATTTCTGCGCCCACCAGTCGGGAATTCCATCGCCGTCGGAATCGGGCGCGGTGACGGTGATGGTGACGGTGCCGAGGTTCGAGTCGGCCATCGTGTCGCGCGCGGCGAAGGTGAAGGTGTCGGTGCCGACGAAGCCTGCGTCGGGGAAATACGTGGCGGTGGTTCCGCTAAGCGCGACGGTGCCGTGCGCAGCCTGGCTGATGATGCGAAGCGTGAGCGGGTTGTTGTTCACGTCGGTGGTGGTAAGAGGAATCGCAACGGAAACGCCGGAGGCGGTGCTCGCCGACCGGCTGGTCGCGACGGGCGGCGTGTTGGTTGAACCGTTCGTATTCGACGGGCCGTTATGACAGCTCCAGCAGCCGATGATCGTGCCGCGATAAAAATTCTTCGTGCCAAGTGCGCTCAGCGTACGGTCGGCCTGCATGCGCGAGAGCACCGTGCCGTGCAGGTCCGCGCCGTGGCAGGCCGCGCACTGGGCGCGGCTGGCATTCTGATGGCCGCTCACCCAAGTCTGTCCGACGGGATGCATGCCGTGCGGGCCGCCGTTGGCCGCCAAGCTCTGCGTGCCGTGGCAGGAGGTGCATTCGGAAACGATGCCGGCGTGTCCCTGCACGCGGATGCTCTGGAGGTTGTCGTTGCGGCCGGCGCTGGGAAATTCCGCATGGGTCGAGCCGTGACAGGCGGAGCACTGGAGGCCGCCGTGGCCGCTGGAAAAGCGATAGAGGGAAATTCCCGCGGCGGGCGTGTTGGAACTCGTCGCGAACAACTGTTCGGCGGGGAGCCGCAAGACACTTCCGGTGGAGAACGCGGAGAGGTATCGGATCGTGCCGAAGCGGTTCGTTGCGGAGCCGACGTGGCACGCCTGGCAGTTCGGTTCTTGTAACCAGCCGGTACGCGCCGGGGAACCGACGGTGCTCATGTTGCCGTGACAACTCTGGCATTGCATCGCCATCGAGCCATCCGCCGCGACCGCCTTGCCCATCGCGCCGCGCAGACAGCGCGTGGCGGAACCGGGATGGCACGTGTAGCACGAAACGCGGTTGGCGCTGGAATCGAGCGTCTGCCCGTTGCGCGGATCAACGACACCCGCGTGACGACTGTGTATGGCCGATGTCAGCGGCGGGATGCCGGGCACGCCGCTGCCGGGCAGCGCTTCCGACAGGTGGCAGGCCGCGCAGAGAATGGGAGTGCCGCTCCGCGTGACCGACGCAAACAGTCCGTTTGTGTTGAAGCCCTTCGTTGCCAGCGCGGCGGTGAACACGGGATTCGCGAGCTGCCGCTCATCGTGCAGGCGCAGAATATTCAGCCGATAGTCATGCCCCGGCATCGGGTTATTGATCCAGCCTGCAGCCGGCTTGGCCGCGTCGGCCGAACCGGAAAGATGGCACATGCGGCAGTCCATTTCGTCGGACACCGGCAGGACGATGTCCGTGAACGCCTGCGTGACGCTCCCGTTCTTCAACACGATTCGCATCATCGGATAGGTGTTCGGCCGGGCCGTGTCGTCGTATGGCGTGATCGGCACGCCATAGGCGGTGAACCAGTTCTGCGCCGATTCGAACGCCATCGATTGAGGAACATTGCTCACGCCGGGCATCGCGAAGCCGGCGGGGCCCGGCACGGGCAGTCCGGTTTCGGGCGGCAGAACGACGCCGAACATCTTCTGCGCGTAATCCCAGAACCCGGTCTTCCCCGTCGAGATCCTGTTGATCGAGCCGTCGGGATCGGCCACCGACTGATATGTCAGCGAAATGGACGACGCCGTCATCAGCACCGTCTGCGTGTTGTTGATCGATTTGATGACCTGCGCCTGAAAGGAATTGAAAGGCGGCAGCACGCTGAAGATGGAATAGTCGCTGTCCATGCAATGCATGCCGAGATTGTTCCACCCGAGAATCGTATAGTTCGTCGCCGCTCTTGCCGGCTGCGTCGCTCCGAGCGCGCCGCACACCATCGCGCCCGCCAGAACCCTTCCCCGCCACCCAAAACTATTCTTGCTCATGGCTGCTCCCTTTCGGGGCAACCTTACAGCACTGGCAATGCCACGCTAGAATCGGGCGCCTGAAGAAATCTCATGAATTGCCCGCCGCCTCGGGCGCGACAAAAACTAGCGGGAGAACTTCACGGCGATCTGCTGCGATCCGGTCACGCCGGCCAGCTTCACTTCGAGCCGTTTGAATCCCGCGTTGCGTTCCTGCGGCGGTTTTTGTTCGGCGGATTCCACCGTGAACACTGCGCCCGGCGGCGACTCGATCATCGCGTGGATTGTTTTGCCGTTCTGCTTCAGCGTCGCGCGGTCCTTCGCCGAGATGTCAATTTCGGCGGCGGTGGTCATCCCCCATGTGATATCGTGCGGCTTCACGAGATTGATCCAGTCGAGCACGCGCAGTTCCGACTTCTTCTTGTCGAGCGAGACCAGCCGCACCGCCTTTTGCGCCTGCGGATATGCGCCGCTCAGGTCCAGCGAAACGGTGGACATCTCCACGCCCGGCTTGAACGATGCGACCTTCGAAGTGCCCTTCGGCGGCTGATTCGCGCCATCAATCATGAACACATTGTGGCTCGCGGTATTGAGCCGGTAATACGTCCACCGCTTGTCGCCGAAATACGCCGGCAGATTGTAATCATCGCTGCCGAGATCCACCGCCCACCGCACGCCCTCCGCCTCGAACTCGAACGAACCGACATCCAGGTGCCCGTGCGAAACCATATTGTCGCCCGCCTTCACGCCGACCCACCACGCCGCCGGATCATTCCACGCCGTACGCATCACCACCACCGGCACGCGCCCGTTGAACTCCTTTTCGAGCTTGAACTGCGGCTTGTCCGCCGGCGCCGGCGCGTACCAGATCACATGGCACGGCTTCGCCTCGTCGCCCTGCACAATGCGATGCTCCTCCGCCAGCACGTCCGGCAGATTGAACTTCTTCGCCAGCCAGAACATCTCCGGCGCCGGCTTCCGCTCCGCGTGCATGTGAACATCCGCGAACGAAAAATATTCCCCGCTCGGCGCCGTGAGATAGATCGGAAAATACGCCGAGCGATCCAGCCCCTCCGCCTTCGACAGATCGAAATCCGACCCGCACGCCGACTCCAGCGCCGCCAGCCCATAGACCAGATACGACGTCGCATAGTGCCAGTAACCCACGCCCTCGTCCCACGCCCCCTCCGGCGCATACAGCTTGTCCGCCTTGCGCAGCCCCTCGATCAGCGGCTCGCGCAGCTCCGCGAAATGCTGCTTATCCGAATCCTCGACCGCCAGCGCCCCGATCAGCAACCCCGAGCAGCAAACCTGCGTCCAATTATTATGCCCGCTCGTCCAATGCGCCTTGCCCGCCTTCACCAGCCTCTCCCCCGCCTCCAGCCCCAGCGCGATCAGTTGCTTCCTGACATGCTCCCGCAGCTCCGGCGGCAGATCGCGCCGCAGCCAGTCGTACCCGATCGCCACCGCATGCGACATCTCCGCCACATCCAGAAAGTGCGACGGATTCCAGTCCGCGAAATCGCACACCGCCTGCAGATTCCTCTCCTCCGCCTCCAGATATTTCTTCTCGCCCGTCCACCGCCACGCCAGCCCCAGCGCATACGTCCGCGCCAGCATATCCCGGCTCACGAACAGCAGCCGCGGCCCCACCAGCACATGCTCCAGCTTCTTCGCCTCGCAAAAACGATCCGCCCGCTTCAGCACATCCCCCACGTACCGCTGCAACACCGGATCACCCTTCGCCAGCACCTTCAACTCCGCCAGCCGCGCATCCGACAAAATCAGCCGCGGCGACGGCTCCGCCGCCAGGCCGCGCACCGCCAGAACACCGCACACCGCCAAAATAATTTTCCTGAACATGAGCCACCGTCCGATCAAACAACATCGCAACCTCCAACCATTGGAAACCTGCCGCATCCAGTTTTCCAATCATTGGAAAAACTGCCGCCCGCAAACTTCCAATCCTTGGAACCCCCATGCGCCCATTGCGCCTCATTGCGGCCTTGGTGTTCATTCGTAGTTTCCAATCATTGGAACACTGCGCCCCCGCAAACCTCCAATCATTGGACGTGCCGGTTCCAACCCTTGGAAAACCCGTTTGTAGTCCCGCCTTCAGGCGGAATCTTCAGACTCGCGAGCGATACCGGCTGAAGCCGGGACCACCAACAAAAAAGCGCCCCGA
>CAIVKH010000354.1 GCA_903906425.1 uncultured bacterium
TGTATTATGGCCGCATCCGCGTGATCGGCCGCAACGGCATGGGCCCGTGGAGCGACGTGGCGCAGTTGCGCGCGCTGTGAGTTCGTAGCGCCCATTCGTAAGACCAAGCCGCCCCGGACCATCGGGGCGGCTTTTTTCTGCCAGGCGGGGCCTTGGCATGGAGCGATGGCGTCCCCGCCATCGCACGCGAAGAAGTGACGGCGGGGGCGCCGTCACTCCATGCGCGGGGCAAGGATGCCCCGCCCCCCATTCCGACGAGGAGCTGTAGCCGGCTTCGGTGAAGCCGGCAAGGCCGGGGTCAGCGACCCCGGCTACAGATGACGGCGTGAGGGCACGCCGTCTGCAGTGTTTCCAATGGTTGGAGGTTTGCGGGGGCGCAGTGTTCCAATGATTGGAACTTTCACCCTCCGGATTTTCCAATGATTGGAAGGTGCGCGACGTGTTGCAACGGGCCTTCGTCCTCCTGTACCGTTGGTTCATCAGTGCGTGGTGAGGATATGAAATGACATCGAGGGAACGTTTGCTGGTTACGTTGCGCGGCGGCATCGCCGATCGTGTGCCGGTGGCGCCGTTCGTGCAGGAGGAGTATCTCGCGTTTTACTACCCGCGGAAGTCGAAAGTGGACCGCGTGGTCGATGCGGCGGAACTGGCGGAGGAGCTCGATTTCGATTTGATGGCGAAGCATCGCGGGCTCGAAATGCCGCACTGGTTCCGCCGCAGCAGGCCGGGCTGGGAGCTGCGGCCTTCGTCATGGCTCGATGATGGCATCGAGCGGCGCAGGCTGGAAATCGTGACGCCGAAGAGAACGTTCGTGAAGGAGGAGGCGCGGCCTTTTTCGGGCGCGGGGTCCGCGGGCGCCACGTTCGCGCAGACGAAAACCCTTTTGAGGGACCGCGGGGAGATCGAAGCCTTCTTCGAGCTGCTGCCGGCGCTCGACCTTGAGGATCGCCGCGAGATTCGCGAGACGGTGGCGGCGTGGAAGAGGATCGTCGGCGAGCGCGGCGTGCTCGCGCCGTGGGGCTTTGCGGGCGTTTTCAATTTCGCCGCGGAGCTGGTCGGCATGGACAACCTGTATGTGGCGCCGTACGAGGACGAGGAGCTCTATCGTTTTCTCATGGCGCGCATCGCCGATGCGATGTGCGAATACAATCCGGCGCTCGTCGGGGCCGGCTGCGATTGCATCGGCATTCAGGGCCACATGGCCGGCGGCATGACCACCGGTCCGGATTTTTTCCGGCAGTTCGTGCAGCCGTACGAAAAGCAGGTGGTGGATGCGATTCATGCGGCGGGCGGTTTCAGCGTCTATCACAATTGCGGATGCGCGCGCTCGCTCTACGGCAATTATCGCGAGCTCGGCATGACGGTGTGGGAAACGGTTTCCGAGCCGCCGCGGGGCGACAACCATCTTGCCGAGGCGAAGAAGATTCTTGGCGATGAGATTTGCCTGCTCGGCAATCTCGACCAGGTGGATTTCCTGAAGCGCGCGACGCCGCAGGAAGTCGCGGCGCGGACGCGTGAGATCATGCGGGCGGGCAAGCCGGGCGGTCGCTACATTTTTTCGACGTCGGATTTCCTGGAAAAGGGCACGCCGCGGGAGAACGTCGCGGCGATGATCGAGGCGGCCAGGGACGAGGGCCGGTATTGAAATGACCAATTTTCGCTGGACGGTGGTGGTGCTTTTGTTTTTCGCCATCACGATCAACTACATTGACCGCGCCGTGCTCGGCGTCCTCAAGCCGGCGCTGGACGAGGCGCTGAAATGGGACCAGAAGGATTACGGCTGGATGGTCACGGCGTTTCAGGCCGCGTATGCCGCCGGCTACGTTTTCTCCGGGCGGCTCTTCGACCGCATCGGCGCGCGCCTCGGCTTCTCGCTTTCGGTGATCGTGTGGAGCCTCGCCGCGATGGCGCACGCCGCGGCGCGTTCCGTTTTCGGATTCAGCGTCGCGCGCTCGGTGCTCGGTCTCGCCGAGGGCGGAAGTTTTCCCGCCGCGATCAAGGCGGTGACCGAATGGTTCCCGAAGGAGCAGCGCGCGTTCGCGACGGGGCTGTTCAACGCCGGCAGCAATCTGGGCGCGATCGCGTGCCCGCTGCTCGTTCCGTGGCTGGCGCACAACTGGGGCTGGCAGGGCGCTTTCATCGCGACCGGCGCGGTCGGGTTCATCTGGGTCATTTTCTGGGCGTGGCTGTATCGCTCGCCCGATCATCACCCGTATGTCTCCGCCGCGGAGCTCGCCTACATCCGCAAGGACCCGCCCGACCCTGCCGTCAAAATTCCGTGGGCGATGCTGTTGCGGCAGCGGCAGACATGGGCCTTCGTCGCCGGCATGATGGCGTCGTCGCCCATCTGGTGGTTCTACATTTTCTGGGTTCCGGATTTTCTGAATAAGCGCTTCGGCCTCGGTCTCACCGCAAGCAGCGGGCCGCTGGTCGTCATTTTTCTCGCGGCCGGATTCGGCGGCATCAGCGGCGGATGGCTCTCATCGGCGCTGCTCAAGCGCGGATGGACGGTCAACGCCGCGCGCAAGACCGCGCTGCTGGTTTGCTCGCTTTGCGTGGTGCCGGTCTTCGCCACGCCGCTGGTTCCGCTCGCGCACGTCTGGTGGGCCGTCGCGCTGGTCACGCTCGCCGCCGCCGCGCATTGCGGCTATGCGGCGAATCTCTTCACGCTCGCCAGCGACACGATTCCGAAGCAGGCCGTCAGCTCCGTCGTTGGCATCGGCGGCATGGCCGGCTCGATGGCCGGCATGGTCTTTGCGCAACTCGTCTCGCGAATTCTGTACGCGACGAACAACAACTATCTTGTGCCATTCGCCATCGCGGCTTCGACGTATTCGATCGCGCTGGCCATCATTCATCTCCTGCTGCCAAAGCTGGAGCGGATGACGTTGCCCGATCCGAAAACGCAACAGGCAAAGACGCCGCGGGCCGCCCCGACGCCGGCAGGCTGACGCTGCTCCCGCGGATGATCCGCGGCAACCCGCGCCACGAGACTTGCGTCCGGCTTTGATCGTCCCGCGAGCAGCCCTGCGCCGGCTCGGCCGTGTTTCCAATGATTGGAAGTCTGCCTCGTCTCAGTTTCCAATGATTGGAAATTGGCCATCGGCTCGGTCGCGTTCGGGCGCGTCTTTTTTCGTCCGCGCAAGCCGGCGAAGGCCACCGGGCCTTCACGTCGCGTCGCGACGATGGCCCGTCATTTCAGCCACGCACCGACGGCGCGGCGGCAGTCCGTCAGCGTCCTGACCAGCGTGTCGCGGTCCTTCGGCGCCCAGTCGAATTCGACGTGGACCGAAAGCGGCGCGCGATAGTTCATCTGCCGGAGTTGTCCGAAATATTGCGGCCAGTTCACATCGCCCTGGCCGAAGGGAACGAAGCCTTTGCCGCGTTTCGCGTCCTTGACGTAGGCGACTTTGATCCACGGCTTGAGCGCTTCGAAATGTTTCGGCCATTCGTCGCCGTGCGTGATCAGCGCATGGCCGGCATCGAACGCGATGCCCATTTGTTCCGGATTCAAGTCGGCCATGATTTCGCGCATCTCGACAAGATCGCCGCCCGCCTGCCGGTTCGCCGCATTCTTGCCGGCGGAATGATTCTGGAAAATACCGCAGACGCCGATGTCGCGGTTGAGCGCCGAAAGTTCTTTCAACTGCGTTTTGATCAGCTTCATCAACGCGTCCTGCGACTCGCCCGCCTTGTGCGTCCAGAAGCCGGTTCGATAAAACGAAATTCCTAGCTTCTTCGCCGTCCGCAAAATCGACTCCGCATTCGGCGACGCGACGCCGGTGATGCCGGTGGTGATGAGAAGCATCTTCATTTTGTGCTGGCGGAGAACTTCATCATAGCGCGGCATTTCATCGGCGGCATGCTCCGGCAGGATTTCGCCGCCCGCGCGCACCGGGCAATCAATGCCATCGAGTCCGGCGGCGGCGGTGACTTCCGCCGACTGCTCGAACGACAATTTCACTTCCTGATAAACCTTGCTGAACACCGCCAGCGGCGGCGCGAACAATTCGTTGTTGGCGGCCACGGCAGCGAACGGCGCGGCGGCGGCCAACTGCAGGAAACTTCGTCGTGTCATCTGAAATGGCTGATTCATTTTTATTCTCCGCACATGATCATTCCACCCGCCGCGGCGAATTGCACGCAGATCGTTGACGCTGCAAATCGCGGCAACTACTTTGCGGGCATGAAAACCGCATCCGTTTCACTTCTCATCGCGCTCACAGTTTCCACCGCTCTAGCCGATACGCCGGATCAAAGCGTGCGCAGGATTTTCCTGCCGCCGCAAATGCACATCGGCAACGCCGGAATCCTGCCGCAGCAGCCGATTGATGAAGCCGCCTGGATCTGGCATCCCGAGCTGGCGCCGATCAGCCCCGAAGTCGTGAAGCTGTCGCGCGGCAGGGAAGGCCATTTCTCCAGCGCGTGGACGGAGCCGGTGTCTCTGCGCTTCCGCCGTGAATTCGACGCGACGAATTCGCCGATGGTTTTCCACGTCAGCGCGGATGAACGTTTCGAACTCTTCCTCGATGGCAAACGTATCGCGCGCGGACCGGACCGCGGCGATGTCGAGCATTGGTCGTTCGCGAGCTACGAGGCGAAGCTCGCGCCGGGACATCATCGCATGGACGCTGTCGTCTGGCGCGTCGGCCCACTCGCGCCCATCGCGCAGATTTCATTTCGCGGCGGCTTCGTCCTGAAAGCCGACGGCGAATACGACAAGCAGTTGACGACGGGAAAAGCGCAGTGGGAAGTCCAGCGACTCTCCGGCCTGTCACTGGCGCCACCGCGCGATGGTTCGATCTTCGGTGTTGGCGGAGAATTCACTGCTGAAGGTTGCGGGCCGCAGTGGAAGGAAGGTCCCGCAGCGAAAGCTGAGGTGATTCGCGGACCGATCAAGGGCGGACCGTACGGCGAGGCGCAACCCGGCTGGAAACTTTTCCCGGCGGTGCTGCCGGAGCAGACGGATATCGAAACGCTCGCGGGGCGCGCCGTCGCGCTTGGCAGCGGCGCACTCGCAAAGGACGCCACGATCTCCGCGGAAAATGCGAAAAATTCGGACCTGCCGAAATGGCAGTCGTTGATTGACGGCAAAGGCGAAGTCACCGTTCCGGCGAACAGCGAGACGTTCGTGCTCTGGGATCTCCAAAACTACTTTGCCGCGCAGCCTCTCGCCGAAGTTTCCGATGGTGCCGGCGCAAAAATCACGTGGGGCTGGGCCGAGTCGCTCTATCAACCGAAGACAGGCGTGAAAGGAAACCGCGATGAATTCATCGGGAAGATTTTCCGCGGCATGACGGACACGTTTCTGCCGGACGGTACCGCGCACGCGAAGTTCTCCACGCACTGGTGGCGCGCGGGACGCTACTGTCTGCTCACGATCAAGACCGCTGACAAACCGCTGACGATCCATCGAGTCGCGCTCGACGAAACGCGCTACCCGATCGAAAACGAGAGCAGCTTCGATTGCGGCGATCCCGAACTCGCGGGCGTGATCAAGCTTGCCACACGCGGTATTCAGATGTGTTCGCACGAGACGTTCATGGACTGCCCGTATTACGAGCAACTGATGTACGACGGCGATTCGCGGCTCGAAATGCTGACGACCTACGCGATGACGCCCGACGACCGGCTCGTCCGACGCGGCATCGAGCTGTTCGACTATTCGCGCCGCAACTGGGGCTTCGTCAACGAACGCTATCCGTCCTTCATCCCACAACACTCGCCGACGTTCTCGATGATCTGGGCGATGATCCTTCGCGACCACGCGTTCTGGCGCAACGATCCGGCGTTCGTCCGCGCCCGCGCCATCGGCCTGCGCTCGATGCTCGAAGAGTTCGGGCCGTACGTGAACGCCGACGGCATGCTCGAAAATCTCCCCGGCTGGTCGTTCATGGACTGGGTTCCCACGTGGAAAACCGGCTACGCGCCTGACGGACAGTTCGGTGTCTCCGCGCTCAACAATCTGCTCTACGTTTATGCCCTCCAAAGTTCCGCCGAGGTCGAAGACAGCTTGAACGAACCGCAACTCGCCGCGCGCCTTCGAGCGAAGGCCGCGCGCACCGCCGACTCCGTGCGGAAGAAATTCTGGGACGAGAAACGCGGGCTGATGGCCGACGATCTTGCGCATGCCAACTTCAGCGAACACGCTCAGTGCCTCGCGCTGCTCACCGACACGCTCACCGGCGATCAGGCGAAGCGCGCGTTCGACGGCCTGCTCACCGCGCCCGATCTCAAGCGCACGACGATCTATTTCAGTTTCTACCTTCTCGAAACGTGGAAGAAATTCGGCCGCGGCGATCTGATCGCCGACCGGCTCGACTTTTGGAAAGACCTCGTGAAGCAAGGTCTGAAAACGCCCGTCGAAGCGCCCGGCAATACGCGCTCAGACTGCCACGCGTGGGGAAGTCATCCGCTGTTTCATCTGCACGCCAGCATCGCCGGAATACGTCCCGCGTCCGCCGGATTCCGCACCGTCCGCATCGAACCGCAGCCGGGCAAGTGGCCGAAGATCGTGACGCACACGCCCCACCCTGACGGCTTCATCAATTTGAATTTGAAATTCGAAAACGAAACCTGCACCGGTACCGTCGAACTCCCCGCCGCAATCACCGGTGCGTTTATCTGGAAAGGAAAAGAGACAAAACTTTCCGGCGGCGCGAACGCGATTGATCTGCGCCCGTAGCGGAATTTCCAATCATTGGAAAAGTTCGGGCGCGATCTTTTCCAATGATTGGAAGAAATCGCGGGCCGAAGCCGCAGAAGGCGCAGAACCGGTCAGCGCCACGGCTCGCGCCGTGCGCGGCCCAGCATCCGATTTGCTTCGTCGTCGCCGATGAATTTTTCAGTGTCGGGATCCCAGCGAAGTTTGCGTTTGAGCTGCATCGCGATGTTCGCGATGTGGCAGACGGTCGCGGAACGATGGCCGACTTCGACGGGCGCGGCTGGCTCGGCGCGTGATTTGATACAGTCGAGGAAATTGCGGATGTGGTTTGTGCTGGTGCCGAGTTTGATTTCTTCGGGGCCAATGACAGTTGTCAGCAGTGATTTCGGCTCGGCAAATTGTCCACCGTAGCCGGTTTCGATGAAGCCTTCGGTTCCCTCGAAGCGGCAGGAGACGTTTTCTTTTCTGGTGATGCATTCGAGTTCGACACCGTTGGCGTAGCGGGCGCGAAACTGGACGACCTTCGCGACGTTGAACAGGCCGTCGGCCGGCCATTCGCTGCCGGCGTCTTCGATTTCGATGGGGCCGGTGTGGTCGGCGTCGTTGCCCCACTGCGCCATGTCGAAGGAATGCGCGCCGTAGTTGGTGACCTGGCCGCCGGAGTAATCGAGATTGAAACGAAAATTGTAGAGACATCTGTCCTTGTGGTATGGTGCCCAGGGCGCGGGGCCGAGCCACGTTTCGTAGTCGAAGCCATCCGGCACCGGCATCGGTTGCCAACCGGCCTCCGGCCCGGATTTGTTCCATGGCCCGACGACCGCCGTGATTTTTTTCAACTGTCCGATTCTTCCGTTGCGCACAAGTTCACAGGCGAAGCGCGTGCGCGGATTCGATCGCTCGTGACTGCCGGTTTGCAGCACGACGCCGTGCCGCCGCACCGCAGCGATCATTGCCTGTCCATCAGCCACGGTGAGGCCGAGCGGCTTTTCGCAGTAGATGTCTTTGCCGGCGCGCGCAGCCATGATCGTCATGGTCGCGTGCCAGTGATCCGGAACGACAATCGCGACCGCATCGATGTCCGGCCGCGCGATGACTTCACGGAAATCGGTGAGCGCATCGCAGCCGCGCCAGGTGCCGGAGCGCGTGCTCTGCGCGTAGAATTCGTTCACGATCTTCTGCGCGGGTTCGCGGCCGAGGAACTGGTCTTCGGATTTGTAGCCGTTGCTGCCGCGGTTCACATCGCAGACGGCGACGAGTTGGACATCGTCGTTTTGCAGGAACGCTTTCATGTCCTGCGTGCCCTGGTTGCCGGTGCCGATCATCGCGACGTTGATCCGGTTGCCGGGCGAATTTTTGCCGAACATGGTCGCCGGCACGATGGTGATGCCCGCAAAAGCGGCAGCCGACTTGGTCAGAAATTCGCGCCGCGAAAAGCGTTGACGGTATTTCATGCTGTCCTCATGAGCGCGATCATCCATCAGTTGATTGCGCCGGCTCAAGCATCAAGTGCGCTGACACTCCCGCGCGGTTCCTCCAATCATTGTAATTTTCGGATGCGCAAATTTCCAATCATTGGAAAAACAAAATTGTGCCCGACCGAAGAAACCTGTCGAACACAGCAAAGACTATTGCGCGGCCGGACAAGTCACGTATGATCCAACGACAAACGGGCGCGTGGCGAAATTGGCAGACGCGCAAGACTTAGGATCTTGTACCGCAAGGTTTGGGGGTTCGAGTCCCTCCGCGCCCACCAGCCTGTAAAATGGCTGTTTTATTGATGTATTTGCACGTTTTGCGCCTCAAGCACGTGGGGAGAATCCAGCCCATAGGTGACAGCTAATGTCAAAAAGTGACCTTTAATTGTCAGCAATTGTCAGCAGCTATTTGCCGCGTTCGGCGCGCGAAGTCGGATGCTAGGCCAGCGGCGAGTGAAACATCTGTGATTGTAGACGGCGCTCACGGTCCTGTGTGGCCGGTGTAGATGCCCTTGGCGAAATGCAGTGTCATGTCAGCGAGTCCGCCATTGCCGTCGTTGGTCCATACGTGGACATCCTCTGTAGCGCCGGTGTAGATCGTCGGCGTTCCGTCTGTCTGAACCTTCAAATCGGAATTCTGGAGGTCGAGCAACACGCCGCCCGATCCGTTGCCGTGCGAGTTGTTGCCGTGAAGAACGACGGTGCCGTCTGATGCCCCGCCGGAGCCTCCTGCAAGTTCGACGTTCGATCCTGACGAACCGCTTCCGCTGGCGCCATTGCCGCCTGCGAGCGTGAGGACCGCGCCCGGGCCGTCATTGCCTGTGTTGCCGCCGCTACCCGCGCGGATGGTGATTGCGCCGGGTGTGTAGAAGGAGCTGTTCGCATCGCCGCCGATGATGTTGATCGCGCCGCCGTTGCCATCGCCTCCGCCGAATCCAAGGATCTGAATCGTCTGGCCGATGCGGTACGGGCCGGCGTCGGATGACGCGGTGAGCGTGTAA
>CAIVKH010000355.1 GCA_903906425.1 uncultured bacterium
ACGATGAAACGAATGCTGTTTTTGATTGTGGCGCTTGCGCTGTGCGGCGCGCGGGCTGAAACTCCGAATGAATTTCCGATCTGGCCGGGCGTCGCGCCGGGCGCGGAGAAAATTGTCGCGGAGGGAAAGAAGCTTGATCCGACGCTGATCACGCCGACGCTGACGGTACACTTGCCGCCGGCGGACAAGGCGAACGGAACGGCGGTGCTGGTGATTCCGGGCGGCGGCTATTCGGGTTGCTGCTGGACGTACGAGGGTGACGAGATTGCGGAGTGGTTTGTCGCGCACGGCGCCGCGGGCTTCACGCTGAAATATCGCCGGCCCGTCGCGGGCAAGGAGCGGCTTTACGATCACACGGTTCCGCTTGCCGATGCGAAGCGCGCGTTCCGGATCATCCGTTCGCGCGCGGACGAATGGCATCTGAAATCAGACCGCATCGGTGTAATCGGATTTTCCGCGGGCGGTCATCTCGCCTCGTCGGTCGGCGTTCATTACGATGCCGGCGACGCGAATGCGACGGACACGGTCGAGCGCGTGAGTTCGCGGCCGGATTTCATGGTGCTGGTTTATCCGGTGCTCGACATGAGCACGGAAGGCGTGATGCACGGCGGCTCGCGCAATAATCTCATGGGCCCGGACGCCGATCCGAAGCTGTTCGATTTCTATTCGAGTCCCAAGCAGGTGACCGCGCAGACGCCGCCGACATTTCTGCTCGCGACGACGGCCGATTCGGTGGTGCCAGCGCAGAATTGTTTGCTGATGTACGAGGCGCTGAAGAAATCTGGCGTGTCATGCGAAATGCACGTCTTCGAAAAAGGCCAGCACGGCTACGGCATGAAAAACACGCATCAGCCCGTGACGGACTTCTGGCCGTCGCTGCTCGAAGCGTGGATGACGCAACACGGCTGGCTGGCCGCGACGGCAGCCAAACCGTGATTTCCGCAGCGGAAGAAACACTCAGGCGTTGAATCGGAAATTGATCACATCGCCATCGCGTACGACGTAGTCCTTGCCTTCGAGCCGGAGCGTTCCATGCTCGCGGCATTTGGCCGTGGTGCCGTCCTTGATCAGTTCCGCCGATCCGACCGTCTCGGCGCGGATGAAGCCGCGCTCGATGTCGGAATGAATTTTTCCCGCGGCGGCGTGCGCGCGCGTGCCGTTGTTGATGGTCCATGCGCGCACTTCGTCTTCGCCGACGGTGAAGAAGCTGACGAGCTTCAAAGACCGGTATGCCGTCTGAATCAGGCGAACGCGCGCCGGCTCGGTGAGGCCATAGTCCTTGAGAAATTCGGTCTGCTCCGCGACGCTGAGCTGCGCAATTTCCGCTTCCAGCGGCGCGCAGAAGATCATCAGGCCCATGTCGCGCGCCTTCGTGGCCGCTTCGAGCGCCTCGAGTCCGTGGCCGTCGATGCGGTCCTCGCCGACGTTCGCGACGGCAATGATCGGCTTCTGCGAAAGGAACTGGTAAGTGCGCAGCAGCTTTTCTTCTTCCTCGGTGAACGGCATCGTGCGGAGCGGGCGGTCATTTGAAAGATGCTCGCGGCAGCGTTCGAGAAGATGCATTTCCTGCTCGGTGATTTTTACACCGTGGCTCTTGTCCTTGATTGCGCGCTCGATTCGTTTGTCGATGCGCGAATGATCCGCGACCGTGATTTCGAGGACGATGTCCTCAAACTGCGTCGCGGAATTAAGCGGCTTGCCTTGTCCGTCGAATTCGCCGAACGCCTGCACGACCACCACGAACGCGTCCGCGTTGCCGAGCACGGGCGTCATATCGGCAAATTGAATTGCTTCGCCTGGCGGCGTGATGTCCACAAACGTGACTTCTGCCGGGGTGAATTTCTTCGGCTTGAAAAGATCGCGCAGGGTTTCGAGGCGTGCGTCGGGAACCTTCAGGGCGCCGTAGCGATGCCGGTCCTTGGTCGCGAATTTCGGGCCTTCCGGGGTGTTGGTGAGCGCGTCGAAGACCGCCGTCTTGCCCGAACGAGGGGCGCCGATGAGATAAAGTGCAAGTGCCATGATCGCATCCTAGCGGCAATCGAAGCCGCGTGTCCACGCCGAATGACTCAAACGCGCGCAAATCCGCACTATTTTCGAAGGCTGCGCGATTATTTTTCGCCGGGAACGAAGCGGTCCTTGCCGCCGAGATACGGGCGGAGCGCCTCGGGAATCACGACGCTGCCGTCGGCTTGCTGGTAGTTTTCGAGGATCGCCACGTAGAGCCGCGCGAGCGCGACGCCGCTGCCATTGAGCGTGTGACAGAGCGCAAGCTTACCGTCCTTGTTGCGATATTTGATTTGCGCGCGGCGCGCCTGGAAATCTTCGAAGTTGCTGCACGAAGAAACTTCGAGCCAGCCGTTCTGGCCGGGCGCCCAAAGTTCGATGTCGTAACATTTCGCCGCCGCGAAACTCATGTCGCCGGAGCAAAGAAGCAGGACGCGATAATGCAGGCCGAGGCGCTGCAAAACGTCCTCGGCGTCCTTCACGAGCAATTCGAGTTCGTCGTAGGAATTCTGCGGCTCGACAAATTTCACCAACTCGACTTTGTCGAATTGATGCACGCGGATCATGCCGCGCGTTTCACGGCCGGCCGCGCCGGCTTCGCGGCGGAAGCACGGCGTGTAGGCGCAGAGTTTCAGCGGCAGCGGCTCAGGAATCGTGTCTTCGCGGTAAATATTCGTGACGGGAACTTCTGCCGTCGGGATGAGCCAGAGATCGTCCGTCGGCACGTAATACATATCGTTTTTCGACTTCGGCAACTGGCCGGTGCCGGTCATGGTGGCGGAATTCACAACGAACGGCGGCGCGATTTCGCGATAGCCGTGTTCGGCGGTGTGGAGATCGAGCATGAAGTTGTAGAGCGCGCGTTCAAGCTTTGCGCCCCAACCTGTGTAGAGCAGGAAACCCGCTCCGCTCATCCGCGCTGCGCGGGCGAAATCGATCATGTTGAGCCGCTCGGCAATTTCCCAATGCGGCTTCGGCTGGAAATCGAATGTGCGTGCGGAGCCGTGCTGCCGTACTTCGACGTTGCCGGTCGCGTCGGAGCCGGCGGGCACTGAACTGTGCGGCGTATTCGGAATCGTCAGCAGCAGCGCTTGCATTTCGTCTGCGACGACGGCGACGCGTTTGTCGCATTCGGTGATCTTGTCGCCCAGCGCGCGCATTTCCGCCTGCACGCCGGAGATATCCTCGCCGTTTTTCTTCTTAATGCCGATCTGTTTTGAAACGACGTTGCGCTCGTTTTTCATGCGCTCCACGTCGGTGAGGATTTGTCGCCGTTCTTTGTCGAGCGCGAGAAGCGTGTCGAGATCGGCGGTGGAATTTTTGGCGGCGAGCCCGCGGCGGAATTCGGCTTCGTTTTCGCGGATGCGTTTGATGTCGTGCATGGCGTTCCTGCTTTATTTGCGGCGAAGATAAAAATGGCTGGTCTTGTTGGGTTCCAGCAGTTCCTTCGCCGCATTCTCCTGAAATTTCTGAAGGCACGGCGGGCAGCAATTACGGCCGGCCTGGTCGAGTTCCTGCAACGTCGAATAGCGCGAGAGCGCGCACTGCGGATTCGGGCAGGTGCCCACGTCCAGCAGCAGCGCCATTGCGCGTATCGTCTGCCGTTCGATGCGGCGCGAGAGTGTTTCCTCGTCCGGTTTGTCGGCCTGCATCGGGCGCAGGTTGACCACTGCTGCGCGCCCATCGGCCGTCCGCATCCCGTGGTTGTTGACGCCCTCCGGCGGCAACGCGATGGCGATGACGTGCGGATGGTTCGCTCCGCCCGCCTTCACCGCTTGCGCGGCGATGTCATCCAGGTTTTTCCCCGAGGTCTTTTCCGCCGGCAGCAGATCAACCTTAATTGCAAGATTCTGTTCGGCCCACTCGCGTGCGTGATCCGCGAGTTTCGCCGGCACATCGCCAATCGCGACAATCGCGAGCCGTTTTGTCGGGGTGGGGGTCGTGTCCGCCGCAACCGACACCATTGTTAACGCCGCAGCCGCGGCAACGAACACTGCCGGCAGCCAACACTTCAAAACACTCTTCATGTGATTCACTTTCTGAACAAAGGCGGACATCCTATGCAATCCGCGCCACGGCGCAACCGGTGTTTTTCACGGCTCGATGTTTCGTGCGTGATCCGAATGGCGGCGAGCCGGCAGGATGGATGCAAGGCGTCAATAGAATCCACATTCGTAGGCGGTGTCGTACATCGCAACAATGTTCTGCGGCGGGACCTCGCCCTGGATGTTGTGGATGTTGTTGAAGACATAGCCGCCGCGGGGCTTGAATGCGGTGACGCTGGCGCGGACATTCGCGGCGACTTCTTCGGGCGTGCCGGTGGGTAGGACGTGCTGGCTGTCGCATCCGCCGCCCCAGAACACAAGATCGCGGCCGAATTTTTCTTTCAGTGTCACGGGATCCATATCGCGGGCGCTGGTCTGGACGGGATTGAGGATGTGGATGCCGTTGTCAATCAGTTCAGGCACGAGGGCGATGCATGAGCCGCAGGTGTGATACCAGATTTTTGCGGAGGTGCGGCTGCGGATGTATTGGACGAGCCGTTTGTGGCGCGGCTTGACGAGATCGCGATAAATCGCCGGCTGGAAAAGCGGACCGCTCTGTCCGGCGAGATCGTCGCCGATCATGATCACATCAACAAGGTCGCCGACCTCGTCGAGAA
>CAIVKH010000356.1 GCA_903906425.1 uncultured bacterium
CGTCCCGCCGCCGGTTCGACAGGCCCGGACGGGCCGCACGGTGACAGCCCGGCGCAACGCGCCGGGAACAGGACACGAAAAATGGACAAGCCCTGAAAGGGCGAAACCTCCGGCGGAATTACGCCTCTTCAGGGCTTGGATTGTCTGCATTCATTTTCCCGGGGCGTTGCCCCGGGCTGTCCACTCACGGCCTTTCAGGCCTTTTCCCGCTGATCGCTGACGCTGGCTCGACTTGCCTTCAATGCGATAAAATCCGGTCGCTGCTTGGGGCGTTCATCGTGGCTTCTGCTTTCTATCGACTTTCCACAGCCCATAGACTCCGACAGCTGTGCCGATGGGGAAGAACGGGAGGTAAATTATGTTTGTGGCAATCGTGACTACGCGTGCGTGTGAGGATTTCCTGAGCCGCATGGTCAGAGTGATCACCGTGAGGACGACCAAGCTAGCGTAGACAGAGACAATCATATTTTTGAGGTGATTGTCCTTCATAAACGTCCAGATAGAACATGCACCCACGGTCCAGAGGAACTCTACGATCATCAGTAAAATCACATATGCTTTGTCGTGCTTATTCATCTTCGTTTGGCCCCAACAAGGACTTCTCTAGTTTTCAGGATACGCGCGGATGGGGTGGAAATCTGGTTTCTTGCCATCACGCTGCTGCGCATAAATCCCGGGTTCGAACATGGCTGTTTTGTAGTCCCCGGCGCGGCGCAGGGGAAGTCCGGTGACTGGTTGGGAAGTTTTATGGTTCGAGAATCCTGTAACCAGAACTGTCAGTTTTCATCCTCTCAATATCATTCACGGAAATCCGCCTAGCAATCTCTTCGCCTTCGAACAAGTAAATCACTTTGCGATTTTTCGGTGTTTCATCTGAAATCTTCAATCCACCTAAATAAGAACGGCAGCCGTGGTGCAGAGGCGGAACGGAAATCGTGGTTCTTCCCATGTCGTCGAAATAGAAGATCATCATTATGGGGCTTGCAACTAAGATCCGATACGCGCGCGGACGCGGCGAATCGAGTTTCAAATTGAATTTGCCTTCTGTTCCCGTCGGCGACAGTGCGCAGACACAGCCGGAAACAATGAACGCCATTGTTAAAATCGTTATGATCTGCCTTCTTGCCCTCATTCTTCCTCTTTCCCAACCAGTGATCGTCTAGTCTTCATGATGCGCGCGGATGGGGTGGAGATATGGTTTCTTGCCATCACGCTGCTGCGCATAAATCCCGGGTTCGAACATGGCTGTTTTGTAGTCCCCGGCGCGGCGCGGGGGAAGTCTTTCTTTGCGCTGTTGCGCGCCCCGGCATGGCGTGTTGGCGTCTCGCCATCGCTCCATGAAAAAAGCCGCCCCGATGTTCCGGGGCGGCTTCGTCTCGGGCACCGATGTGGATCGCGCCTATACCGGCATGATCGTTGCAACATCCGACCACGGGCCGGGGCCTTTGCGGCCGATGGCACGACACTTGACATACGTGTCAACGCCGCGTTGCAGTCCGCTCACTTCAATCGTGCGGGCCGACGAGGTCTGCGCGCGGAGTTTCCAGTTCGCTTCAACGTTCGGATCGCCAACGCAGCTCCATGTCTCGATACTTGCCGCGCCTTTCGGCATCTTCGCGCTGGCAATGATGGTGCCGGATGTTTTGCCAAGTTTGAGTTTCAAATCAGCCGGGGCGTCGGGAACGTCCATGGGCGCGTCGGGTGTCTTCGCAATGTCGAAGCCCGTCGTTTCGAGAATCGCGCGGTCGCCGCCCGACTTCGTCTGGAGATAACGGCCAATGTCGCGCACCATCGCCTGCAATTCATCGCGGCAGGCATTCTTCGCCGCGACTTTCGCCTTGTCGCGATCTCCCGCCGCCGTGACCTTGTCGGCAAATTCCTTCTGCTTGGCGGTGAATGCCGCAAGCGTCGGATATTCCGTCGGCCACGGCAGGCCGAAATTCGAATTGCCCGTCAGCGCGTTCACCATTTCAAGCGTCGTGTTTGCGAAATCGGAATCGCTCTGCTTCGAATAATCCAGAATAATTTTTGCCATACGGCCTCCAGTTGCAACTGCCGGGCGGGCGGCCCATCGGAACTCTCCGAAGCGGACCTGTCCGTATCTTGGCGGTTGCGTCATTGTGTTTTTTCTTTCATCATCCGACACCATGCCGGATTTCTTGCGGCCCTGAATCTCATAGATCGCGGGGAACGTCAAGCGAAATAATTCTACCGGCAAACAAGCCGAAACTGACGGCAGACAAAATCTGCCGGACGGAAAACAAAGTTTGGCAACCGGCACCAGAAACAGGCCGCAAGCCAAAGCAAACAGATCGCCACGCTCCGCGTCCGATTCGTATGAATCACTCTCTCTGGCGACAGCCGAACAAAATGATTCGTTCCACTCGCTGTCGTTCCGGTCGCTTCAGCCGCCGATTCGACAGCCATGCTTCGCTTTCCGGTAGCCACAAAATATGCGGCGTGCGGAAAAAGACATGCGCCGCCTGAAAAACGTGCTGTTTCGTGCGGCAGGTTCCATGTGCCGTCCGGAAAATTAAGGCAAAACGCCAAAAAAACCATGCTTGCAAGCGCTGGATTCTTTCTGGTATGTTCCAAGCAAATTTAAGAAAGGCTTTCAACAATGAACACTTACGATCCAAGTTTTCCGGTGGACAACGCCGTCGCATATGCCGACGAATTGCGCGCGCAACTGAACGCCCTGAACAATCAGGACACCGCCACAAACCAGCGGATTGACAATCTGCCGCCGCCGGTTCCAGGACCAAAGGGCGATAAAGGCGATCCAGGCGAATCCATCGTCGGGCCACCGGGAAGTCAGGGGCCGGCCGGAAATGATGGGGCACGCGGGCCCGTCGGGCCGGGATACAATATGTGCGGGGCGTGGGTCGCGGGGCAGAATTACAACGCCGGCGATGCCGTCAGCTTCAACGGCCTGCAATATGCCGCCCAGACCACCATCATGAGCCCGTGGACGCAACCGGACACCAATCCCGAATGGCTGCAAGTCAGCATCGTCGGGCCGCAGGGCGAAGCCGGCGGCATGAACTTTCCCGTCACCACCGACGCGGTTTTCCAGGCCCGCGTCATGATCCAGCAGAGCGAACTGCACATCACGACCAACCCCGACACCGGCAGCGGCGAAAGCGCCGCGTTCATCGCCGCGACCGACCACGGCGCCGGTCCGGTCGTGCAAATCGGCGCGCGCGCCTCCGGCGCAGACACCTTCCGGCACGACCTGGACCTGGCCAACGGCGTACAGCACGGCGACATTCCGCAGTTCGACGACGCGAGCAAGGCCTGGCGGCCCACGCGCGGCGTCACGCAGGACATCATGGTGCCGCGCCTCGAAGGCGGCTACACGATCCTGCATTTCGTCAGCGGCCTGCTGATGAGCACCGAAATCGGCGCGTGATCCC
>CAIVKH010000357.1 GCA_903906425.1 uncultured bacterium
CCGCGACGCGCTGGCCGACCAGCACCGGCGTGTCGCTGCGCGGAAAATCATACGCGGCCATCAAATTGATGCGCGTGAGATATTCGTTTGCGGAATAAACGCCCTTGAAATTTTCGCCCGGCACATTCATGAACACCGGCAGGCCCGCACCGTTGGCGATGAAAATGGCGTCAAACTTTTCCTGTAATTCGGGAATCGTGTAAGTGCGGCCAATGATGACGTTGCACTCGATCTTTACGCCGGCGGCTTCGAGCCGCTCGACTTCCTGCGCGACGATTTTTTTGGGCAGACGAAATTCCGGGATGCCGTAAATCAACACGCCGCCGGCTTTGTGCAACGCTTCGTAAATCGTCACGTCATGGCCGCGCTTGGCGAGTTCGCCGGCGGCGGTGAGTCCCGCCGGACCAGAACCGACGATGGCAATTTTTTTTCCAGTCGGCTGCGGTTTCACTTGCGGCAACTGGTCGCGGTGTTCCCGCGCCCAGTCGGCGACATAGCGTTCGAGATAGCCGACGCCGACGGGCAAACCTTTCGCGGCGCGCACGCAGACGGCTTCGCACTGCGTTTCCTGCGGACAAACGCGGCCGGTGACGGCGGGCAGCGCGTTGTCGCACAACAAACTTTGCGCGGCCTCGGCGATTTTGCCGGCGGTGAGCAGGTCGAGAAATTTCGGGATGTTCACGCCGACGGGACAGCCCTGCATACAGCGCGGATCCTTGCATTGCAAACAGCGGTCGGCTTCGAGCAGCGCGAGGCGCTCGGGCAGACCGAGATTCACTTCGAGAAAATTCGCGGCGCGCGCGGCGGCGTCCTGTTCCGGCATGGCTTGCCGGGTGATTTGCATCCGTTGTTTGGTGGAGATTCGGGCGGACATATCAGGATAATTTAGCCAGTTGTTTTTCCACGCGGCAATTTTCCGGCGCGCAGGCCAGCGCTTCTTTCTCGAACTCGCGATACGTTCCAAGCCGGTCCTGCAACTCGTCGAAATTCACCAGATGCCCGTCAAACTCCGGCCCGTCACAGCAGGCGAATTTGGTTTCGTTGCCGAGCGACACGCGGCAGCCGCCGCACATTCCCGTGCCGTCAATCATCACCGGATTCAGCGAGACAATCGTGTGGACGCCCAGCGGTCGCGTGAGGTTTGCGACGGCGCGCATCATCGGCACCGGGCCGACGGCATAGACGATGTCCACTTTGTCGTTGGTGAGAATTTCCTTCGCCGCGTCGGTGACAAAACCTTTGCGGCCATAACTGCCGTCGTCGGTGCAAACCACCACGTTGCCGTAGCGTTTCAATTCGTTTTCAAAAATCACCCATTCCTTCGAGCGACCGCCGATGACGCTGGTCACGCGCACGCCTTTTTTTTGCAGGCTTTGCGCAATCGGATGCACGACCGCCGTGCCGACGCCGCCGCCGATGCACAGCGCGTGGCCGGAGGAAATCATTTCCGTGGGATGACCGAGCGGGCCGGCGACATCGCGGATGAAATCGCCGGCGTTCAGCGCGACGAGTTCGTTGGTGCTTTTGCCGACGGCCTGGATGACGAGCGTGATGACGCCGGTTTCGGGATTGGAATCGGCGATGGTGAGCGGGATGCGCTCCGAATTTTCGGCGAGGTGGACGATGACGAACTGCCCCGCCTGCCGGATTTGCGCGATGCGCGGCGCGTGCACGTCCAGCCGCGTGACGTTCGGGCTTAAAACCTGCTTGGCCAAGATGCGGTGCATTGCCGCAAAACTAGGCCGGTGGGCAAGAAAGCGCTTTTCTTCTTTTGGCGTATGCTCGCCAATTATTGACCGGCACCAAAAGCGGCGCCCGGCGCGGCGGGTTGGCGCGGCCGCTCACTTCACCCACTTCACTTCCGCCGGCGGCTGGTGGGTTTTGAGCCGGTGCAACAATTTTTCCGGATCGCGCTCGACTAACACCAGCTCGCGGTGCGGCGGGCGGATGAAATTTTCTTCGCGCACGTGATCGAGAAATTTCAGCAGCGGCGTGTAAAATTCCGCCACGTTCAGCAAACCGAACGGCTTGGGATGCCAGCCGAGCTGGCTCCACGCCAGCACCTCGAAAAATTCCTCGAACGTCCCGTAGCCGCCGGGCAGCGCGATGAA
>CAIVKH010000358.1 GCA_903906425.1 uncultured bacterium
CCCGTGATCCAGGCCGGGATCGAGCGCCCCGAGAGGAAGAAGTCCGCGCTCGACTTCATGTACTTGTTCAGCGTCCATCCGATGCCGATGACGAACGCGACATAGATGATGAGAATCGAATAATCCAAGATACCAAGTTGAACGTGCTGCATCCTGTGACTCCTCTAATTAAGACCTGTTAAAAAAATCGAACGTAGATTTATTCAAGCGACCGCGCAAAACAAAAATCACAAACCGGGAAGTTCGGCGACACCTTGGACAACGCCGAGGGCATGAACTGCAAATTTGTCGGCGAAATCCGGACGGCTGCGCGGATAGCCGGCTTCGACCGCTGCCTTCACCGCGTCCACGGCTTCCGCGAGAACGAGCGCGCCCGACGCGCCCTTGTCGCCGCCGCCGAGCATCCGTTCGCCGAGCACGCCGGGAACCGTGCGAACGATGTCGCACATCGTTTCGAGTTCCGGGCCGGAAATCTTGTAATCGTCGCGCAGCCCGATTCCGTCGGCACGGAAAATCTTGCCGACCGTCTCGATGTCGCCGGCCTTCCACGCGTCCATCATCTGATAAAATCGTTTTTGCGCTTGGAAAATGTATTTGAGCCGGTCGCACAGCTGCGGATGACTCGCGCCGAACGCGTCCATCACCTTTTTGTAAAGCTTCTCGGTCTTCACATCCGCGAGGCACTTGAACCCGAACTTGTCTCCCGCGAGTTTCGCGAACTCATCGCATTCTCCGCGGCGGATCTTGTACGTCGATTTTTCGAGGCCCGGCCGGTTCGTTCCCGTATCGAGCGCGAGCAGGCGGAAATCCGCGGCCTTCTTCCCGAGCGGAACGTAGCTGATCTTGCGGGTCTTCGGATTGTAATGCGTGCCGTGACCTTCCTTCGCGAACTGAATCATGATCTGGTCGAGTTTGCCGCACGGTGCGCCGATGTAATCGTTCTCGATCGCCTGCGCCATGTCCACCACGCGCATCGGATCGACTCCCACGATTCCGTTCACATCAAAAAACGTGTTGATGAGATTGATGCACAGCGAGGCTGAGCGCGACATGCCGCCGCCGGGGATGTCGCCGAAATGCGACACATCGAAACCTTTCGTCAGCTTGAAACCTTCGCGCCGCAAAATGAAATCCGTGCCCCACAGGAAACGCGCCCACGTGTTCGCGATCTCCGGCGACTTCGGCGCGGGCGTCTCGCCGATGCGATAATCGATCAGGCCGTCGTGCTGATAATTCGTGTTGAACGCACGCACGCGGTCCGCACCATTCGGTTTGTACGCCATCCAGATGAACCGGTCCGTGCCCACGCCGAACAGCTCCGTGCCGTTGTAGTCGCCGTGCTCCACCCCGAGACAGAACCGCGACGACGTGCGCCGCATCTTCCCGCCGGCGAGTTTTAGCCCCACCTTCTTTGCACAGCTTGAGATCTCCTTGCGCGCCTGACGATCTGATGGATGTTCCATGAAAATTCTCCGGGTTCGTTTCGACGAAAGCGCGAATTGATGCGCGACGCATTCGGAAAAAACAAGCCGTTTCTAAAAGCCCGCGTAACCGCGTTCGGAACTTCCAATCATTGGAAATTTGCGCGGCGCTGACTTCCAATCATTGGAAACTGCGAGGAGCGGCGGATGCTTTTGTTTTTGCGTGATTGCCGCGGGCGATCCGTATAACAGTTCGCCCGTTGTTAAGGAGAACTCGGATGATCATTGGCGGACACTCTGAAGCAGGCGGCGGCGCGCAACCGCAGAAAATCAATCAAGGCTATGTCTGGATGATCTGCGTCGTGGCCGCGATGGGCGGACTGCTCTTCGGCTACGACTGGGTCGTCATCGGCGGCGCGAAACCGTTCTTCGAAAAATTCTTCAACCTCAGCAGCGGCGCGCTGAGTGGATGGGCGAACAGTTGCGCGCTGCTCGGCTGCCTCGTTGGCTCACTCGTCTCCGGCGCGCTCAGTGATAAATTCGGACGCAAACGGTTGCTGATTGTTTCCGCAGTTCTCTTCGCAATTTCGTCCGTGCTCACCGGATGGGCGGGCAACTTCACGATGTTCGTTTCATGGCGGATTGTCGGCGGCGTCGCCATCGGCATGGCCTCGAATCTTTCTCCGATGTACATCGCCGAAGTCGCACCCGCGCATCTTCGCGGACGGCTTGTTGCGATCAACCAGCTCACCATCGTCATCGGAATTCTCGCCGCGCAAATTGTGAACTGGTGGCTCGCCGTGAAATTCGATCCGACCGCAACCGACGCGGCGCGGCAGGCGTGGAACGAGCAAAGCGGCTGGCGCTGGATGTTCACCGCGGTCGTCGCTCCGTCGCTGTTGTTTTTCGTCGGCGCATTGATTGTTCCCGAAAGCCCGCGCTGGCTGGTGAAAAACGGAATGGCATCGTGCGCGCAGGCAATCCTCGCAAGAATCGGCGGAGCGGGATACGCCGCAGCGGCCGTCGCCGACGTACAAAACACGCTGCAAGGCGAAGAAATCCAGCGCGTGCGCTTCCGCGATTTGCTGGAGCCGAAGGTGTTCAAAATCCTTCTCATCGGCTGCGCGCTGGCGGTTTTGCAACAGTGGTGCGGCATCAACGTCATCTTCAATTACGCCGAGGAAATTTTCAAAAGCGCGGGCTACGACATCAGCGACGTGCTGAAAAACATCGCATGGACCGGCTCCGTCAACCTCGTCTTCACCTTCGTCGCGCTCGGCGTGGTGGACCGCCGCGGCCGCCGCGGCCTGATGCTCATCGGCGCGGCGGGCCTTGCCGTGATCTATACCATCATGGGATTCTGCTACCACGCAGCCGTTCAAGGCCTCCCGATGCTGTTGCTGGTTCTCGCCGCCATCGGCTGCTACGCGATGTCGCTTGCGCCGGTCACATGGGTCCTGATCTCCGAGATTTTTCCGAACCGCATTCGCGGCGCGGCCGTGTCGGTGGCCGTCTCCGCGCTTTGGATTGCGTGCTTCATCCTCACCTTCACGTTTCCGCTCCTCAACAAGACGCTCGGTGCGGCCGGCACCTTCTGGCTTTATGCCGTGATCTGCCTCGCGGGATTGGTCTTCGTCTGGTTCAAAGTCCCGGAGACGAAAGGCAAGACCCTCGAACAAATCGAACGCGAACTGGTGGACTGACCGGACGCGCGCGATCGAAACTTCCAATGATTGGAAAAATGCGCGCGCGTAATTTCCAATCATTGGAACTCGCGCTGCGGGTCTGAAAATGGCGGAGACGAAATGAAAGCTGCACGAATCGGAATCGGGCTGATGATTTTCAGCGGCATCATTGTCGCCGCAGGGTTTGCCATGACCGTTTATGGCGTCAGCCACGGCATCGGAGGTTTTGCCGATTTCCTCAAAGGAAGTGTTACCTCGGAACAAATCAAGAGCCAGGTCGGCGAGATTTCGAAAGGGCTGGAGACTGCGTTCGATTGGACGCTGTTCAGCCTTCCGGTCTCATTCGTCACGTTCATCACGGGGTTGATTGTTTTGATCGTCGGGCTGAGGAAACGGCCGCAAAAGAATCAAGCCACTTTCTGATCGGATTCCGCGCGGGGCTCAGCGAAAGAGTTGCATTGCTGGCCCGGCGCGGGCCGGATTTTTTCTTGCGTTTGAACGGCAACGAACATAAACGTCCGCGCTGTTTTCGCGTTCGGAAGCGCGCGGCGGCCGGGCGTGCGAGGAGAAGTGCCGCGCAAAAAAACGGGGTAAGAAATGATCAGTTCACACGGTTTGATGTTGTTTCCATTGACGCTCGCCCAAATTCAACCGACAGCCGCTCCCTCCGCGACGCTCACAGGCCTCGACTGGATCGCCATCGTATTCTACTTCGCCGTCCTGCTGACCGTGGCATGGAAGGCCATCACGAAGGAAAAGGACACGGCCGCGGACTACTTCCTCGCCGGCCGCAACCTGAGCTGGTGGATCATCGGCGCTTCGATCTTCGCGTCGAACATCGGCTCCGAACACATCGTCGGCCTCGCCGGCTCCGGCGCGAAAGACGGCGTTGCGATGGCGCACTACGAATTGCACGCCTGGTGCCTGCTCGTGCTCGCGTGGGTCTTCGTTCCGTTTTATTCGCGCTCGCTCGTGTTCACGATGC
>CAIVKH010000359.1 GCA_903906425.1 uncultured bacterium
GCCGGGGCTGCCGCCGACGAGGTTGAACAAAATAAAAGTGATGACGATCACGCCGAGGACGGTGGGAATCAGGTGCAATAATCGGCGTGTGATGTAGCGAAGCATGGCTACGAAAACCTGAAACCTGAAACCTGAAACCTGAGTCGGAAAATGCCGCGATCACGAATAGCCGATTGCCAATCACCGATAGCCAATGACGAATGACAAATGACAAATGACAAACTTCCAATGATTGGAAATGTGCGCTGCGGAGTTTTCCAATGATTGGAAGTTTTCGTCACGGCGTTGCTCCACGCTTCATAAATTTTTCACGGGCGGCGTCATCAACGCGGTAAATTTTTTCGAGGCCCATGGCGAGCGGGTGATATTTGTAGTCGTGCGTCCAGGGCTGGCGCAGAACGTCGTCGAAATTGTCGGTGAGGAAAATCCAGGGGCAGTCTTCGCGGACGATGTCGGACATTTGTTTGTAAAGCGCGGTGCGCTCGGGGCCGTCGGGCAGCAGCGTGGATTTTTCGAAGAGCGCGTCGAATTCGGGGTTGACGTAGTTCGAGTGGTTCGGGCCGGGGCTGCAATTTTTTCCGTAGTTGAGCAGCAGGAAATTTTGCGCGTCGGGATAGTCGGCGGTCCACGCGAGATAGAACATCTGGCAGCGGCGGTTTTCCATTTTTTCCATGAATGCGGGCCAGTTGTTGTAGCTGGTGTTGATGACGATTCCGATGCGTTCCATCAGCGCGACGAAAAGTTCGATGGATTGCCGCACCTCGACGCTGTCGGCGCGGCCGACTTCAATCGTGAGTTCGAGGCGGCGGCCGGTGGCGGGATTTTTTCCTCCGGGATATCCGGCTTCGGCGAGAAGTTTTTTCGCGCGCTCGGGATCGAAACTGTAGGGCAGCGGCTCGGTGGCATGGCCCGTCATGCCGTCGGGAATCGGACCGGTGGGCTTCTTGTTGCGGTAGTTGCCCATCTTGATCCAGTCGTCGAGATTGAGCGCGCAGTTCATCGCCTGGCGGAGCTTCTTGTTTTTCAGAATCGGATCGTCCATGTTGAAGCCGGCGTAGTATTCGGTGAATTGCGGGCCGGAGAACAACTGGAAGCCGCGCGCGGCGAGGTTCGGAAGCAGCTTGCGATCCTTGTCCACAATGAGATTCCAGTTGTCGCGCGAAATCATGCGAAGCTCGTCAATCTGGCCGTTCAAAAACATCAGCCATTCCGTCGCAGGATCGGAAATGACGTATTCGACGATGCGATCAATGAGAGGCAGCGGCTTGCCCGCGTCGGCAAGAAGTCCGGCTTCCGCATCGCCGGGCACTCCGTTTGTCGGGTAGCGGTCAATGCGGCCGGTCTCCGCCCATTTCGGATTTTTCACAAACTCCAGCCGGTAATTTCGAATCCATTCTTTCAGAACGAACGGGCCGGTGCCGACGGGATGCATGATGAATTGCGGGCCATAAAATTCGACGGCCTCGCGCGGGACCGCGACGCACTGCGTCATTGCGAGTACCCAGAGGAGCTGCGGATAGGGCCGTTTAAGTTCGATGCGGAGCGTGTAGCGGTCCGTTGCACGAAGGCCTTCGATCGGTTCGTCATAATTCGTGACGGCATTCGTGTTTGATCGTTCGCGAAAAGTGTCGAGGCCCTTGATTTTGTCTTCGAACGGCCACCAGTTCACCGACGCGTTTTTCGCATCGGCGAGGCGCTTGAGCGAATAAACAAAATCTTCGGCAACGAGTTCGCGGCCTTTTCCAGCGGTATTCGTAAAACATGGATCGCCGCTAAAATAGATTCCGCGGCGAATCTTGAACGTGTAAACGAGATTGTTCGACGAAATTCCCGGCAGCGATTCGGCCAGCAAGGGTTCGTAGGTGAATGGCCGCGCCAGATACGAGTGCTGAAGCAGGCATTCATATATCCGCAGAATGGATTTGTTCGCGGCGACGTCATTGACCTTCGCCGGATCAAAGCCACGAATTTTTTGCGTGTTCAAATAGAGCGTGGATGGAACCGCATTGGTTGCGGCGCGCGCCGAAAACGAGAACGACAGAGCCGCGAACAGCAATCGCCGGAAAGTTCTCCCCGCATTTTTCATGATCGGGGTTGGCCGGGCAGCGGTTATTTGCTTGGTGCCGGCGCCGGAGGCGTCGCGACTGGCGGAATTGTCACGGTCGGCGCAGCCACGGGCGTTTCAACAGGAGCCGCAGGCATCACGGGCGTGGGTGCGGCCGGTCCGGGAGAAACGGGAGATGCGTTGTTGGGGCGAACCGGGACGGATCCCGACGTGATCGGTGCCGCGGCTCCCGCTTTCTTCTCGAGAATTGATTGCGCTTGAGTGCCGCGGGCGTGCAGAACGGCCAGCAGCGTGGTTGCCCCCATGAAAATGCAGCCGAGGATGACCGTCGTGCGGGTGAGAACGTTGCCGGTTCGCGAGCCGAAAAGCTGTTCGCCCATGCCCGCGCCCATCGTGAGGCCGCCCATGCCTTCATGCTTCGAGCGCTGCAACAGGATCACGCCGATGAGCAGAAAACACGTCACCACTTCGACCAGAACCAGCAATATTCTCAGAATTTCCATTTTCTTTTCCCGGCGCCAACTCCGGCGCATTTCAAGATATTTTACTTCAGCGCGGCCTTCACGATTTCGATGAACGACCGAGGTTCGAGGCTCGCGCCGCCGATCAGTCCGCCGTCAATGTCCGGCTGGCTGAACAATTCCTTCGCATTCGAAGCCTTCACGCTTCCGCCGTATTGGATGCGAACCGACTGGGCAGTGGTATCATCGCTGATTGCGGCGAGCAACTTCCGAATGTGCGCGTGGACTTCCTGCGCCTGCGCGGTTGTGGCGGTCTTGCCTGTGCCGATGGCCCAGACCGGCTCATAGGCGACGATCGTGTTGGTCAGTTCCATCTTCGTCAGCCCGTTCAAACTTCCCCGGACCTGTTTCTCGATCACCGCGAAAGTATTTCCGCCTTCGCGCTCCGCCAGCGTCTCGCCGACGCAGACGATCGGCTTCAGATTTGCCGCGTGCGCGGCCTTCGTCTTCTTGTTCACAATCTCATCGGTCTCGCCGAAATATTGTCGCCGCTCGCTGTGGCCGAGGATGACATAGTGGACATAAATCTCGCGCAGCATCTCCGCCGAAATCTCGCCCGTGAACGCGCCGGATTTTTCCCAGTGCATGTTCTGCGCGCCGACATAAATCCGCGAGCCCGACACCGTGTCCACCACGGACTTCAGCGCCGTGAACGGCGGGCACACGACGATGTCCACGCCGAGCAAATCGGCCAGGTCAAGCTTCAGATCGCTGACCAGTGTGACGGCATCTGCGACCGTCTTGTTCATCTTCCAGTTTCCAGCAACAATTGGTTTACGCATCAAAATTCTCCCCAAAAGAAACGGCGCATATACAGACCCGGCCCCGTCGAATCAAGCAATCCTTCGCAATCGCCGCCCAAAAGAATTTATCCGGCCCGGCTCCGCCGCGCCGGACGCGGGGAACGCGCGCCGATCCGCATTCGAACCGCAATTTCCAATCATTGGAAATTTCCGGCCCGGCAACTTCCAATGATTGGAAGACAGGATCAGCGCTCCGAATCGCCGGAGCGGGGTTCGCGGGCGGCTTCCGGGAACAGCGGGACGATGCGGTGGAAAAGCCAGAGGATGAAGAAGGGCATGGTGAAGATGACCACCGCGGTGATGATGCCTTCTTTTTCCCAGATGCCGGGAAGATAGCTGGTGAAGCCGCGCAGGCTTTTGGAAATCATCTGGCCGCCAATGACGACGTTCCAGCGCATGAGCAGGACTTGTAGCAGCATCATGCAGGAGGCGGTGAAGATAATGGCGTGGGCAATTTTGAAGCGGAATTTGAAGGTGGCGTTTGCGGCCAGCATCAGGAATGGCACGACGGAGAAGGTGAAGAACTGGAGCACGACATAGGTCCAGAAAAGTTTTTGCATGATGAGAATGCGGATGACTTCCCAGTCTTTCATCTGTTTGTAGGCGATGGAGAGGACTTCCATCATTTCAAGGCTGATGGCGACGATCATGAAGGCCCAGAGGTAGCCGCCGAGCGCGCGGATGCAGTCCTCGTCAATTTTCCAGCCGTTGATTTTGCTGACGATGGTGTAGTGGAAGATGAGCACGGCGATGCCGCTGACGATGGCGGAAAAAAGAAAAATGATGAACATCAGCGGCGTGTCCCACCAAGGATTGGCCTTGAGGGAGCCGAAAAGAAAACCGACATAACCGTGAAGCGTGCAGGCCATCGGGATGCCGAGGCCCGCGAGGAAACGTGAAATCTTGTGATCCACTTTGTGCGTTTCTTCATTCGATTGAGTCTGGCCGAGAAGAATGGTTTTGCACAGCAACTGGACGAAGCTCTTCGGACCGGTGGCGCGCTTGATGAATTCATCGCGCATGACAAACCAGATTTCGAGCACGACGACGATGAGATACGACGTGTAGATGAACCCGAAGCCGGCCATCGCGGAGGTGAAATGCGGCGTGATCATGATGTTGAACGCGCGCTGGGGCTGGCCGAGATGAATCAGCAGCGGCAGGGGCGCGAACAGCAGAAACACGAAGGCCGATGCCAGCGAGAAGCGGGCCACCGGCCAGAGCGCCTTCTGGTTGAAGACGTGGAAGAGCGACGAGACGATGAACGCGCCAGCGACAAGGCCGGTAATGTACGGATAGAGAACGATCATCACCGTCCAGGTGACGTTCATTTCATTGGGAAATACAAAATTCTGCATCATGTCAGATGACCTCCTGATCGAGGCCGAGGTAATAGCACTTGGGATGGGTTCCCATGTCGGGTTTGATCAGCGCGTAGCGGTGCTCCCGGACCACGTGGGAAATGTCGCTGTTCGGATCCTTCAAATCGCCGAAGATGCGTGCGCCGACCGGGCAGACTTCGACGCAGGCGGGCTTGAGGCCTTTGGTGATGCGGTGATAGCAGAGCGTGCATTTGTCGGCGGTGTGCGTTTCCTTGTTGATGAAGCGCGTGCCGTAGGGACAGGCTTGGACGCAGTAGCCGCAGCCGATGCAGTAGTCCTTGTCAACGAGCACCACGCCGTCTTTCGTCTGGTAGCTCGCGCCGACGGGGCAGACCTGAGTGCAGGGCGAATTCTCGCAGTGGTTGCAAATCTTGGGGACGAAAAAGGCCTTCATCGGCGCCTTGCCTTCGCGGTTTCCCGTCACCATGTCCTGATCGAAGGTGACGGCTTCGTTGCGCGACATGTCAACGTGGATTCCGCCGTTCTCGTCAATTTCATAGCGTTCGACCCATGTGCGGAATTGCCCCTCCGGCACCTGATTTTCAAGGCGGCAGGCACGCATGCAGGAATTGCAACCGATGCACTTCGTCGTATCAACCGCGTAGGCCCAGTAATGTTTGCTGATGTCATAGGGCGTTGGAGAAGCACCGGCGGCGGGCCCGGCCGCGACAGATACGTTGCTCGCGGCACGGACTTGCAGGCGCGGCAATGTCCACAGCAACACACCTCCGGCCGCGAGCGACAGACGCTGGAGAAATTGGCGGCGGTCGGTGATTTCCATCGGTGCGGACAGGCATGGAGATTTCTTCGCTGAATTATTCATTGGCTTTCTCCTTCGTCCCGGCCTTCGTCTTCGTCGCGATAATTTCCTGCGGGGAGGGCGCGAGGTGGAATGCGTCGCGGTGGCAGTCCACGCACACCTTGTTCTTGTCCTGTTCGAAATTGTCCGCAACGTCCTTGAGGTGTTCCGGCCACTTGATGCCAGGCGGTCCCTTTTTGTCTTTTTCCAGTTTGTCGCTGTGGCAAAGCAGGCAGAATTTCGGATCGCGATGGCTGATGACCTGTACCGCGCGTTCCGAAACCGGATAAACTTGGTGGCAGGTGGAGCACGAAAGATCCTTGTGCGTACGGGTCGAATAATCTTTCGCAATGGCCTTGTGGCAGTAGGCACACTCGAAAAGCACCGGATGATCCTTCGGCTTTTCCGCCTTCAAATCCTGGTTGTGCTTGTGGCAGTCAATGCACTTGTTCACGAGCGGATGCATTCGCGCGTCCTGAATATTCTTGTCGAGGAACAGTGGTTGGTGCGGATCGTGGCAAGCCAGACACGGCGTGTCGGCCTTCACGAGATGGAGCATCTTGAAATGTTCAGCCTTGTCAATTTGCGGGAACGACGCCGGCCGTGCTTCGAGTCGGCGATGACACGTGAGACACTGTTCCTCCGTTTTCACCATTTTCAGTTTCGGCGCATCGGGACGCGCGACCGCGACTTTCTTTTCCTCGTCAATGTGTTTGCCGCCAGGTCCGTGGCAGGTGTCGCACTGCACGTGCTCGTGAACGTCCTTCCACGCATTGCTCGTGACCTGCTTGTGGCAGTCGTAACAAAGCTGCCCGTCCGTGTGCAGCGGCGCGCTGATGTTCATGGCCTGCTCGATGGCCGCGCCGCGGAAGTGCCCGAACTCGCCATAGGTTTTCGGATACGCCAGCCAGCGCGCCGTCGCCGCGATCGCGATCACGCACGCGAGCACGGTGAACACGACGCGCGCATGGGCCGTCGGTGATTTTTGAGGAATGTCTCCCATGATCGTTTCCTTTTATTGATCGGGCGCGCCGGAGTGACAGCCGTTGCAACTGTCCTCTTTCCACGATCCATCGTCGTCCTCGACGGGATGTTTGAAATCGAGTCCGTCACGGACATACGTCGTCGGTTTCGTGCCGGGCCCCTGCGATGTGATTACATGACAGGTCTTGCATTCGCGAGAAATGACCTCGCCCTTTTCGTTCTTGTGTTTCCCGTCGTGACAACGGAAGCAGCCCGCCGAAATCCAATGCCCGATGTCATCGGGATACGCGCGCCAGTCGGCCTTCATTTCCGGGAAAAAGTTGCGCGAATAAATATCCTGCACTTCGTTGATCGCTGCCTCGACGTTCGCGCCGCCCTGTGGATACGACTTGTGCAATTGCGCGCCGATCTCGGCGATGCCCTGCTCTTGTGTCGTATATTTTCCGAGCAGCGCCTTTGCCGCGTTCTTTTTGATGAACTCGATCGAAGGATCAATCTTGCCCTGCATCATCGAAAGATCGAGCGCCCGGTTCGGCGACTGGAACTGATGCGCCGGCCGGTTATGACAATCCATGCAATCCATCCTGCGCGTTGCCGTCGCCGTGATGTTTGTTTCAGCGAGCGCCTCCTTCTTGTCCGTCGTCTTGTACACGTTCACGCTGCCGTCTTTTTCCGTCACGCGAATCCACGGGATCGTCTGCCGCTTCTCATCCTTCGCGATGTACTCGATCTTTTTCTCGACGGCCATGTGATAATGAATCCCGCGTGCCGGCCCGTGCGTCGTATCGCCGCCGCCGACGTTCAGCAGATAGCTGATCGTGTACGGCGTGTTCGTCTTGTCCGCCGCGTAGTACGTCCGCGTTTGCTCCAGCATCCCGAAAAACTTCGCCGGCCAGTGGCACTCGTAGCACGTCTCCGACGCCGGCCGCAGATTATGGATCGGCGTCTGGATCGGCCGGTGAAAATTATTCACGGTCACCGCATACACCTGGTGCATTCCGCTCAGCTTCGCCTTCACAAACCACTCCGCGCCCGGCCCGATGTGGCAGTCCACGCACCGCACATGCGAATGCGGCGAGTGAGCGACCGCGGTGTTTTCCGGCTGCATCGGCGTGTGGCACGTCGTCCCGCAAAACGTCACCGACTCCGTGTACTTGTACGCGCTGAAACTCCCGATGCCCGTCAGAATGATGAAAAGAAAGACAACCGTGATGGCGAAGACAAACGAGACATAATGTTGCCGGTTGTTCAGATCAATGATCGGCATCCGGTGCGGAATCGCCCCCGCCTGGTGCTGCCGACGCCGCTCGCGAAGATTCCCCGCCACCGTCAGTGCCAGCCCCGCGACGATGACCACCGGCACCACCAGATACGTGATGATCCCCGAATACACCGTCGCATTCGGATTCAGATAATCCATCGCCAGCATCACGATGCCGCCGACAAAACCCAGCGCGGCCATGATGATTCCCGCCAGGCTGGTCCAGTTGTACAAATATCCGAGCGTCCGTCTCTGTTTGTCCGTCATCGCCGTAGCCTTTCAAACACCAATACCACACCGTAGGATATGTTTCGGGCCGCCGCCATTCAGGGTTCCCCCGATTATAGCTATCGGGTAAACCGCCGCCATGCATCCGCCGCCCCTCCCGAACTTTTGCCCGGCCTGACGGCCGGGAAGTGGATGCGCGCGCCGGCCGTGAAAAAAACACCGCAATTTCCAATCATTGGAAAAGACGCCCGCGCAAACTTCCAATCATTGGAACTCTCGATAATTTTTCTGTGGCCTTTTCCACCATTTGTGGCACGTTGCGCCGCTGTTTTTTTCGGGAAAGAAATATGAGCAAGACACTGTATGAAAAAATCTGGGACCGCCACGTCGTCAAGACGCTGGAGGACGGAACCGCGCTGCTGTACATCGACCGGCATCTCGTTCACGAGGTGACCAGCCCGCAGGCGTTCGAGGGGCTTCGCATCACCGGGCGCAAGGCGCGCCGGCCTGAGCTTTCCTTCGCGACGATGGACCACAATATCCCGACGGACGATCCGCACCACATCACCGACCCGATTGCGCAGGCGCAGGTCGATGCGATGCGGAAGAACTGCCGCGATTTCGGCGTCACGCTGTTCGACATCGACGGCGACAAGCAGGGCATCGTCCACACGATTGGCCCGGAACTCGGCATCACGCTGCCCGGCCTGACGATGGTCTGCGGCGATTCGCATACCGCCACGCACGGCGCTTTCGGCACGCTCGCATTCGGCATCGGCACATCCGAAGTCGAGCACGTCCTCGCGACGCAGACGCTGCGGCAGACGAAGTCGAAGACGTTTCGCGTCGAATTCACGGGTCGCCTGCAAAAGGGCTGCGAATCAAAAGACATGATTTTGAAATTGATCGGCCAGATCGGAACGGCCGGCGGCACGGGCTACGTCATCGAATTCGGCGGCGAGGCGATTCGCGCGCTTTCGATGGAAGCGCGGCTGACAATCTGCAACATGGCGATTGAAGGCGGCGCGCGCGCCGGATTGATCGCGCCGGATCAGGTGACGTTCGATTACATCGCGAGCGGGAACCGGCCGTACGCGCCGCGGGGCGCTGCGCTGGAGAAAGCCATCGCGTACTGGAAGACGCTGCCGTCCGATCCCGATGCGAAGTTCGACCGCACGCTGACGATCGATACGAACAAGATCGCGCCGCAGGTCACGTGGGGCACAAGTCCCGGCATGGTCACGGACGTCGATGGCGTTGTGCCCGATCCCGACAAGGTTTCGGGCTATAGCCGCCGTGATGTCGAGCAGGCGCTGGAGTACATGGGTCTCAAGGCCGGCCAGAAGATCACGGACATCAAGCCCGACCTGGTTTTCATCGGCAGTTGCACGAACGGCCGCATCGAGGATCTGCGCGCTGCCGCGAAGATCATGAAGGGCCGCAAGAAGGCAGCGAACGTCCGCGTCATGGTCGTTCCCGGCTCGATGCAGGTTCGAAAGCAGGCCGAAGCCGAGGGCCTCGGCAAGATCTTCATGGACTTCGGCGCCGAGTGGCGTTTCGCCGGATGCAGCATGTGCCTGGCGATGAATCCCGACCAGTTGAAGCCGCAGGAGCGCAGCGCCTCGACTTCGAACCGCAACTTCGAAGGCCGGCAGGGCAAGGGCGGGCGCACCCATCTGGTCGGTCCAGAAATGGCCGCGGCCGCCGCGGTCGAAGGTCACTTTGTTGACATTCGGAAATGGAAATTGGAGTAAGCCATGGAAGCATTCACCATTCACCGCGGAATCATCGCGACGCTGGATCGCGCGAACGTTGACACCGACGCGATCATTCCGAAGCAGTTTCTGAAATCGATCAAGCGGACCGGCTTCGGCGAAAGCCTGTTCTTCGACTGGCGCTACCTCGTGGATGGAAAGCCGAATCCCGAATTCGAACTGAACGCGCCGCGATTCAAGGGCGCTTCGATTCTCGTCGCGCGAAATAATTTCGGCTGCGGATCGAGCCGCGAACACGCGGTGTGGGCCGTCGCGCAATATGGCCTCCGAGCGATCATCGCTCCGCGCAAAGAAATCAGCGGCGCGAGCGTGCCCGGCTTTGCAGACATCTTCCGCAACAACTGCGTCAAGAACGGTGTCCTGACGATTGAACTCAGCGAGGCTGAAGTTGAAGAAATATTTCAGATGATCGGACGCTTTAACGGTCTGCAGGCGACGATCAATCTCGAAGAACAACGCGTCGTGTTGCACACCGACGAAGAAGTCTCATTCCATTTCGACGTCGCGCCGGTCGTGAAGAATCACCTTCTCCACGGCCTCGACGATATCGGCCTGACGCTGGCCCACGCCGACGCCATCACCGCATTCGAGAAGAAGCACGACGTCCAGATGGCGCGCTGATTCGCCGAGGCGGCGCTTCGCCATGAAACCAACTCGGATCCTGCGTGCGCTTGTTTGCCTGATTGCTCTTGCGCACGCAGCGTTAGCTGCTGGTGATATCACCGCTCTGACGAACATCGCCTACAAATCGGGCGATAATCTGAGCGACTACGAGCGCGAGCGGTGCAAACTTGATCTGTATCTGCCGACGAATACTGCGTTCTCCACGTTCGTCTGGTTTCACGGTGGCGGTCTCACCGGCGGCAGCAACGAGGATATTTCTACCACCGGAATCGCGCGGTCGTTCGCGCAGCAGGAAGACATCGCCGTTGTCGCACCGAATTATCGCCTCAGCCCGAAGGTCAATTTCCCCGCCTACGTCGAGGACGCCGCTGCCGCCGTTGCATGGACCTTCGCACACATCGCCGAACATGGCGGCGACACGAACAAGATTTTTATCGGCGGAATTTCCGCGGGTGGTTACCTGACTTCGATTCTCGGGATGAATCCGGCTCATCTGAAGAAAGCCGGCGTCGATCGCGATGCCATCGCCGGGCTGATTCCCGTCAGCGGCCAAATGGTCACGCACTTCACGATTCGCAAGGAACGCGGCCTTGCCACGAACAACGTCACCGCCGACGAAGCCGCTCCGATTTTTTATCTGAACGCCAGCGTGCCACCGATGCTCGTCATCATGGGCGATCATGATTGGCCGGGCCGTCTCGAAGAAAACGAGTACTTCGTCGCGATGGAAAAGGTGACCGGCAACAAAAGGATTTCGCTGCTGAAGGTTGCCGATCGCACTCACGGCACCATCGCGGGCAAAATTCCCGAGTCGCACGATCCATCTCGCGACGCGATCCTGAAATTCGTCCGCGACGGGATCCTGCCCTAGCCGCCGGGCATTCGCGGAAATTCGATCAAACGGCCTGGATTGCGGCACGGAGATAGCCCAGCGCGAAGGCCATGCCTGCATGCCACGGAGCGGTACACGTCATCTGCGGAGCATGATCGGGAACCACCACGCCGTCATAGCGGTTGCCCTTTAGAATTCGCAGCACGCGCAAAATGTCCACCTCTCCTTCATCAATGAAAGTTTCTTTGTAGAACGGGACTTTGCCGCGAACATTTCGCAGATGAACGTAGGCGAGACGATTCTGCCGGCTGTAGTTTTCCACGGCTTCGTAGAGGTTACCTTCGGTCATTTCCGCGAGAGTGCCAACGCAGAATTCGAGCGTGTTTGACGGGCTGGAATTCAAATCAATCAATTCCTGATAAAGCCGCGGCTGATACACGAGCCTTGGCTGCCCACGAACTGTCGGCATCGGCGGATCGTCGGGATGCGCGGCGAGTTTCACGCCGCATTCTTCGGCGACGGGCAAAATAGCATCGAGAAAATCTCTCAGTCGCTGCCAGAGTTGTTCGCGAGTCGCGGTCGGAACCGTTCCGGGCTTCGCATTTTCGTCATAGACTATGTTCCAAGCCATGCCGTTTGGCATCGGCAGATCGACCGGGCCGTTCATGCCGACGATTTCCGCGCCGCCGCGCCCGTCGGGAAATCTTACGCGGCCCGCGACGCCCGCGATGGAAAAATTGTAGCCCATGACCGGGATGCCCGCGCGACCGATGTTGCGGATGATGGTCTTGAGATTCTCGAGTTGCTGCTTCTTCTTCGGGCCGTCGAGCAGCACGTCGTGCCAGTGCGCCGGGTCGAAATTCTCGATCGCTTCAAGTTCGAGTCCCACGCGGTTCAATTCAGATTTCAGCGCCGCGAGTTCCTCGAAACTCCAGAGCGCGTCCGGATCGCCGGCCACGCCCCAGCCGTATTGATCACCCACGGGCTGGTCGCCCGCGGAATTGCTGCGGCCCCTCTTGAAATAATCCACGAGATGAACCACCGCGTGCGTGCAGCCGCACTGTTTCGCGAAGCGATAATAATCGTCGTTTAGCATGTGCCGGTAGAAACCAAATCCGAGCTTCACAGAAACTCCCTTCAAAAACCGATGCTGATTCCGCCGTCCACCACCAGCATCGAACCGGTGACAAATTTTGCCGCGGATGAACAGAGATAAACTGCCGCCCAGCCAATGTCCGCCGGCTCTCCCATGCGTCCCATCGGCGTGCGCTCAATGATGTGTTTGAAACGCGGCGGATCGGCGAGCACCGATTTTTGCGTCATCGGCGTTTCGATCCATCCCGGCGCGATGGAATTTACGCGGATTCCCTTGTCCGACACTTCCACGGCCAGCGCCCTCGTCATACCCGCGAGCGCCGCCTTTGCCGCCGTGTACGCAAAGACCTGCGGAATTCCGAAGATGGAGGCCATCGATGCGGTGAACAAAATATTTCCACGGCCGCGCTCGATCATTCCCGGCAGCACCGCCCGCGTCAGCGCATGCGAAGCCAGCACGTGCGTTTCCATCACCGATTGAAATTCCTCCGGCGACGTTTCAATCGCGCGCTTCTTCAGATGATTCCCCGCGTTGTTCACAAGAATCGAAACCGGCGCGCCGGCCCGTTTCACAAGCTCATCGGCGCCTTCGAGCATCGTCACATCATGGCAGATATGACTGGCTGCATCGCCGAGTTTTGCCACGGCAGCCTGGAGTTCCTCCTCGCGCCGGCCGACGATGACAACGCGCGCGCCGGCCCTCACAAAACAATCCGCAATGGCGAAACCGATTCCGGTCCCGCCGCCCGTAATCAACGCCGTCTCGCCTTCCAGTGAAAAGGCACTACTCAATTTCGGATCCATGGAAACTTCTCCCGTATTCACAAATCGCAACCGCCGTGTCTGCCGGTCGGGCGGATAACAAAACGCATCGAACCCCGTTCCGCAACCGGAAAACCCTCCGGACTTCCGCTCGCCTCTGTGCCGCATTGCAATTTTCCAATGATTGGAAAATGATGCAGCCGACTTTTCCAATGATTGGAAATTTGCGGAGGCTCGAATGCGCACCAAAATCTATCTCGGCGTTGTCCTGGTTTTTCTTTTGTCACTTTTCGCCGCCGCGGCGGAGCCTGCCTGGACGGCGCAGTGGGTCGGGCCGGAGAAATCTGCGACGAATACGTGGACGTGTTTTCGAAAGACGATTGATCTCGCAAACGTGCCCGCGACGGCGATGGCGCGCATCGCGGTGGATTCGAAATACTGGCTGTGGATCAACGGCAAGCTCGTCGTTTTCGAGGGCGGGCTGAAACGCGGGCCGACGCCGACGGGGACATATTTCGACGAAATCGATCTCGCGCCGCATCTCGTCAAAGGACCGAACACGATCGCGGTGCTCGCGTGGTTTTTCGGCAAGCACGGTTTCTCGCACAACAGCAGCGGCAAGGCGGGATTCCTTTTCGAGGCCGACATCGGCGGGACGAAAATCATTTCGGACAAATCGTGGAAGATGAAAATTCATCCGGCGTACGGAATGGCGGGCGGGCCTCCGCCGAATTACCGGCTCGCCGAGGCGAGCATTCGCTTCGATGCGCGCGCGGACATGCCGGGCTGGAACGCGCCGGGCTTCGATGATTCGTCGTGGAGCGCGGCGACCGGGGCGGGCGTTCCTCCGTGCGCGCCGTGGGGAATTCTGGAGGCGCGGCCGATTCCGTTTTGGAAGGATTACGGTTTGAAAGATTACGTGAACGCCACGGAACTTCCGAAAGTCAGCGACGGAAAGGTCATCAGGGCGAAGCTGCCGTACAACGCGCAGGTCACGCCGTATCTCGAAGTCGAATCGGCGGCTGGCGGCGAGACGATTGACATCCGCACGGACGATTTCATGGGCGGCGGCTCGCCGAGCGTTCACGCGGAATATGTCACACGCGGCGGCGCGCAGGCGTACGAAACGTTTGGATGGATGAACGGCCACGAAGTTCATTACACGATTCCGGCGGGCGTCAAAATCAAGTCGCTGAAATTTCGCGAGACCGGTTTCAACGCGGAGTTCGCCGGCTCGTTCACTTGCGATGACGAGCAGTTGAACACGCTCTGGAAAAAAGCCGCGCGCACACTTTACGTGACGATGCGCGACAACTACATGGACTGCCCCGACCGCGAGCGCGGCCAGTGGTGGGGCGATGCGGTGAACGAACTCGGCGAGTCGTTTTATGTTTTCGATCCGCCCGCCTATTCGCTCACGAAAAAAGCGATGCTCGAACTCGCGCGCTGGCAGCGACCCGACGGCACGCTCTATTCGCCCGTCCCGTCCGGTCGCCAGCCCGACAACGGCCCGCGCGGCGATCCGCGCGATGGAACCTACAACGTCGAACTCCCGCCGCAGATGCTCGCGAGCGTCGGCACCTACGGATTCTGGACTTATTACGAGTACACCGGAGACTCGAACACAATTCGTCGCGTTTATCCGGCCGTGAAAAAGTATTTGAACGTCTGGAAACTCGACGCGGACGGACTTGTAATCCATCGCAAAGGCGATTGGGATTGGGAAGATTGGGGGAAGAATATTGATGCGCCAGTTCTCGACAACGCGTGGTACTACCTCGCGCTTCAGGCTGCGATTTGCTACGCGCAAGATTGCGGCGCGTATGCAGACGTGAACGAATGGGGGACTCGCTCGAAATCAATTGCCGAGGCATTCAACAAGAAGTTTTGGAACGGGAAAGAATATCGTTCGCCTTCGTACACCGGCGACACCGATGATCGCGCAAATGCCATGGCCGTTTGTGCCGACTTAGTTTGCGACTGTCCCAGTAATCGAATCGCACTGCTTGAAGTCTTTTCGAAACATCACAACGCCGGACCATACATGGAGAAGTATGTGCTTGAAGCGTTGTGCCGCCTCGGCGCGCCCGGTCAGGCGATTGAACGAACGAAGCAACGTTACGCTGACCAAATCTCAAGTCCGCTGACGACACTTTGGGAAGGGTGGGGGATCGGCAGCAAAGGCTTTGGTGGCGGAACCTACAACCATGCGTGGAGCGGCGGACCGCTCACGATGCTGTCGCGGCAAATCGCAGGTGTGTGGCCGCTGGCTCCGGGTTATCAAAAATATTTTGTTTCGCCGACAATGGGAACACTCAAAACAATTCATGCCATTGTGCCGACGATCAAAGGGCCAATCACACTTTCACTGCAAAAAGAAGCCGGACGATTCGCGCTTGATTTGAATTCACCCGCAGGAACTGAAGCGTTTGTTTGCATTCCCAAGCCGTCGGGAAAACAGATCAGCGTACTGGAAGTGAATGGCACGCTGTTCAATTTCAGAAAGAACGATCAGCGCAGCGACGGAGTCAAATTTTGCAAGGACTTTGACGATACAACACGATTCTCCGTTCCGCCCGGAACCTGGAAATTCGTCGCGGAATTCAAATGATGAAAGTGAGGATGAGATGAAATACGGAGTGTTGTTTATGGCTGCGATAGCGACGTCGGCGTTCGGGGCGGGGTTCACCGGTGCGGTGGATGTACCGGAGGAGGTGGCGCTGCCCGATCCGCTGGTTTTGCAGAACGGGAAGAAAGTGGAGTCGGCGGAGCAGTGGCGGAATGAGCGGCGACCGGAACTGGTGGAGATGTTCCAGAAATATGTTTATGGGCATCTGCCGCCGAAGCCGGAAAAGATGTCGGTGACCGTCGAGCGCGTGAATACGAATCTGTTCGACGGCGCGGCGACGAAGTCGGAGGTAACGCTGAAATACGGGCCGCCGGATTGTCCGCCGCTGCATCTGCTGCTCGTCGTTCCGAACAATAAAAAGCCCGCGCCGGTTTTTCTGTGCCTGAATTTTCACGGAAATCAGGCGGTGCTCAAAGATCCCGACATCGCGCTGGCGACAGGCTGGCAGACAGGCACGATTCACAAGAACGGCATCGTCAATAACCACGTGACCGACGAGGGCCGCGGTGTGGAAGAGAGCGAATGGATGGTCGAGCGCACGATCAAGCGCGGCTACGCATTCGCGACTTTCCACAACGTGGATATCGAGCCGGACCGCACGAACGCGATGGAAGGAACGCGGGCGCTGTATCCGCAAAATGACTGGGGCGCGATTGCGGCGTGGGCGTGGGGATTTCATCGCGCGGTGGATTATCTGGTGACGAATCCGGCGATTGATGCGAAGCGGATCGCGGTGATGGGCCACTCGCGAAACGGCAAGGCGACGATTCTTGCGGCGGCGCTCGACGAAAGAATTGCGATGGCGTTTCCGCATCAGGCCGGTTGCGGCGGCACGGCGCCGAGCCGGCACACGATCGGTTCGGGCGCGGCGGGATTTCCCGACAAGGTGGAAACGATCAAGCGGATCAACACGGCGTTTCCGCACTGGTTCAACGCGGAGTTCAAAAAATTCTTGGACACGCCGGAAAAACTGCCGCTCGACCAGCACGAACTTCTCGCGCTGTGCGCGCCGCGGCCGGTTTTATATTCGACGGCTGCGGAAGACCGCTGGGCGAATCCGCCGGGCCAGTTCGAAATGATGAAGGCCGCCGGTCCCGTCTATCGGCTGCTCGGCGCATCCGGCCTCGAAAGCGAGAAGTTTCCGGAAGTGAATCAGCCGTCGCTGGGCGGCACGCTCGGCTTTTATTTCCGCGACGGCAAGCACGCGACGACCGCCGACGATTGGGCCGTCTTCCTCGACTTCGCCGACAAGCATTTCGGAGTGCGAAGTCCGTAATCTCCGGCTGAAAGAATCCCCGTCTTCTTTTTTCCGTATTGCAGCAGGGAGAGAACGCAAGTGCATGTGCGCTAGGCAAATCCCCGATGAATAGTTTATGTAATGCCCTGATTGTTCATGCGGGTTTGCGTTTCTATCCTCTTATGCAGCAAAGAGATTTTTGTCATGAGAGGCATGATTTCCAGCATTCGATTTTCCGCGGCGGCCCATCGTTGCGCGCGGCCGCCCATTGCTTCCAAAATCCCGCCGCATTGCCTTGCGAGCGCGGCGCCGGCTCCCGATATGCCGCAACGGGATTTTCCGGCGGCGGTACATCAATCTGCTGCCGCGGCGCGCCGCCTTGCAGTGCGGGCCTTGCGTCTTGCAGCGCCGGCGCGGAGTGATTTATGGCCGGGCACGGACGGCTCCGCGCCGGCATTTTGCCTTGATACGCCACCGCCGCATGGCGCCCGGCCGGCCTATCGGCTTGCAGCGCCGGCGCAGAATGATTTGTGGCCGGCCATGGATGGTTCCGCGCCGGCACGAAGGGCCGCGGTCCGGCCCAAAACAGGCGTTTTCCACTGATTTCGGCATAAAAGACAACAACATGGAAGGAGAATGAAATGCCGCATAAAAAAAACAGACCGAACAGCGAAGTCGCGCTGCCGGACTGGTTCGAACGGCTGAGCGCCGGCATCGGAAAATACGGTGCGTCGCTTGGGGTATCGGCCCAGGAAATCACGGACGCACAGGCCAACTGCGCCTTTGGCGCGGCTGTGCTGCGCGTTCAACTCGCCCTCGGCGAGTACACTCAAGGCATGACGCGGTTCAAGAACGCCGCGCTCTATGCCACGGATCAATGCACGGCCTGGCCCACGGGGTTCACGCTGCCCGCGAACCTGGCGGCGGTGAGTCATGCCGGCGTGATTCCGCTTCTTTCGCTGCTCATTGGGCGGATGAAGAAACACAGTGCCTACACGAAACAGATAGGCGAAGAAATGGGCATCGAAGGCGCGGACCAGACGGCCGATCCTTCCGCGATTGCCGCGAAGAAGCCTGTTTTGAACGTCGTCATCACCTCCGCCGGCCATCCGCTGATCAAGTGGCCGAAGGGTGAAATGGAAGGCATCGAAATCTGGGCCGACCGCGGCGACGGAAAAGGCTACGGCTTCGCTTACCATTCCTCGCATCCCGACACGCTGGACACCTATCCGCTGCCTGCGCCGGGCACCAGCGCGGTATGGAAATACAAGGCCATCTACCGGCTCTACGACCAGCAGACCGGCCAGTGGAGCGACGAGGTGAAAATCAGCGTGATGGGCCAGTGAGGCAGGGACGGCTCGCCGAGCCGTCTGCCGGTGCCCGCCGAGATGGGCACCGGCGCGCTCGGCGAGGCGTCCATCGGCGCGCGCTGCCGAAACTAAGCCGCTGCCCAAAATCACATGAACACACACCACCACAAGCCCCACAGCCACGAACTCGCCGCGCTGCTCTACGAGCGGGCCGAGCATCATGGCGGTCCGGCCACCTCCGGCACCTATCGCATCGCCGCCTACGCCGACGGACTCGTCGGTGCATCGCCGGAATGCGACATTCTTCGCCCGCATTGGGACTCCGGCCTGAAATGGGGCGATTCGAAAAATCCACAGCCCGGCGACTGGTGCTGGGGCGCCGGCGTCGCCGGCGGCATCCGATGGGATGGCACCTTCCATCGCGACTTGTCCCGCTACTCGGCCGGCGGCGACTTATTCTGGGCCTCCTATCTGAAACCCGGCAGCGCCGCCGGAATGAAGAACGGCTACTGGATCAACTTCGGCTCCGGCTGGTCGCATCTGCACAACGACGACCCCGCGCAAATCCTGGGCGGCGCATCGCAGAAACTTCTCAACGACGCCACCACCGGCGCATGGAACCTCATCATCGAAGCGACCATGTTCGTGACCAACGCCGTTGTTAACGTATGGACCGGCAGCAAGACCGGCGGGAGCGATCCGGCGGGAATTTACAGCCGCACATCCGGCCTCGATCCGCTGGCGACACTGACCGTGGAGGCGCAGTAGCGCTTATGGAATGGTGGCATGCCCGCCATCGCAAGAAAGGAAGGTGACGGCGGGGACGCCGTCACTCCATAAAAACAAATGCGGCACATCATCCATGATCCGCGTTTTCCAATCATTGGAAAAAATCGGGACGGAGACTTCCAATCATTGGAACTTTGCGGGGCGGCGCTGTCCCGCCACCGCAGGAGAAATACCGGCGGCGGGACGGCGCCGCTCCATTGCTTTCGATGATTGGAATGCTGAGGATCTGGCGTTGCCAGAAATAAAGAAGGAGAGAAGTCATGAGGAAGTTGATCGTTGGTCTGGCCGCGCTGCTCGCGGCTTTGTGGAGTTATGCGGATGTGCCGCAGCTCATCAATTATCAGGGCCGGCTGCTCAACGGCACGAACCTGGTCAACGGCAGCGTCGGGCTGTCGCTGCGGTTGTATAACGCGTCGAGTGGCGGCTCGGCACAGTACGAGGACTCCAACTCGGTGACTGTCGTTGATGGACTCTATTCGACATTCATCGGCGATCAGACCAACGCGGGCAATTTCGCCAGCGCGCTGACGAATGCGCAGGTGTGGGTAGAGGTGGCCGTGAATGGCACCGCCTTGTCTCCTCGCGAGCGGCTCGCGGCGGTGGCTTTCTCGATGGTGGCCGACCGTCTGAGCAGTGGCGGGGCGTCCGGGTTCGTCGCCAAGACCGGCGATACGATGACGGGGGCGCTGACCAACGAGCAGGGCATCACCGCGGCCCGGTTCTTCAATTCGAACAACAGCATGGCCGGTATTGGGACAGCAGCGCTCGGTGGTCAGGATAACACAATTGCCGCGGCGGATTTCTCCGTTGTCGGTGGCGGCAGATATAATGACATAGCCGCGAATGCGGCCCATGCGACAGTGGCGGGTGGCAACAACAACGACATCTCCACCAACGCTTCCTCGGCGGCAATCGGCGGCGGGCGTGACAATGCCATCGGTGTAATGTCGCAGTCTTCGCTGATTGCGGGCGGCGCGGAGAATACCGTCGGCGAGTTCTCGCTCTACGCGACCGTGGCCGGCGGCCGCGGACATCGCATCGGTACGAACGCTCACTATGGAGTCATTGCGGGAGGCTTGAGCAACGCGGTTGGCAACAACGCGCAATTTGCACAGGCTGCGGGTCGCCGGGCGCAGGCGAATCATACGGGCGTGTTCGTGTGGGCTGATTCGACCGACGCGGATTTTGCGTCATCTGCATCCAATCAGTTCCTCATTCGCGCGGGCGGTGGCGTCGGCATCGGTACGAACGTGACGCCGGAGAAGCTGACCGTGGCCGGCAACGTCATGGCTGCCGGCTTCATCGGCAACGGCGCGGGACTGACCAATATTCCGGCATCAGCAGTCGCGGAAGCCGATCCGGTGTGGACGGCTGCGAGCAACAGCATCCAGTCGCAGATCAATGGGAAGGCCGCATCGAATGTCGTATGGGCAACGTTTGCGACGACGAATGTGCTCGGATCGGAACAGTCCGCCCGAATTGGCGCGGATGCCGCACTGAGCAATTCCGTCAGCAGTGAGACCACCGCACGAGTTGGAGCGGATTCAGCGCTGAGCAACAGTATCGTGTCGCTGAACACGAACATTGCCGCACGGCTTGCCAGCAATGTCTGGGCGGTTGCGGGTTCGACGACGAATTACATGAGGCGCACGGGCGAAACGAACAGCGGGCCTCTTTCATTGCCTGCAGGTGGGTTGACGGTGGGCCTCACCCAACTCGTCGTCACGGCGCAGGGCAATGTCACGGCATCGGGCACGGTCACGGCGCTGCAGTTTATCGGCGGCGGCGCGGGTCTGACGGCTTTGAACGGGGGCGGCATCACCGGCGTGGTCGCGGATGCGAATCTCTCGGCCAATATCGCGCGGCTGAATGGAACGAACCAGGCGTTCAGCGGGCCGGTGATCTTCAGCAGTGCGTCAAATGTGTTTTCCGGCACGTTCTCCGGCAATGGCGCGGGGGTGAGCAATGTGAACTTGATGACCGTCAATTCACAGGGCGCGATCACATGGAGTACCAATTGGGGGAACTTCGTCCTGGATTCGTCGCCGGGCGTGGGCACCCATCCCCTTTCCGTCGTGGCTGCGGATGTGAACGGGGATGGCAGGGTGGATTTGATCAGCGCGAATTACCTCGCCAACACGCTTTCGGTGCTGACGAACAACGGCAGCGGCGGCTTCACGCTCTCCTCGTCACCGGTCGTGGGTATCGGTCCCCAATCCGTCGCGACAGCTGATGTGAACGGGGATGGCAGGGTGGATTTGATAAGCGCGAATTTGAACGCCAACACCCTTTCGGTGCTGACGAACAACGGCAGCGGCGGCTTCACTCTTTCCTCGTCGCCGCTCGTGGGCATGTGGCCCACATCCGTCGCGGCAGCGGATGTGAACGGGGATGGCAAGCTGGATCTGA
>CAIVKH010000360.1 GCA_903906425.1 uncultured bacterium
CTGTTTGACCGCCTCGACAAGATGCGCCATCCCGCGCCGGCCGCACAGCCGGCCGCGAAACCCGGGCCGGCCGACAACGCAAATACGACGAATTGATCCCGCCATGAGTTTCATTTACTTCGATTTCAAATCATTTTTCCGGTTCATGTATCTAGTCTTTTTCCGTGCCAAGTCCATCGGCTGCCCGATGTCACCGCGGCGCGCCGTCGGATTCGCAATCTATTTTCTTGTCTTCCCGTTGTTCGAAATGTTCACCGCGATTTGTCTTCTGCTCGATCACGTTTTCTTTCCCGGTTTCCGCCGCACGAAACTCGAGAAACCGCTCTTCATCGTCGGCCATCCGCGCAGCGGCACGTCGTATCTTCAGGGACTCATCGCCAAGGATGACGAACAGTTTTTCAGTTTTCGCATGGTGGATGCCGTCTTCCCGTCGGTGCTTCAAAAAAAGGCCATCGCGTGGATCGGCCGGCTGGACCGGAAACTTGGCGGCCCGTTGATGGCGCTGATCCTGCGCCGTCAGGCCCGCATGTTCGGCAAGTATGCAAACATTCACGACGTCGGCTTGTTCTCGCTGGCCGAGGACGATCGCCTGCTCATGCACGCCGTGAGCGTTCCGCTGGCTTTACTGATGACGATGAACGCTCCCGAATTCGACTGGCTGTTTCATTTCGATGAAAAAGCCCGCGCGAAGGATCGCGACCGCATTATGAATTTTTTTCGCGCCTGTCTGCAACGTCAGGCCTATTTCAAGGGCGGAAACCGCATTCTGCTTGGCAAGGCGCCGGCTGGCAGCCTGCGCGTGAAAACGCTGCGCCAGTATTTTCCAGACTGCCGGCTCATCTACACGCTCCGCAATCCGCTGTCGGCCGTGCCCTCTGCTCTGGACCTGGGACTGAAATACTTCGAGGCCATCGGCGCGACGGAGCTATGGCCGCAGCAGCAGGCGCGATTTTATCCGTTCGTCCGCGAGACTTTCCTCTATCCGCTGGCCTGCCTGCGCGACGCCGATCCCGCCACCTGCGAGGTCATCGTCCACGAAAAGATGATGCGCCACCTGCGCGAGGTGATCTGCGCGTTCTACGAAAAATTCGGCTACCGGCTCTCGCCGCAGTTCGACGAAATCCTCCGGCCCGAAGATGAAAAACAGCGGAACTTCGTCAGCAGACACAAAACATCGCTCGAGCAATTCAACCTCACGCGCGAACAGATTCTCGCCGATTTCAAGGAAGTCTTCGACCACTACAAGTTCGAGTCGTAGCCCAAGTTTCCAATGATTGGAAATGGCCGCCGCGCAAATTTCCAATCATTGGAAAATTCAGGCGAGGGATGGCGACCACTTCACGACGACGGAGCCCCACGAGTGGCCGACGCCGAAGCCGCAAAGCAGGAGCCGCATTCCGTCGCGCAGTTTTCCCGCCTTGCGTTCCTCGGTCAGCGCGATCGGGATGGTGGGCGAAACCGTGTTGCCGCAAAACGCCATCTGCACGGAAAAATTTTCCGCGGGAATGTTCATGCGCTTGCGGAGGTGTTCCATCATGAATCGGTTGGCTTGGTGGAAGACGAAAAGGTCAATGTCATTGGCGTCAAGGCCGGCCTTGTCGAGCGCGCGCCGGATCGTGAGGGGGACGGCACCAAGCGCAAAGTTGAAAACCTTGGTGCCATTCATGTAGGCGGCATATTCGGGAGACCAGGGCTGATTGCCGATCCATTTGGCGACGCCGCGCGCGCCGCCGGCGAGCGCTCCCATCGTCTCGATGCTTCCATCGGTGCCGTAGTCGAACGGACCGATGAAATCCTCGTCCGCCACCGTCGCGCCGATCCAGGTCGCCGCGGCGCCATCGCCGAAAATTGTCTGCACGGATTTGTCGTCCTTGCGCAGAATCTTCGTGAGAACTTCCGATGCGATGAACAGCACATTGGCGGCCTGTCCCGTCTCAATAAGCGCCTTGGCCAGACCGAGGCCATAGATATAGCCGGAACAGCCCATGTTGAAATCGAACGCGCCGCAGGTGGTCGGAATGCCGAGCCGCTTTTGAACCAGACATGCCGTGGCGGGAAACTGGTAGTCGGGACACATCGTGCAGAGGATCACGAAGTCAATGTCGCCGGGTTTTACGCGCCCGTTGGCAAAAAGTTTTTCCGCGGCTTTCACCGCGAGGTCCGAGGCGAATTCATCCGGCCCGGAGATGTGGCGGTTTTCCACTCCCGTCATGGCGGCCATTTTCTCGATCGGCCAGTCGGGAAACATTTGCTTGAGCGCCGCGTCGCTCAGCGTGCCTTCCGGCAGGTAATACTCCACATCGCGAATCAAAGCACGCACGCCGGTTTTCATTTTCAAGATATCAACGAGGCCGGCGCCCACTTCACAACGACGGTTCCCCACGAATGGCCGACGCCGAATCCGCAAAACAACAGCCGCATTCCATCGCGCAGTTTGCCGGCCTTGCGCTCTTCGACCAGCGCAATCGGGATCGTGGGTGAAATGGTGTTGCCGCAAAACGAAATCTGCATCGAAAACTTTTCTTTGGGGATGTCCAGCCGCTGCCGGAGATTCTCCAGCAAATATTTGTTGGCCTGGTGAAAGACAAACAAATCAATGTCGGCGATCTTGAGGCCGGCCTTGTCGAGTGCGCGCTGGATCGTGACGGGCACGGTGTCCATCGCGAAATTATAGACCTTGATTCCATTCATGTACCCGGCAAATTCGTCGGACCACGGCGTTCCTGCGATCCATTTCGCAACTCCGCGCGCTCCGCCGGCCACCGCCCTCAGCGTCTCCGTGCAGCCGTCCGTGCCGTAATCGAACGGACCGATGAAATCCTCGTCTGCCGCCACCGCGCCGATCCAGGTTGCCGCCGCACCATCGCCAAAAATTGTCTGCACGGACTTGTCGTCCTTGCGCAGAATCTTGCTGACAACTTCCGATGCGATGAACAGCACGTTCGTCGCCTGCCCCGACTCGATGAGCGCCTTGGCGAGTCCGATTCCATAGACATAGCCGGAACAGCCCAGGTTGAGATCAAATGCGCCGCAACTCGTCGGAATGCCGAGACGCTTTTGAACCAGACAAGCCGTGGCCGGAAACTGGTAGTCGGGTGACATCGTGCATAGGATCACAAAATCAATGTCGCCTGGTTTGACGCGCCCGTTGGCAAAAAGTTTTTCCGCGGCTTTCACGGCAAGGTCCGACGCGAATTCATCCGGCCCGGAGATGTGGCGGTTTTGCACCCCCGTCATGGCCGCTATTTTTCTTATTGGCCAGTCGGGGAACATTTGCTTGAGCCCTTCGTCGCTCAACACGCCTTCCGGCAGATAATATTCCACATCACGGATCAAAGCTCGGACATTCGTTTTCACTGCGCGGTATACCCTCCATCAACAACCAGCGTCGTTCCTGTGATCCACTTTGAGTCTTCGCCAGAGAGGAACTCAACCGCCTTCACGACATCCATCGGTGCGCCAATTCCCAAGGGATAGGCCGCTTTCACCGATGCTTTCTGCACCTCCGACATCCTCGCAAATTCTGTCATGTTGTGCTCCGTTTCAATCATCCCGGGTGCCACGGCGTTGATTCGGATTCCCTGACGGCAGAGTTCCAGCGCGGCCGAACGGACAAAGCCATGCAACGCTTCTTTCGAAGCGCCATAAACCGTCAGCGATGGCCTGCCCACCATGCCTATGATGGACGAAACAAACACCACCGATCCCGGCGCACGAAAGGAACCTGGCCGACGGAACGCCTGCGTCAGCAAGATGGGCGCCATGGTGTTCACGCGGAATATTTCTTCCATCGTTGGAACGTCAAAGTCCCGCAGCGGAATCCTCGACATGACCGCCGCGCAATAGACGAGGCTGCTCAGGGGCCCATGATCGCGCACGATCCCGGCAAGCCAGTCTTGCAACGCCTCCAGTTTCGAAAAATCAACAGGAGCGGGAACGGCGGACGGCAGGCTTTCCGCGATGGCCGACAGCCGGTCTGCGGAACGGGCCGCAAGGATGACCTTGCACCCGCGCACGGCGAAATGCCGCGCGATCTGCTCACCAATTCCATAAGACGCGCCGGCAACAAGAACAGTGCCCCCGGAGGATTGCGACATGAGCTATTCCCTAGACGTGCAAGAGAGCGATCAGATCGTTGACAGTCTTGCAGGCCATCAATTCCTCGGCCCCCAGACGAACGCCGCAGGATTTTTGCGCCATCGTGACGAAGCTGAGCATCGCAAGGGAATCCCACCCTGCAATATCTGCCAACTGCTCATTGCCAGTCAGTGTGTTGGGCGACACTTCAAACGTCCCTTCCAGCCGGCGCAACATTTCATCTCTCGTCATTTGTATTCTCCTGCACAGATTTCCATGCCGTCACATCCCGGCGCTACGATTCATAGATTCGCAATGCGAGAGCTGCCTATCCTGCATTTTCGCCAGACGCAAGCTGAAAAATCAATCGAGGGCCGAACTGTCTGAAGATCGTCCGCAGTTGTCTCTTGATAGCCTGGGAACGCGATGTTAAGCGTCTGGTTGTGATAGGCCTTCATTCGATTCTCAGGGACAGTCATGATTGAATCCATCGTACAGATTTATGAGGAGAGCACCCGTCGTGATCGCGCCAATCGGGCGCTTGAGACGTATTGCAGTTGCTCGGCGCAGACGATCAAAATCCCGCGCGATGTTTTACCGCAATATCAAAAACTCGCCGAGGCCATCCGCCATATCGAATCGGCAGGCGAGGTGTCGCGGGATCGTTTGCTTCAGGAATTTCCTGAACTGGCACCACATGTGAGGCTGCTCGATCAATGTCTTGCCAACTGCGAAGACATCATGACCGGGAAGAAGGACCATCTGAGCGTGCTCTTCCCCGAAGGGTCGCTCGAACTTGTTGCCGACATTTATCAGCACGATCCCGCATCGGATTACTTCAACGGTGCTGTAGCGAAAATGATCTCCAATCTTCAGCGCGAACGGCAGGGACAAATGTTCCGAATTCTCGAACTCGGAGCAGGCACGGGGAGTACCACAAAAAATGTACTGCCGCTGCTTGACCCGCAAAACAGCCGCTACACATTCACCGACCTTTCGCTGGGATTCACCAATCACGGACGCCGGATTTTCAAACAATATCCATTCGTCGAATTCAGGATACTCAACATCGAGCAGCCGCCGCCTGAACTTGGCGGTTTCGATGTCGTCCTGGCAACCAACGTCCTCCATGCCACCCACTTCATCTCCACGACGCTGCGCAATATCAGAAAATTACTGGCGGATGACGGCGTGCTGATCATCAGTGAAGTCACCAAGCTGCAACATTTCGCAACGCTCACCTTCGGTCTGACCGCGGGATGGTGGCTGCATGAAGATTCTTGTCGCATCCAATATTCGCCCCTGCTGTCAGGCGAAACATGGAAGCGGCTTTTGAAGGAATCTTCGTACGGCACAATCGTCACGCACGGTACTGAAAGACAGCAGGTGATTGTCTGCGAACGAGGCCGCGACACATGACAGACAGCAGTGATTGCGTTCGCACCGCCGATTCGCCTTCCAAACTGATACCCGCAAGCCCAGAAGAAAATCTGATCTTCCAGATTCACGAGGAATTCGATGGTGATGCGATCGCCAGTGTGGTCGCACGCGTGCGCGGCTGCATCGAGGAAGGACCGCTGCGAATCGCCCTTTCCCGCCTGCAACTCCGCCATCCGAAACTGCGATCACGTATTGTCTCGAAGGAAGGGCGGCACTTCTACGACGTCCTCGTCGAACCGCCGACCATTCCCATAGAGATCAAAGAATTTGAAACGGCGGATCTGCCGTGGCAGGCGGAGATGAATCGCGGCATCCACATGAAGCTGGATTTCAGCACAGGCCGAATCGCCCGCGCGATTGTCTTGCGCAACCGATCGCTGCAATTTTGCGATTTCATCCTGGTCATGACTCATGCTGTTGCCGACGGCGCGTCCACGTTTGCAGTGCTTGATGATGTTTTCTCTTTTTATGAAGAAGCTGAAAAGGGCGGCTATCTCCCGCCGGTGATTTCGCTGCCTCTCGTCATCGGATCGAGGGCGGCGGTCAGCGGATCGTGGATGCAACGGCTTTCACTTCTTGCGCGCATGGCGTGGAAATGGAGAGGCGGTACGAATGCCAGGTGGCTGGTTCTGCCACGAAGTCAGCAGACGCCGGAAGTTCCCCTCGTGATCCGCCACGTCTTCGATGAGAAGGAAACTTCCGCCATCGCGAGACGCTGTCGCGAGGAACAGACGACCATGTTGGGGGCACTATACGCAGCGGCTGTCTTTGCGCTGGCCGATTTGGTTCCCGACCCGAAACCGCGAATTCGCACCCGTGTGCCAATTGATGTCAGACGTTCTGTGATCAATGCCGCTGGGCCGGTTTCAAGCCACGACCTCGGCTGTTTCATCAGCGGCTACAAACGCCCGCTGACCATTGACCGTCAGCAACCCTTCTGGGAACTCGCCCGGAAGATACTTGCGGAGCTGATCACATTTGCTGCCGCCGGCGGCCCGGAAATCCTGTTCAACATGGTTCGGTTCGCGCGTACCTCCATGTTCAAGAGAAAATCCCGCCGCGACACCTTGGCGGTCAATCTGGTCGCACGCACCGGATTTCGCCCCCGCTATGGCAGCCTCTCGGTGGAAGCCTGCTCGACGCTCCCCAAGGGTGATCATCTGGGGCCATCGCTCTTCGTCATGGGAATCGTCGTGAACGGCCGCTTCTGCGTCAATGTTCTTGCCGCCAGGGAATCCGGTGAATTCTGGCAACGCTTTCACGAAGCGCTGGCGCGCCGCCTCCACGAAATCGCGGCGCAGCCTTCGACCTGAAACCCATCGCAGGCGCAGCGGTCACGGCTTCGGGTGATCCTTCATGAACTTCACGGCGACAGGCTGGGCGCCGGGTAGAAAATTGTGGGTTCCCCGAAAAATATACGTCTCCACCGTCGCCCCGATTTTCGACGGATAGATCGTGCAGAATCTTTCGCCCGTCTGGCCCTCTCCGCATTCGTTGATCTTGCGTACCGCATCAATCGTCTCCCTCTGCATCGAAGGCTTGACGAACGGGTCGTTCCTGCCGGTGACGGCAAGCAGAGGCTTCGGCTTGAGTTGCGTCAGCAGATCAGGCGCGGCCGAGCCGGAGATCACGAAGGCCGCAAACCGGTCGCCACGTGCTGCCCAAAGCAAATATGTGAACGCACCGCCATTCGAATGCCCGCTCGCATAAATCCGCCTTTCATCCACGCGGTACTCGTGTTCGAGGCTCGCCAGCGCCGCGTCGAAAAACTTCAGGTCGCGGTCGCCCTCCTCACCCACGGCGAACTGCCAGCCCGGCTTCTTGCCCTGCGAGTCCGAAAGCTTTCCCGGCGAGTGCAGCCCCTGCATGTACACGACAATCGCCTCCGGCCACAGCGCCTGATAGTTGAACATCTCCGCCGATCTCTCCATCGACCCTCCGTGCCCGTGAAACGCAAAAATGACCGGCGCAGCGTTCGTCGCGCCGGCAGGCGGCAGATGTACGAGCGCCTCGCGCGCGACTCCATCCACCATCCATTCGCGATGCACGAGCGTCTTATCGAGGGTGTGGCATCCCGAAGAAACGCCGATCAACAGCACGACAGCAAATACACGATACAAATGATTCATCCCGGTCCTCATTTCACGTTGGAGCTCAACTCGGCCCCGAAATTACCACATCAGCCATAAAATGCAGCCCTCTCTTCGCACTTGCCCGCGCACCGCCCCGATGCGTTCAGCCTGTGGCACAGCGCGCGCCCGGGAATTTCCAATGATTGGAAAAAGGCCCGATCAAAACTTCCAATCATTGGAAACTGCGGCAAGCCGGCTTCTTCACTTTGGAGTCATTCCATCATCGAGGCGCGGCAGGGCGGGCGAGATCTGTTTGAACTCAAAATATCGCCGCGCATTTCCCGGCGCGGTTCCCGTCAGTCCCAAAATCAGCGCGAGCGTGTGCGACGTGGTCTGGAAAAGCACCGGCTCGCGCCGCGTCACGTTGTAGCCCTCCCAGCAGCCGTGATCGGTGAACAGCCCGCTGATCGCCTCCCAGTTCGCCGCAAAGAAATTCTCCATCGCAGCCGGCGCAATTTGATACGCCGCGCCGAGCGAATAAAGCGACGGTGCATCGATCAGCCGCGAATCGTCCGTGGCCGCGATGTCCGGAATTCCGCAACGGCCGGTGTACTCCGTTCCGTTGCCGGTGTACGACTCGGACAAAAATCCGGGCAGCCCGTGCCGTTTTGAAAAATCAATTTCAACCGCAACCGCATTGGTCAGGAACGTCCGCCACGTCGGATCGCGCTCTTCCTGCATGAACGTCGAAAGGCCGAACATCTGGAACGCGGAACCGTCCCACGGCGCGGGCATGTTCGCGACGCGGCCATCGGCGAAGCGATAACTTTTCGCGCGGAAAAACTGGCTCGTGATCGCCGACTGCGGAAAACTGTAACGGCTCGTCACGAAAATCAGCGGGCCTCGAAATTCCGTGGCCAGATATTCCATGTGCGCCTTCTTCCATTTCCCGTCCTGATTCCAGCCGACAAATGCGTTGTCCGTGCCGTTCCAGCCGAAGCAGAATTGTCCCGCCTCGCGATCGAACAGGTGGTCGTAGCCCGGCCGTTGGCGGTCGAGAAACTTCTCCAGTTCATCGCGAATGATCCGCGCACGGCGGTCTTCCGCCACCGCGGGCGAAAGCAGCGCGCCGACGGCCTTCGCAAGCGACGCGGACAAATTCGCGTTGTCGCCGAAAATAATTTGCGCCACGCGCCGGTCCAGCACCTTCATGATAGCGCTCATCGTCGCCGGATCGGCGAACGGTTGCAGCGGGCCGTTGAATCCGCCGAGACCGTAGCCGCCGATGCGTTGCACATCGCCGACGTCTCCGCCCTTGTCGTGCGGCGTGATCCATTTCTTTTCAACGAGCGCAGCCCACGCGGCCCTGCCCCGCGCTTCGCCGAGCGCGTCAATCAAATCGCGCTCATTGGCCACGCTCGCGAGCGGCCCCAGCCTGCGGTCCTTATCGAAGCCGATAAAATTCGCGAGCAGGCCGCGCGCGGCGATGCCGGGATCAGCCTGATCGGAAAGCAAGCTCTGCGAAATCCGGTCGAGGCTTTCGAAAGCACGATCCTTCGAAACCGACGGCACGACGAGTTGGCCCGCGGCGATGTCCGCCTGCAACTCCACCCACTCGCCGATGCCCGTGAGCTGCGTGAACGTGCGGAGCTGGGCACCGCCATTCGAACCGTTGTTCAACCCTTCGCAGATGTAGCCCGACGCTGGATCAACCATGCCCGGCGCCTCGATGTACTTCAGCGCATTCTCCAGAAGTTCGCGGGCGTGGTTGTGATTCGCTTGCATGTATGGCACCTCAAATTTCACCGGAGTTTTCTCGCCGGAGTGAAGAACGAACAAACCCGCTGCGGCTGCCGTCGCCAACACAATCGAAAGCCACCGTTTTCTGGGGCTTGATTTGTGCCCGGCAATCGGGCTTTCCGAAATGTCGCGATGAAGTTTTATGAACAGCAAATCGCCGCGCAGCTTCGCGATGTCTTCCGGTGCGCGCGGACGATTCGCCAAGAGTTCGAAGCCAAGCACGCTCTCGATGGCCTGCCGCAGCATCCAGCCCGCGGCACCGGTGTAGCCGTTCCAAATCATGCGGCCCTGGTCGAACGTCGTCAGAATATCCGCGGCCTGCTTGTTCGGCTGACCGCCATAAATTTCGATTTCGTCCGGCGACGTGTGCGCCAGCGGCGAAATTTTTCGCCACAGCCGAAACGCCGTCGCGCGATATTTTTCCGCGCCGGCTTCATCGCCGCTCCTCGCGCACTGCTCCGCAAGAATCCGCGCCGCGCGGACGAGCCACTGCACGCCGTGGCAATACATCCCATTTTCGCGCACGCCCGCCGGATAGCGGCAGCTTCGGCCCAGGAACGGCTTGGCCTTTTCGTTCAGCGGCGGCGTACCGAGCAGAATCACATTTTCGCGTTCGAGTTCGCGAATCGCAGTCTCGAAAATTATTCGCCCGCGCTCCGGATTAATGCCCGACATCACCGCCCACGCCGCGGTCAGCGCGTCAATTTCCCAGATGCCGCTACCCTTCACACCAATCTCCGTGCCGTCATCGTGAATCGCGCGCAGATACCGGTCATCGCGCCAGACCTTCTCAATCGCCGACGCCAGATTCGCGTGAGCTTCGCGATAAAACGCCGCGCGTTTCGGAGCACGCTTTTCAATCAACGGCAGAAATTGCGTCAGGATGTAGTGCAGAAAAAATCCGAGCCACACGCTTTCGCCGCGTCCTTCGCTCCCGATTTCATCAAGCCCGTCGTTCCAATCGCCCGTGCCGATGAGCGGCAAACCGTGCGCGCCCATCCGCTTTTTCAAAACGAGATCGAACGCGCGCAGGCAGTGGTCGAACACTGAATCATCGCGCGTCGAACGATGCGGAATGAAACCCTGCCCGTCCTTGCCGTGCGGCAGCGGCGGGAGCGGCGTTTCCGATTCGAGATATGAAGCGCGCTCGTCGAGCAGCGACTCATCGCCCGTCATCCGCACGTATTCGCCGATCCCCCAGCCGAGCCAGAGCAAATTGTCCGACGCGTGCGACCGCGACAAAAATCCCGTGCGCCCGTCCTGCATCCGGAAGAACCAGTGCGGCGCGTCACCCTCGACGAACTGTTGCGCCGCGTGCAGCGCGAGTTGCTGTCTCGCGAGCGCCGGTTCGACCCAGATCAGATTCACCGTGTCCTGCAACTGATCGCGAAAACCGAACGCGCCGCTCGCCTGATAAAATCCCTTCCGCGCCCACACGCGCTCCGCCAGCGCCTGATATTTCAGCCAGTTCAAATAGCCGTCAAAATCCGGCTGATTCGTTTCGACCTGCAACGTCAGCATCAGCCCGTGCCACCACTCGCGCGTCTCCGCCAGCGCCACGCGCGCCGCCTCGACCGTGCGAAATTTCGCAATCACATCCTCCGCGTGATCGCGCGAATCCGCCTGCCCGAGAATCACCGCCACCGTGCAACTCTCGCCCGCCGGAATTTCCAGCGTCGTCAAGAACGCCGCGACCGCCGCGTCATCGGATTTTTCCAATGATTGGAAATTTGCGGTCCCGTCTTTTCCAATCATTGGAAGTTTCGATGCGATGTCTCCGCGCTCGACAAATACCGGCCGCGAAACGGCGCGGCCCGCGCCGAAAAATTCACCGCGCTTCGTTACGATTTTATCCGCCGTCGCCGACATTGCGACGAACGCCGGTCCGGAGCGGAATGAATTGCGCGGGTTCCAGAAGAAAATCGCATTGTCGGGATCGTGATCAATTTCAAGCCTGCCCGCGCTTTCGGGAAAATCGGCGAGCGCGATCTGGAAATACGGCGCGAACCGAAGCCGGCGCGGCGCGGCGGACTTGTTCGACACCGTCAGCAAATAAATTCCAATCGGATCGTGCGGCGGAACGAAAGTGACGAGTTCCATCACGAGCGAATCCTTCGCCGAGTGGAACGTCGCGGTTCCGTCCACGGAAAAATCGGCGGTGTGATTGGCGGCGCGATCATTGACCGGATGAAACGTCGGCGAGAACCACGCGTTCGCGTCGGGATCGAAAAGATAAAACGCCTCGGCCGGCAGTTCGCGCGTGACGGTGTCGGACCAATCGGTGGTCAGCCGGTTCTGCTGCGAGTTGACGCTAGATGTCGTGTGCAGCCCGCGATTCGTCACGCACATCACATGGCCGAGTGCGTTCGACATCGTGTGATCAAACGGCCGCGGTGTGAACGGCGTTTTCACGCGAAGGACTTTCCCACGTTCCGCAAATTCAAAATACGGCAGCGGCGTTTCCGGCGGAATTTCACCGTGGCCGATGAGCGGCGCGCGCTCCGCGGAAATCGCGAGTTTCTGCGCGCAGACTGGCTTCAAAACATTCTGAATCGTTTTCAGCGCTTCATCGCGTTTCGATGCGAAGCCGACAAGAATTCGGACCGTCGTTGTTTCGCGCGCGGCTAGCTGGACACCGAGCAGCAAACTGCCGATCGAATCGAACGCGGGACACGGTGGCGAATCAACCGGCGGCTTGAACGCGAGCGTTTCGAGCGCGCGCGGCTTCCAGATGCTTCCGGCGCGGCCGATGAAATCCATGCGCGAGGTCAAGAATCCCTGCGGGGGCAAATCCGAAGCGACGAAGCCGAATCGTTTCGTGTAGCGATGCAGCGCGAGCACCGCGTTTGCCTCCGCAACAAATTCCATTTCGGGAAACAGCCGGTTGTATTGCGTGTGCGAACGGTCCGCGCCTGCTAAATTCAAAACCCATTCGAGATATGGCACGACTTTCAAATCGCGCGGCGAATCACTCTCGTTCGTCAGCGTAATTTCCCAAAGTTCCGCGGCAGTTTCACCGTCGGGCAACGTGATCCGCGCCGTCGTTTTGATGCCGTTCGCATTTTGCGAAACGAGCAATTCCAAATCGTTCTTCGTGATCGTCGCCGGCGGGAAAAGTTCCGCCGGAAAGTTCCCAATGACCGGCCACGAGGCCGTCGAGTCAGCGATGAACAGCGCGCGGCCCGCCGGATCGCGGCCTTCGTATGAACGGCGCGTGAGGTCGTAGCCTTTCCCGGTCAAAACGCTGTTCAGTTCGCCAGAATCTGAAAGTGTGACGGCGTAATTCTGGTTGGCGATGCGATGGAGTTTCTGTTTATGGCGCTGCGATCTTCGGACCGTAAATGAAACGGCGGAGACCGCAATCGTGAGTCCGATGAAAAGGCCGAATTGCTGCTGATGCGAAAATGCCCGGAGCGTTTCGATGATGCCGTGCGAGGCGGACTGGATTTCCTGCGACTTGTTCCAGACGTAATCCCAATCGCGGCCGGCAGGGATGTAATAAGGAATAAGCAGCGGTGCCCACGTGGTGAAACGCTTCACGCCTTCGGGAATGAATCGCGCGGTCGCATCGCGGCCGATGAATTTCGCGATGCGTTCATCGAGGCGATCCATGCCGAGAAAACTCAGATTCACGAGCGTCGCGACGCGAAGCCCCATGTGATCAAGCCAGATCAAGACGCGGAAAGCGTCGTAGGCGAGAACCCACAGAAAAATCTTCATGCTCCAGTTCGTGAATTCTTCGTGGCTCATCGTCGCGTCGTGGATGATTGCGAAGACCGAGCGGATCGCGCCATCCTGGTTGAACCACGTCGGCTCGCCCATCTGCCAGAGAAACGTCGCGATGATCGGCGACATCCAAAGGCCCCACCGCATGACATGAATCGTATTTTCAATCATGTCCGCAAAGCCGTCGCGCGTGCCGAGGCGGCGGATCGGCCACAGCTCGCGGCGGAAGAAGGCTTCGAGAAATGCGCGATTGATCGCAAACAGCCACGCCGCAGTTCCCCACGTGATGACGCCCATGAGCGACTGGCAGAAAAGCAACTTCGCTCCGCCGGTGTAGCTGCCCGACTGGATCGCGCCCCATTTGCTGACGAGCGCGGTGAAGCAAAAAGGCAATGGCGACGCGCCGATGTTCGTGTAGGCCGTGAAACGATCTACGATGACCTTCACCTGCGCGGCATCGGCGTAAAAACACAGCGCCGCGCCGATGAATGCGCCAAAAAAAACTTCGACGAAATAATAACGCAATCGCTGGACGCGTCCGCGTTTTTGCACAGCTCGCATCGTATCGCGAAAGACACTGACGCCGGCAAACGCGAATGCACCGCAAACGACGCCGAACCACACACGATGGGAAATGTCCCAGTGCGCGAGATCGCGCCTGACCGCGCATTCGATGGCGAGCGCGACGACGATGCCGCGGATGAACAATACCGGATGTTGATAGTTGTAGCGCAGTCGCCGGAAGAACGGCTGGCTGCCCGTAAAACTTTCGATGATCGTCTTCGCGAGCGGGAAGAGAAGTGCGCCGAAAATCGCGAACGTTGCCGCGGGATGCGATTTGACAGACGAAAGCGCGGGCGATGATTCCGTCAGCGCGTGCAGGCCGAGAACGCTGCTCATGAAAACGCCGCTGTAGATTGCGCCCTGTTTCGAACCGCTCATGGCGTGGCCCGCCGATTTTTCCGACGGTGCCACACCGCGGAAAAGATCGAGCAGCATGCCGGTGATGAGAAATACTTCGGCCCAAAGTCCGGCTTGGGAAAGCATCGTCGCCAGAACCGTCACGATGGGCTGGCCGATGGGAACGATTACACGCGATCCGATATCCGCGATATTCGGTGCGATGCCAGATGCGACGGCGCATGCGATCAAAGTCAGATGCAATTTTCGCCCGACCACCGGACATTCGCGTGCAATGAGACCGAAAATGTTTGAGACGATTTCGTTGAACGCAACCAGCAGAACCACTCGTCCGACGTTGCCGACGAGCATCGGCGATTGAAGCATGAGCAGCATCCCGCAAACAAACGGCGCGATGAGAGCAACAAATCCGCCGATGAGTCCCAGATGTTTTCGCGCGGCGGCAAGTCTCCAGGCATTCGCAAGGTGGTAGAAAGCGCAGAAAAGCGCCGCGCCAAATGCGCTCAACTTCCCGATGTCAGACCAGGCATGGGGGGCCTGCCAAATATTTTGCGTACTCGCCGCAACCGAAAAAAATCCTGTGATCGCAGCGGAGCGAACCATCTCGCCGATGGATGAGATCTTCCCCGTGAACGCGATCTTGAACATCGCGGAAATCACGACGCCGAGCGCGGCGGCAATCAGCGCGCCGCAAACGTGCTCGTGCGGATTGACCGGCCCGAGTGCATAGACCAGCAACGCCAAGGTTGCTGTTAAAGCAATCGCAAGCCCGAAGAGCACGTCGCGGAGAAATCCGCGGGGAACAAAACTCATGGCAAAGAACTACCTTGTCGTGCAAATCAGCGGCAAGCGGTTTCTCGGCCCACGAGCGTCAAACTGGCGGCAGTTCCGACGGCGGCAGTTTCCAATCATTGGAAAACACCGCGCGGCTCGCTTCCAATCATTGGAAAACTGCGGCATCACCGCTGCCAGATTTCGACGCGGTCGAGTTCGGCCGGGCCGGACCATTCGATGCGGAAGCGTTTCTGGCCGGGCGGCGGCGTGATTTCGTATTCGACCATCATCCGGTTTTGTCCGCTGGCTGCGCCGCCTGAAATTTTTGGCAGAACGCGCTCCTTGCGCTCCGCCGCGAGCGGCGCGAAAGATTTTCCCTCATTTGAAATTTGAAATTTGAAATCCGAAATCTCCTTCGCAAAAAACGCGACGACCCGGATGGATTCGATGGGCGCGGGCACATCGTATTCGATCCAGTCGTTCGTGCCGCCGTTGGCGCGGAAGAGATATTCGGCATAAAGCGCATTGTATTCGTTGTTCAATTTCAGCCCGTCCGATTTCGCGCGGCATCGCGTGAAGTCCTGTAATTCGTCCACGAGACAAACGCGTTTTACCGCGACGGGGCCGATGAGATTCGATGGCTTCGATGCGCCGGAAGCACTTCGCGCGATGACGCGATAGCACCACGATTCCCCCACCCTCGCAGCCGCATCGCTGAAAAGCGGGCGATAGGCCGTGTCAGCGTCGCTGACATTCGTCGCGATCTCCGTCCACGGGCCGGCTGGATTCGCGGCGCGTTCGATGTCGTAGCCGCTCGCGCCGGCTGAACCGCGCCACGAGAACATCGGTGTGTCGGAAAAAGGCAGCAGTTCCGGCGCGTCGGGAACGGGAACGGGCGGCACGGGCAGATTCTGGATTTTGACCGCGGCATCGCGCATCGCGGTCATGAGGCCGATTTCGCGCTGCGCATCGGCGCTCGGGAATCCGGGCCAGTGATAAGACCAAACCGCCGGATACGTCATGATCTGGTGCCAGTAGAAACCGCCGTCCTGATGGTGGAAATACATGCTCCAGATCATCGCGCCGGAAACGCCGGGTTCGGTACGGCAGAATTCGAGAAATTCGCGCAGGCTTGTTTCGACATTGTCACGCGTCAGATTCTTGCCGTCAATATACGGTCCGAACTCGCCGATGAAGAACGGGCGCTTGCCTTTGATCGAGGCCATTTCCTTGCGGCACGTGTCGGGCCAGCCGTTGCCGAGGCCTTTGTAATTCGAATAAAGATGCCGTGTGTAGAGATCAATGTTCGGGTCAACGACGGTTTCCACTCCGGGCCGGTGCCGCGTCTCGGCGACGAGATGGTTCGTGTCAAGGCTCTTGATGAACGCCGCCATCTCCGCGAGCCACGGCGTCGTTGCGCTGTCCATTTCGTTTCCGAACTGCCACGCGAGAACCGCCCTGTCGTCGCGATAAGCGATGCCAGAGATCGTATTCGTGCGGTTGAGCACGTAGCGGACGGTCGACTTGTAATCCTCTTTGAGTTGCGGATCGGTCCAGAACTCCGCGCGCTTTTTGCCGCGATGCGCGGCGTAGGTTCCAATGCCGCCGAGGTAATCGCCGGAGTCCGCCGTGAAATCGAATATGACGCGAACACCATATTTGTTCGCCAGCGCGAACAGGCTGTCCGCGACCTTGAACGCTGCCTCGTTGAACTCGCCGGGGCCGAGAACATAGTGCCACGATTTCTTTTCTTCCTTCGGACCGCGCATCGGAAGATTCCACGTCCGCACGACGCGAAGATTCATCTGGTCGAGCGTCTTGAATCCGTCTTCCTGTTCCCATGCCGAAGGCAAGTGCAGCCTCTCCGGCAGGAAAAGCGTCCAGTCGTACGGCAAAATCAGCCCCGGCATGTTCGCGCCGATGAATTTGAATTCGTTCGTCCCGTCCATCAGCTTGTCGCCGCTGCGTGTGATGAAGTTCGCGCAACGCGATTCCGTCGCGTGCGCGAACGATGCGCCGCAGGCGAGCGCGGCGAACATCAAAAGGAGTCTCTTCACGGCATAATTTCGCCGGCGAGCAGGATGCCGCCGAAGTAGAGGAAGTTGTCTTTGTACGGCGGCGCGTAATCCATTTTCGCGCCGGCCTTCTTCAAGATTCCTTCCTTGTCGAGCCCGTCGGCGATAAGTTCGAGTTTCACGGTGTGTTCGCCGCTGGCAAGTTCACCGGGGAAAATCCACGGCTGGACCATCCAGTGATTCGCCCGCGCGTAGTGATCAAATTGCGTCGCGTTTTGCGTGTTGCCGTCAACCGTCACGCGAAATTGTCCGCTGTCCGCGCCGCGCAGGCCCGCGATGCCGAAGGCCGTGCCGCGGAATTTGAACGTGACGGATTCGCCGGGCTTCGCGGCTTTCCAGACTGACGGCAGATAATGCTTCGCGACATTGGCAGCCCACGCATCGCCAGGTGGCTCGATCTTCGTCCAGCCATCGCTTTTCGTGATTTGTTCCATCGGGATCAACGTGGCGTTTTGCCAGTTGTCGGCATCGAGCGGTTCGGGCATCGCGTGCGGGCCGGGCTTGCTCGCGGACTTGAGCGCGGGAACTGAGCGAACGATCGCGTCGAGATAAAGCGGATGGCCGGTGTCGAGAAACGGATGAACGCCATCGCCGCTGAAAACGATCTTGTCACCATCGTGCGATTTCGCGCCCTGATAAACGAGCGTTCCGGCTTTTACCTTGCGCGCGACGTCGAGCGCAAAGTTGATCGTCGGGATTTTGTATTGAGCCGCGACCTGGTCCATCAGCGTCATCGGATACGGCAGTTTGTCAGCCTGCAAATCTTTCAGGAACCACGTGCCCGCGGTGAAAACAAAACAAATATCCGTCTTCGGATTCGCGCGCCACGTCTGCCTCACGATGCCTTCCATGGATTGAATCGGCCGGCGGTTGCCGCTGCCCGCGCCGTTCACCGCGAATTCAACGAACAGTAAATCCGGTTTGAACTGCAATACATCGCGTCCAACGCGACACGCGCCGAGTTCCGCGCCGGTGCCGCAAATTGTCGCGCGGATTTCCGTGACCTTCGCCTTCGGATATTGTTCCGCGAGCCACTTGCGCGAAAGCACGCGCCAGCCTTCCGCGTCGGTGATGCTGCCGCCGAGATACGCGACGCGGACTTCGCCGCCGGCCTCAAGCTTCGCGAAGACATTCGGCAGCCCGTCGCGCGCCTGGCATTCCGCCAGCGGCTCCGCGACACCACGCATCGCCAACAAGCCCGTCATCCAAACAAATAGAAAAATCCATCGTTTCATCATCATTCCTTTTCTTATTCGTGAACCGTGTTTCCAATCATTGGAAATTTGCCGGCCGCTAGTTTCCAATGATTGGAAGAAGCGTGCGTTCGGCGATCAGAACCGGCGAGTCATAAACCGGGATGCCGCGGAACGAGCAGCCGTCCGCTTCCTGTTTCCAATTCGACGCAGGCACGCCGCGAACTCGCCCGTTGAGCAGATCAACGAGAACCGGCTCTTTGAACTGCGCTGCTTTGAACGTGAAGTTCACCGGCGTCGTTGCATTTGTTTCGGCGACGGGTGACCCGCCAAACCAGATCGCGACGAGTTGCGCACCGGCCGTTTTGCTCCGATACGCACTCACCGTAAGTTTGTTCGTCGTGTTCGATTCGAACGAGCAATCAGCGATGCGTTCGAGGGTGTCGTCGAAGATTGCGAACACATTTTGTGCGGCGAAATAGGCGGGTTTCGCGTGCGAGATTGTCTTGTCGGGATTCGTCCCGAGCAGCCCTTTGTAGTTCATGTCCGTCTTGCCATCGCGCACGTAGTGCATGTCGGAAATCGTGAAGAGATTGAACGGAACATCCTTCGCGCGATGCGCGAGCATCCGGCGCAGATCCCATTTTGCCTGCGTATTCTCGCTCCACGGCATGTTGGACAATGCGTAGTGCGGCTGGAATGTTGAACACGCGCCCGTCTCGCCCTGGCGAATTTCGATTGCCGCAGAAAACTGCGCCACCATCGCGCGCGCCTTGTCCATCGGCAATGTGTCGTCGGGATTCTTTGGATAACCGTGGATCGTCAGCACATCAATCAAGCCGAGCTTGTTCCCTGCCTTCACCGCTTCGAGAAATTTTTCGGCGAAGTTCAGATTGCCCGCGAGGCCGAGCGCAAAGATTTTCGCCTTGGGCTGTTCGCCGCGGATGGTCTCCGCCGTGCGGATGAAGAGCCCGGCGTAAGCCTCCGGCGTGTTCGATTTGCCGCCGTCCGGTTCGTTCCAGATTTCCCATTCGTTCACACGATCCTTGAAATGCGCGACGAGCGCCTTCACCCATTTGTCCCATGCGGCGATCGCTTCCGGTGTCTTCGGAAAACCGCCGCCAAGTCCCGTCCCGCCGCCGCCGGGATAGATCGTGTTGCCGTACGATGTCTCCAGCCACGGCTGCACGCCCTGCGTCCGCGCGTCGTCCACGATTTCGTCGAGCCACGCGAAGTCATAAACGCCCGGCGTCTTCTCGCACTTCGCCCAGCCGGCCTGAAGACGGATATGCTTCGCCCCGAGCGGGCCCAGATATTTTTTATAGTTTGCGTACACCGCAAAGTCGCGATCCAGCGTCTCGCCGCCGATGGACCAGCTCGACGACGCAATTTCTTTCGCGGACCGCGATTTGACTTTGCCCAGCACCGGAAATTCTGGCTGCTGCGAGAATGCGGAGGTTGCCAGCAATGAAATCGCGATACATGTGAAACCAAGCCTGACGTTCATCTCATTCACTCCTTGAACCACATTTCGAGCAGCCGTCCGATGATCTGCTGACCGCGGGCATTGGCGTGGACGGCGTCGCCCATGAACCAGCCGTAGGTCTTGCCGCTGTCCTGAATGTATTGCCACCACGGGCCCGTCATGTCGAAGAAGGCGCATTTCTCCTCCGCTGCGACCTTCTGCATGTTGAAGCGGAAGTTGCTCGTCGTCGTGTCGATCTCACGCGTGTAGGTGCGAATGTGTTCGTCGTGCGGCGAACCGAAGACGGGCGTGAGCAGCAGCACTTCTGTGTCGGGCTTTTTCGCGCGGACCTGCTGGATGACGGAGCGAACCGCCTCCGCGTCGCCGCCGTTGGAGATGCCGCCGATGACGAGAATGTCCGGATTGTGCTTCAGCACGTAATCCTGCACGCGGTTGTCCTCGCGATAATATTTGCAGCCCGTCGAACTCCGCAGCGACGCGATCTTGGTGATCTTGCACTTCGGATAATCGCGCATCAGCAGCAGCTCGAATTGCGATCCCGATGTGTTGCCCATGATGCTGTCGCCGAGCAGGACCATGCGAAGCTCCCCGCCATCGCGAAGCTTGCTCATCGTCTTCGGAATGTTCGCGAAACGGCCCATCGGCGGCTGGTACTTGATCGGATCAATCGTCGCGTAGATCGCATCGATCTTCTGCAGGTCGGTCATCCCTGCGAACCCATCGGCAATGGTTCCGTTGAGCAGGAAGCCGCCCACCCGCGCGGTGCCGGGCGATGCCACTTTCAACACGAGTTCGTGCTCCGCTTTCCGGTCCAGATTCTTCGCCAGCGAAACCGGACGCATCGTCGCAGCGGTCACGTCCTTCGGTGCGGCGACCCTCTTGAACGCGCCGCCATCAACGGCGAATTCGTAGTCCGCGCTGTCCTTGTCCACGACATCGAGAACGCCAATCTCCGATCCCTTGAACTTCAGCGACAGCGACGCGCCGGCTTCGCTGGCGACAAGGAGATGACGGAACGGCGGAATCGGGCTGGCCTGTCCCGGCTTCCAGTTTCCGGAGCGCTTCACCTCCTGATCCTCATAGGCGACGATGCGGCCGTTGTCATCCGTCTCCGCGAACAGCGGCGCGGGCAGCGTGTAGCTCTTCGGCTTCTCCGGAACGGGAATCGCCGTCATCAGCGCGTCGATGAACTTCTCCATCGCCTCCGCATAAATCTTCGCACCCGCGTCCGTCGGATTGATCCCGTCCGCGGAAAACGCCTCGGCGGAAATCCCGCCCGCGATGATCTTGTCCGCCGCATACTTCGCCAGGTTCACGCTCGGGATTCCGTAATGCTCCGCGATCTGCTCGCTCACCTTGATGTACTCCGGCGTCCTGCCCGCCTTGTAATCCTCCAGCATCTCCGGCGTCAGCGTGTACACGAGAATCTCGCTGTGCGTCGCGCGGTAGATCGTGACCTGCCGCACCAGCCCTTCCAGCGACAGCTTCACCTCATCAAGCGGGACATTCCGGTCATCCGCCGCGAAATCGAGAATCGCCAGATGCCCGCTGCAAATCACCTCGCCGAACACCGCCTGCCCGCGGCTGCAGCGGTACAGCCCGAACCAGCTTCCTCCCGGCTGCATGTGGCGCGTCTCGTTCATCCCCGCCTGCGGGAAATACTTCTTGAAGCCCTTCACCATCTGCGCCGAATAGCGCAGGCCTGCGTCCTTCAGCCCCGTGCCCGCCAGCACCGAATCGCCGATGAAGAACAGATACTGGTTCCCGACCCTGTCATTCTTGAAGAAATACTGACTGTTCGGAATCCCCCCGCGCACCTGATAAAAATCGGCCCCCGGCGCCCCCAGCGCCGCCATTCCGAAGCCCAGCGACAATATGAATTCAAGAAGACGGTTTCTCATGATGTGTTTGCCCTTTCGGGATCAAATTCTCCAATCATTGGAACTCCTCGCAATCGCATTCTTCCAATCATTGGAACAGATCGTGGCGGGAGTTTCCAATGGTTGCAAGTGCGGAGGCAGGGCGCGCGGCTTGTTTGGACTGCGGAAGCGAATTCCGATGAGCTTCCGCTTTTTGTCAGCAAGCGAGGCCGCGAGCTTGCCGCGAGAGGCGAAGCCGCGTAGAAAGCCCTGCTTCACGCGGTGGCACCTTTTTCGCGAGCTTGCCCTCCCCTCCGGCAAGCTCCTTGCGTCGCTTCCCGGCCCGAAAGCGGAAGC
>CAIVKH010000361.1 GCA_903906425.1 uncultured bacterium
CCATTCCGACGCGCGCGGAAATGATTCCAGCGCGCGCGGGAATCATTCCAGCGCGCGCTAGATTCATTCCAGCGCGCGGGATCATGACGGCAGCGCGCGATAGATTCATTCCAGCGCGCGGGATCATGACGGCGGCGCGCGGCAGCTTCGTGGCGGCGCGCGCCGCGCAGGAGGGGGCGGGCGCCTGTGTTTGACGTGCCGCCCTCAGGCGGATTCCGGCTGAAGCCGGGACTACGAACGAAGGAGCGGACTGGAAACTGGCGCGGCGGCTCTTCCAATGATTGGGAAGATTCCTTCCAATGATTGGAAAAGACGAGGGCGCAGATTTCCAATCATTGGAAAATCTTCTCGCGCGATTTTTCCGGTGTGGTTTGTTATGCATCTTTCCGAGGGACGCAATATGAACGAAAGAACAGCACGACTTCGCCGGCAGAGCCTCGACGCGCGGCCGGCCATCTCGCACGAGCGCGCGGCGCTGATGACGGAATTTTATCAGGCCAACGCGGGCCGCTTTTCCATTCCCGTGATGCGCTCGAAGGCGTTCCTTTTTCTCTGCGAGCGCAAGACGATTTTCATCGGCGAGGGCGAGTTGATCGTCGGCGAGCGCGGGCCGAAACCGAAAGTGGTGCCGACATTTCCGGAGCTGACATGTCACAGCGTGGAGGATTTGGAGATTCTCAACTCGCGGCCGAAGACGCATTACGATGTGGACGCGGAGTGCATCGGCGTCTATCGCGAGAAGGTCCTTCCCTACTGGCGCGGGCGCTCGATGCGTGACCGGATTTTTGCGGAGCTGCCGCAGGATTGGAAGGACGCCTATGGCGCCGGGATGTTCACCGAGTTCATGGAGCAGCGCGCGCCGGGGCACACCGTCCTCGACGATAAGATCTATCGGAAGGGCATGAACGATTTCAAACGCGACATCGCGAACGCGATTGCCGCGCTGGATTTCACGAACGATCCGCTCGCCTACGACAAGCGCGAGGCGCTGAAGTCGTTCGATATCGCCTGCGATGCCACGATCGTTTTCGCGGAGCGGCATGCGATCCTCGCCCGCGAACTGGCCGCGAAAGAAAACGATTCGAAGCGAAAGGCCGAACTGGAAAAGATCGCGGAGGTTTGTTCGCGCGTGCCGGCCTATGCGCCGCGCGATTTTCAGGAGGCGCTGCAATATTACTGGTTCTGCCATCTCGCGGTCATCACGGAGTTGAACGGCTGGGATTCGTTCAATCCCGGACATCTCGATCAGCATCTGCTTCCGTTTTATGAGAAGGGTCTCACCGACGGATCGCTCACGCGGGACAGCGCGCAGGAAATGCTCGAATGCTTCTTCATCAAGTTCAACAACCACCCTGCCCCACCGAAGGTCGGCGTGACGGCGGCGGAGAGCGGGACGTACACGGATTTCGCGAACATCAACATCGGCGGTCTGCTGCGCGATGGATCGGACGGCTCGAACGAAGTGTCGCATATCCTGCTCGATATCGTTGACGAGATGCACCTGTTGCAGCCGAGCACGAACATCCAGCTATCGCGGAAAAGTCCCGACGCGTTTCTCAAGCACACGCTGCGCGTCGTGAGCAAGGGCTACGGATTCCCGAGCATCTTCAACGCGGACGCGGTCGTGCAGGAACAGCTCCGCCAGGGCAAGACACTCGAAGACGCGCGCGCCGGCGGATGCAGCGGCTGCGTCGAGGTCGGCGCGTTCGGCAAGGAGGCGTTCATCCTCACCGGCTATTTCAACATGCCGAAATGTCTCGAACTCGCGCTGCACAACGGCGTGGACCCGATGACCGGCAAGCAGCTCGGCCCGCGCACCGGCGAGCCGGAGTCGTTCAAATCCATCGAGGACGTTTTCGCCGCGTACCGCGCGCAGTTCTGCCACTTCCTCGAAATCAAGCTGCGCGGCAATCAGCTCATCGAGCGGATGTACGCGACGCAAATGCCCGCGCCGTTCCTCAGCGTGATGATTGACGACTGCATCGCGCGGGGCCGCGATTACAATTCCGGCGGCGCGCGCTACAACAACACCTACGTCCAGTTCGTCGGCATCGGCACGCTCGCCGACAGCCTCAGCGCGATCCGGCAGCTTGTGTTCGAAGATAAGAATCTCCCGCTGCGCGATCTCGTCACCGCCACCGACGCCGACTTCGCCGGCCACGATACGCTGCACGCGCGGCTTCTCAACAAGACGCACAAATATGGAAACGACGACGATGCGGCGGACGATCTGATGATCCGCATCTTCAACACCTGTGTCGAAGAACTCGATGGCCGGCCCGACACGAAAGGCGGGCGCTATCGCGTCGAAATGTTGCCGACAACCAGCCACGTTTATTTCGGCAGCGTCACCGGCGCACTTCCCGACGGACGCCTCGCGCACAAACCTGTCAGCGAAGGAATCTCGCCGGTTCAAGGCGCTGATCGTCGCGGCCCGACCGCCGTCATCAAGAGCGCGTCGAAGATGGATCACCTCAAAGCCGGCGGGACTTTGCTCAACATGAAGTTCACGCCGTCGCTCGTCAGCGACGACACCGGTATCACGAACTGGGCGCATCTGGTGCGCAGCTATTTCAAGATGGACGGACACCACGTGCAGTTCAACGTCGTCCGCGCGAACGCGCTTCGCGAGGCGCAAGCGAAGCCGGAAGAACACCGCGACCTGATCGTGCGCGTCGCCGGCTACAGCGATTACTTCTGCGACCTCTCGCGAGAATTGCAGGAAGAAATCATCGCGCGCACCGAGCATCAGGGATTCTGAAGAGCGGCGTCCCGCGCCGGAAATCAAGCGTCACGCCGGCGGCGGCGGCGGATCGCAGTGGATGTATTGCTTGCTGCGGACCTTCTCGATTGGCTCGCCGACGACTTCGATCTTCGACAAGTCGGCGGGGCCGAGGCCGGCCTGCTCGGCGAGGACGAGGTGGTTGTCGCCGGGTTCGAACGGCGTGACGCCGCGCGGCGCGCGGACATTCGGAAAGCCCATGACGGCGGTGCCGATCGTGTCGGTCGCGACGGGATTGAATCCGCAAATCATAACGCCCGCGGAAATGTAGCCCTGCGGTTTGTCGTTGATCCACGGACCTTCGCCGCGGTTGAGCGTGCTGATGCCGTCAATGATGCCGAGGTGAATCGGGCGCGCGCCGTTGACGTCGGTGACGATGCGCGGAATGCGATAGCCGCCGTCGTGCTTCACGAGGAAGGCGTCCTTCGTGCCGGGCGGATCGTACGGCTCCTGATTCGTGCGGCCGGCCCAACCGACGAGATCGTGCAGCCGCCCGCGGCCCTCGATCGCGTTCTCACCGGGCGATTCGTCGCCGTAGAGCGCGTTCGGCGTGATGCCGAAAATATTTTTCATCGTGAGGGTGACGCCGGTGGTCGCGTGCGTCTTGAGCTTGCACAGCGAGACGAAGACATCGGTGTCGGCGTAGGAATGGTTCAGCTCAAAATTCTCGAACAGGATGCCGCCGCCGGGAACCTTGAACGTCGCGTATTCTTTCCCGACGCCAAGATTCCGCGTGTTCTCCACCTCGACCTTGCCGAGCGCCGTGAGCGCGTTCAAATCCCATCCGGCGGCAACGAGCGTTTTTTCGAGCGGCTCGCGCAGTTGCGTGGACTCGACGAAGCGGACGCGGCGCGCGCCGGCATCGAAGAACGCGCTGGTCAGCGCCATCGCAGTGGCGGGGTGCGTCATGAAAGTTTCGCCGACGGTCTTGCCGTAAACGTTTTTGAAGTCGGAGCCGGTAAGATTGATTTTTACGCAGACGGTCTTGTCTTTGACGAGCCGGCCGATGCCGCCGAGCAGGTCGAAACTTTTCGCGAGCGCGGTCTTCACTTCGGGACCGTAGCCGGCGCATTTCGCGATGGCGACTTTCGCGTTGAAATTTTTCGCCACGGTTTCGGCGGCGCGAAGATTTCCAAGCGCGACGCCCGCGAGTGCCGCGCTGCCGGCACGGATGAAATCACGACGACTGCAAAATGAATCGGGTTGTTTCATGGCTGGAATCCTATTGAACACGGTTGCGAAGAGCTACCCCGATTCCGCGGCCCGTCAAATTTCTTCCAATGGTTGGAACTTTGCGTCACCGGATTTTTCCAATGATTGGAAGTTTGCGGTCAACTTCCCATCGGCGCGCCATCCACCGAAATTACGGCGGTGGGCGGTGGGCGGCGTCAGCGGATCAGGCCCCAGCGGGGGCCGAAGGGCCAGTAGACGAAGAGGGCCGGGCCGACGACGCGTTTTTGTTCGACGGGGCCGAAGTAGCGACCGTCGAGGCTGTGCTCGGTGTTGTCGCCGAAGGGCAGATATTGGGTCGGCGAAAGATGGAGCGGCTGGCGCATCGGGGCGAGGGCGGCGTCGGCGACGCTGGGCAGGGTGTAGCCGATGCCGGCGTAGTTGTTGGCCTGAACGAGGAGTTTGGCGAAGGGGGCGTTGGTGATGCGGCGGTCGTTGGCGACAAGATAGGGCGGCGAGACGCGGATGTTTTCGTTGGGCAGGCCGGCGAGGCGTTTGATGTAGTGGTCGTTGGTGTGGACGCCGGAGTAGTCGAGGTCGATGGTGCTGAAGACGAAGACGTCGCCGCGCGTCGGGGTGTGGAGGTTGTAGCTGACGCGGTCCACGAAGATGTGGTCGCCGGCCATGACGCGGCCGGAGGCGATGATCTGGCCGGCGAAAACCTGGCCGTCGGAGCCGAGTGCGGGAAGCAGGTCCTTCGAGACGGGGCAGTAGGCGAGCACGCGGCCGGCCGGGCCGCGCTGGTCCTTGATCGCAAAAACAAAACAGTCGCCGGGCGGCGCGTCGCCGAGGATGAAGTGATAGATGAGGCGAAAGGGCTTGAGGTGGTCGAGCAGCGCGGAGCCGGTCGGCGCGGAAAGCGCGCTGGGGATGATCAGCGGGCGGCGCGGTTCGTTGGGGTCGCCGACCATTTCGAGATAGCCGGTGGCGGGCGCCTTGATCTGGACGTAGCGCTCGCCGAAAACGAAACGCGTGACTTCGTTGAACGGGAAGTGATCGCACCAGCGCTGCGTTGCCGTCGCGTCAATGGTGATGCCATACAACGTCGGCCACATTGAGTTCGTCGGGATTTCGAAGGGCTGCAGAAGATAGGTCCGGAATGCCATCGCGACGGCGAGGGCGACGGCGAAAATTTCGACGTTCTCGCGCCAGCCGGAATCTTTCGTCGGCGGATAGACCTTGTTGACGGCCGCATCGAGCAACTCGGCGGCCGTGTCGCAGGCGGCTGAGTCGTGCGCTTTCCATGCGGCGCGCAAGGCGTCTTCCGCTTCGATCAGGCGGCGCAAGTCCTCGGGATCGGCGACGTCGCCACGCATGTGGCGCGCATGAGCGGCAACGTGCAGCATGTGATGCACGGCCTTCTTCAATTTGCGTCGCTCAAAAAAATTCATGGGCTATTCCAGTCCGCCTTTGAGCACTTTGACAAACGCCTCCTGCGGAATGCTCACGCTACCGATGTTCTTCATCTTCTTTTTGCCCTCTTTCTGTTTTTCGAGGAGCTTGCGTTTGCGACTGATGTCGCCGCCGTAGCATTTCGCCGTCACGTCTTTTCGCATGGCCTTGATCGTCTCGCGCGCAACGATCTTCTGGTTCACCGCGGCCTGCACCGCGATGTTGAACATGGCGGGCGGAATCAATTCCTTGAGCGCGGCACAGAGCTGGCGGCCGCGGCTTTCGGCCTTTGTCCGATGGATGATGCAGGAAAAGGCTTCGACGACTTCCTGATGAACGAGCACGTCGAGCTTGACCAGATCGGATTCCTGATAACCCGCGAGTTCATAGTCCATCGAGGCATAACCGCGGCTCAGGCTCTTCAACTTGTCCTGGAAATCAATCAGGATTTCGTTCAAGGGCAGCGAACACGTCAGCATCACGCGGAGGTGGTCAAGGGTTTCTGTTTTCTCAATGGTGCCGCGGCGGTCCATGTTGAGCTTCATATAATCGCCGATGTGCTCGTTGTGGCAGATGACGAACGCCTTGATCATCGGCTCTTCGATTCGCAGCATCTTGGACTGATCGGGAAGTTTCGTCGGATTCTCGATCTCCTCCATCTTCCCGTCGGTCGTGTACACGCGATAGACCACGCTCGGATAGGTCGAGATGATGTCCACATCGTATTCGCGCCGCAGTCGCTCCTGTACGATTTCCATGTGCAGCAGTCCGAGAAATCCGCAGCGGAAACCGAGGCCGAGCGCGACGGATGATTCCGGCATGTACGTGAACGAGCTGTCGTTCAGCCGGTATTTGCCAAGGCTGTGCTTCAGCTTTTCGAGATCGTCGGTGTCAATCGGATAAATTCCGCTGAACACCATCGGATGAATTTCTTTGTAGCCCGGCAGCGGATGCTTCGTCGGCCTTGTGGCCAGCGTCACCGTATCGCCCACCTTCACCTCGGAGGGGTCCTTGATGTTCCCCATCACATAGCCGACTTCGCCCGCATGCAGCACGCCTGTTTTGTGCATCTCAGGTATGAAAATTCCGACTTCCTTCACTTCGTAGTCCTGCCCCGTACTCATCAGCCGCATACGGTCGCCTGTCTTGATCGTGCCATCCATGACGCGGATGTACGGCACCACCCCGCGGAACGAATCGAAATTCGAATCGAACACCAGGGCGCGCAACTGCGCCTCCGAAATCTTCGGCGGCGGCACATGTTCCACGATGTATTCCAGCAACTCCGGCACGCCCAGCCCCGTCTTTGCGCTCACGCGCGGCGCATCGTGCGCGGGCAACGTCAGAATTTCTTCGATCTGTTTGATCGTGTCCTCGACGAGCGAGGCCGGCATGTCAATTTTGTTCAGCACCGGCAGAATCACCAGATTCTGTCCCGCCGCCAGAAACGTATTCGCGACGGTCTGCGCCTCGACGCCCTGCGTAGTGTCAACGACCAGCAGAGCAGCCTCGCACGCGTTCAGGCTGCGCTGGACTTCGTAGGTGAAATCCACGTGTCCCGGCGTATCAATGAGATTCAGCGTGTAGGTCTTCCCGTTTTTCGCGGCGTAGTGCATCGTCACCGGATGCGCCTTGATCGTGATGCCGCGCTCGCGTTCGAGATCCATTCCGTCGAGAACCTGCGCCTCCATGTCGCGCATCGCGATCGTCTTGGTCAGTTCGAGCAACCGGTCCGCCAGCGTTGATTTTCCGTGATCAATGTGGGCGATGATGCAGAAATTTCTGATCAGCGAGAGGTCTTTCATGCCGGCGCCGCTGCCTGCGCCATGCCGCGCATCGCGCTGACTTCCGCTTTCATGTCAACAGCCTTGTATAGCGACGTGCCGGCAATCAACACATTCGCGCCCGCCTCCGCGCAAAGTTTCGCCGTCTGCATCGTGATGCCGCCGTCCACGGAAATATCGAGGTCCGGCTTGCGCGCGCGCAGCGCCTTGATCTTCGGCAGCACCGTCGGAATGAACGCCTGCCCGCCAAACCCCGGATGCACCGTCATGAACAAAACCTCGCTCACCAATTCGAGCACCGGATCAATCGCCTCCAGCGGCGTCTCCGGATTAAGCACCACGCCCGTGCGCCGTCCACGCTCGCGGATCGCCCGCAAGATCGGCATCGGCGGCGACGCCGCCTCGATCTGGATCATCAGCAAACTGGAACCTGCGTCCAGAAAAGCTGACGCCAAGTGATGCGGGTGCGTCACCATCAGATGAACGGAAAGCGGAAGTTTGCAGGCTTTTTTCGCCATCCGCACGATGTCCGGCCCGTAGCTCAAGTTGTGGACGAAATGGCCGTCCATGATGTCAACGTGCAACCCGTCCGCGCCCGCGGACTCCGCGCGCTGGCACTCCGCGGCCAGGGCGCCCATGTCGGCGGCCAGCAGCGACGGCAATATTTGAATCGGTGGCATAACGAAGCGCGGAAAGTATCGGCCCCACCCCGCCACCGTCAAGCCGCGCGCCGCTTTTTTTCACCGCGCCGCACATTTCCAATGATTGGAAGTTTGCGCGGCGGCACTACTGTCCGGTCAAACATGAGCGTCGATTCATTTCGCGTCGTACTGGTGCGGGTGAGACGCGGGTCACACCATTTTTCGATTTCAATTTGAAGATTCCTTTCCCGACGG
>CAIVKH010000362.1 GCA_903906425.1 uncultured bacterium
ACACGTTTCGCGTAATTGTAATGGGTCCATTGCAACCAATGGGAAACGCTTTCGATTTCAAATGTCCTCCTTGATCGGTTACGGTTGTGAGAACCTGCATCATTTGCCCTGTCTCGACAACGGTGTTGCCCCAATTTGTCCAGATCGCCGTATTTATGGCGTTGTCATCGAAATTGTCAGCAAAGATGACGTTTTGCGCTCTGGCGTTGTGAGCAGGTCCAAGTATCCCCGCAATACATAGCAGGGTTGAAACCACCAGCATATTAATTCGTCTCATGTCCATCATGTTCTGTTCTCCAAAAGTTTGGGCGAATAAAGAGGGCGTGACCTGCTCATGCTCGAGAACTGGCACGGGAATGCCCACACAGGAACACTTTTGGGCGGGACGGTGCATCCACCTCATCACTCACAGGCCCTTTGCTCTTGCGAAGATGTCGATTTCGCCGGGTGATGCAACTATGATCGTTTTCATTCTGCTAGAAATTAGTAGTACTGCTTGATGTAGCTATAAGCCTTGTCGAACAGTTCCTGATCGGTGTGCAGCTTATATTTCAGGAGAGTCTTGCGGAGTGCTTGCTGCACCTGTCGCTCGCCTTGTGATGTATTCTTCCAGCCGTCAAACCGCACTTTCTTCACGATGTCGTCGATGTCGGCCACGATTCGCTCAACGATGATGTGCGTGTTCCTGGTCTTGGCGTCCTTGAATAGCTCGGTCAGGGCTTCCTTGGCACGGTCACGTTCGTCCTGTGGGTCAGTTTGCTTTTCCGCCTGCAATACATCCTTCGCCAGTTCGAGAATTTCCTTCAAGAATTGGAGGCTGTTGAGAAATCCTTGTTCATGTCGCTCTTTGATCTTCTCCAATCGCTCGCCGAGCTCCGTGAACTTCGAATTGCCAAGGTGCTTCTTTAGTCGGGCGATGAGCTTGATCTCGATTTCCTTGCCACGCTTGGCCGGGTCGGCATCCTTCAGAATGTCTTCCAGCACGTCCGCGTCGAGCACCAACGTCTCGACATCATCGCGCACGGATTCGAGATGTACATTCTCGTTGATCAGTTCAATCGTCTTCGCGCCAAGTGCGTGCCATAGCAGCTTGCCGTTGCCGCTTGGCGGCTTCACCGATTCATAAACCTGCGTCAGCCACTTGTAGTCTTTTTCGTACGGACTCAGCATCGGGTCCGGCGACAGCGCCTCCCAAATCGTGCCGAGCACGATGAAGTTTGCTGCAAACTTGTCGCGCACCTCGTTGTTCGGCAGGCATTGCTGCGCAGCCATGAGGCCCTCGTAGCCGCCGACACTGCGATCCACGCTGGGGAAGAACGCCAGGCACTTCGCCGTCTGCATCGGCAGAGCCTTGCGCAGTTCCTCGATATTACTGACTACCTGCTGCACCGCCTTCTCGTCGAAGTCCAGCGCCTGCGCCACGTCGTCGAAGATACCGATATAATCCACGATCAATCCGTGCGTCTTCTCCTGCCCGAAGGTGCGATTCGTCCGGCAGATGGCTTGCAGGAGGTTGTGATCCTTCATCGGCTTGTCGAGATACATCACTTGCAGGATCGGCGCGTCAAAGCCGGTGAGCAGCTTGCTGGTGACGATCACGAACTTCAGCGGATCAGCCGGATTGCGGAAACGATCCAGCAGCTTTTCTTCCGTATCCTTGTCGCGAACGTGTTGCTTCCACTCCGGCGGATCGTACTGCGAGCCGCTCATGACGATCGCGCTCTCCTCCGGCCCGATCAGCTCATCCATCGCCTGCTTGTAGAGCAGGCAACATTCACGGTCGAACACCACGACCTGAGCCTTGAACCCGTTCGGCTCCACCTTCGCCTGGTAGTGATTCACGATATGCTTCACCACGGCGCGGATTCGTTCCGGGTTCTTCACCAGCACCGCCATCTTCGCGGCGCGCTTGGCCAGGTCATCGCGGTCCTGCTCGCTCAATTCCCCGGTAATCTGCTTGAACGCCTCGTCAATCGCCGCCTTGTCAATCTTCAGCTTCACTTCCGGCGCTTCGAAATGCAGCGGCAGCGTCGCCTTGTCGCGGATGGATTCCTGGAACGAGTAGCGGCTCATATAGCCCTTCTCATCCTCGTCCGCGCCAAACGCCCAGAACGTATTCTTGTCCGCCCGGTTGATCGGCGTGCCCGTCAGCCCGAACAGAAACGCATTCGGCAGCGCCTCCCGCATCTTGCGCCCGAGATCGCCCTCCTGCGTGCGATGCGCCTCGTCCACCATCACGATGATGTTCGAACGCTCGTTCAGCCTGCCGCCCGCCTCGCCAAACTTATGAATCGTCGTGATCAGCACCTTGCGCACGTCCTGCCCGAGCAACGCCTGCAACTCCTGCCGCGTCGCCACGCCCACCATGTTCGGAACATCCGCCGCGTTGAACGTCGCCGTGATCTGCGTATCCAGGTCAATCCGGTCCACCACGATAATCACCGTCGGATTCCCCAGTTGCGGATGCAGCCGCAGCTTCTGCGCCGCGAACACCATCAGCAGCGTTTTGCCGCTACCCTGAAAATGCCAGATCAGCCCCTTCTTCGTTTTCCCCGCCACCACGCGCTCCACGATCTGGTTTGTCGTGAAATACTGCTGATACCGGCAGATGATCTTGATCCGCCGGTGCTTCTTGTCCGTCGCGAACACCGTGAAATTTTGCAGAATATCCAGTGCCACCTCCGGCCGCAGCATGCTCTCCACCGTCCGCCGCACATCCGCCAGCGAACCTTCCGGCTCATTCTCCCGCGTACGCCACGGCCCCCAGATTTCCACCGGCATCCGTATCGAGCCATAGCGGAACGCCTTCCCCTCCGTCGCGAACGAAAACACATTCGGCACAAACATCGCCGGCGCCTGCTTCTCATAAATCTCGTTCACCTGGAACGCCCCGTCGAACCACGTCACCGCGTTGCGCGTCGGCGTCTTCGCCTCCCCGATAATCACCGGCAACCCGTTCACCACAAACACCACATCGAACCGCTTCTCCACCGCCCCCGCCTGATACTTCCATTGATTGGAAACCACCAGGTCATTCTTTTCCAATGATTGGAAGTCCACCAGACGCACCGGCACATGCTCCCCGTTCGCCCCGAACGGCATCGTCTTGTCCCCGCGCAGCCACGCCATAAAATTCTCATTCGCCCGCACCAGCCCGTCCGCCTGCACCGAAAGCAGAATCGCCCGCAGCGCATAAATAACCTCGTCCGCCCGGTCCGGCTGCGCCGCGATTTCTGGATTCAGCCGGATCAGCGCCACCCGCAACCACGACTCCACCATCACATCCCCCGGCTGACGCGGAACCTCCGTCGCCGCCACATACTGCCATGAAGTGGCGCGGGCATCCTGCCCGCGATGCCCGGACTTCTTGTAGCCATCCACCAGCTCCCCGCCCAGCGACGCACCCCAGCCCGGCGAAGACTCTCGCGCAATGAGTGCGCCGCCACTGCCACGCCGCGACATGGCATCCAGAATCATCTGCTCGACAGTATTCGATTCAGTGAAGCTCATATATTCAACTCCTTAAACCAGGCCAGCATCCGTCCCATCATTCCCATCCGTCCCAAGAGTCCCATCCGTCCCACAGTCTTCGATTTGTTGAAGTTCATGATTTTGGCGGCTTGGGTTTCTTCGCCGGCGGCAACTGGCTCAGTTTTGCCACGGCCTTTTCAAAATCTGCATCCACTTGTCGCGGCTGGGCATCCACCAGTCGGCGGTAGCGCTCATATTCCAGTTCCGCCTTTTCCTTTGCCGAACTTGCGGAAACCTTTCCCGCATGATCCAGCAGTTCGTGCGCCGACAGCTTGAGAAAATCATCCAGCTTCGTGATCCAGTCCCGCATCGTCATCACCTGCCGCCGCAACGCCTGCAACTCTGCAAATTCGATGTAAGCATTCACAATGCGGTTCAACACCTGTAGCTCACCCTCCGCGAGATAATTCTTGGCAATGCTCACATCCTCCTTGCGGATGATGCCGCCCGGCCGCGTCGTCATCAAGCCCATGAACGGCTTGCGCGCGTCCGCCCGCGCGTGGATAACCTCCGCCGCCGTCTGCCCGTGCGCCGCCCAGTGCATCTTGTTCTGAACTGTCGCAAAAAACTGCTGCGATATCTCCGTGTCAGGCGAGTAGTCCACGCTCGTGGCATAAATATC
>CAIVKH010000363.1 GCA_903906425.1 uncultured bacterium
CCAAGCCCTGTAAGGGCGAAATCGCTTTGTCCCGCCCTTTCAGGGCTTGTGCGGTGTTCTTCTAATTTGCCGACCCAGGGCTGCGCCCTGGGCTTTCAACTTACGGACCTTCGGGCCTGAAAATCGCCCGCGGAATTTCCGCAGGTTCCGAAATTGAGCCGGCGATTTATTGCCGGATGCTGACGAAGCAGCCGCGCTTGTTGCCGACGACGACATCAAGCTTCTTGTCGCCGTTCAGATCAACGGCCATCACTTCGGTGCCGACGCCGCTGTCGTTGTGGATCAGGTGCGGAATGAAGGACGCCTTGCCGCCATCGCGTTTCAGTTCGAACCAATAGACGACGCCGGGCGCGCCGGGCTCAACATCGCCGGTCGGGCCGTGCGCCCAGACGCGTTTGCCGGTGACGATGTCGGGAAGCCCGTCGCCGTTCATGTCGGCGATGTCAATCGCGTGAGGCTGCGTGAAGGTGACGCCGGTCTCGCCCTTTTCGGTTTTCGTCCCGGTGATGAGATGCTGCGTCCAGCCGGTCGCGGTCTGTTCGAACCATGCAAGGCCGTAGCCGTGCGGATTGAGGCAGGTGATGATGTCCATCTTGCCGTCGCCGTTCACGTCGAGGCCGTACATCTGCGCGCCGCCCTCGCCGAATTTCGCGGCGTGTTTCGTCCACGGAGTTTTGCCGTCCCAGTTGGCGGGCTGCTCCCACCAGCCCTGCGTTTCGAGAATATCGGCGCGGCCGTCGCCGTTGATATCCGCGCAGCCGATGCCATGCGTGTAGCGCTGGAACCGCTTGTCGGGCGCGCCGGAAATCGGATGCCACGCCCATTCCGCGCTGGGATTTTTCGGGTCCATCGTCGCGTAGCCGAGCTGCCCGCCGCTATTGCAGAGCACGTCGGGAACTTTGTCGCCGTTGACGTCCGCGAGCATCGGCGATTCGTTGTCGGTGACTTTCATGACGACGTGCTGTTTCCACGGCTCGTCCTTGCCCTGCGGATTTTCGTACCAGAACGTCTCCTTGCCGGGCCAGCCGAACACGAGATAGTCGGTCCAGCCGTCGCCGTTGAAATCGTACGCGTACGAAAGAAAATTATCCGAGTAGCCGTTCTTGCCGCTCAGGCAACCCTCGAAGCCCGCGATTTTTTCCTCTGTGCCGTCGGCCTTCTTCTTCGTGAACGACTTCTCGTCGCCATAAATCTTGTGAACCGTTGCGAAGTCCGGCCCGGCATACCAGTACGGCCCGCACAGCACATCCATCTTGCCATCGTGGTTCACATCCGCCGCGCACGCGCCCTCCGCCCAGAACTTGTCGGTGAGCTGTTTTGTTTTCCACTGCCCGTCGAGCGGACCCGGATCGGTGGACTGGGCGCAGACAGAAACGGCGAACAACGCGGCGGGAACGGCGAAGAGCAGAGATGTTTTCATGGTGCCGATGATTCTCCACAACCCGCGGAACTTGTCACGCCCCGCCCGCGCCTTTCTCGAACGCGGACAGCCGCACAGCAAATTCCCAATGATTGGAAATCTGCGGCGCGGAGGTTTCCAATCATTGGAACTTCTGAAACCAGGAATCCGGCTCCGGCCTCGGGTCTCGGCGCCGAGGTTCTCCGATCACTTCCAATCATTGGAAAAGACGGCCCGGCAATGTTCCAATCATTGGAAGAGCGGCAGAAGGTGGTTGCGAGGACGACGGTTGCTTGCCTGGATCGGAGTGGTTGCCGAGGTTTGCCGAGGGGGTGGCACCCCCTGCTCAAAGGGGTGGCACCCCTTGCTCGAAGGGGTGGCACCCCTTGCCCGAAGGAGTGGCACCCCTTGCGCCAAAGGGTGGCACCCCCTTGCACTGAATGGTTGCATGGCAGGTTCACCACCGTGGGAAACCCCGGCCCACGAAATGACCTTGCGCAGATTTTATGCGGTCAGGCGCAATCTTGTGTAGAACTCAACCGCCATTCGGGTCAATGTTCGCAAGGCGTTTTCGGCTAGTCGAAATTTGGAGACATAACGTGAATATTCGCAAATTCGTTCTGCCAGTTTTATCGCAGTTCCTCATCGGCTCGGCGCTGTCGCTTCAGGCCGCCCAGCTCGTCTGGGACACGAACACCTCGTCCAATGGCGCGCAGGATGGCGCGGGAATCTGGGACACGGTTTCCACCAACTGGATCGCGACAAACGGTGCCAACGTTGCCTGGAACAATGCGAACCCCGACAGCGCGACGTTCGGCAGCGGTGCGGTCGGCGGCGTCGTCACGCTGTCCGAGCCGATCACCATCAGCAACCTCACGTTCGCCAACAGCGGCTACACGATCAGCGGCGGCCCGCTCACGCTCGCCGGCCAGCAGACGATCACGATGAATGCCATCGCGACGATTGACGCGACGATCACGGGCGGTGGCTTTACGAAAGCGAACGCCAGCACGCTGACGCTCGGTGGCGCAAACACGTTCACCGGCAATGTCACGGTCAGTTCGGGAACACTCGTGATCACGAACGGAAACTCACTCGGCAGTTCGCCGCTGGTGACAGTCGGCAATGGTCAGCGGCTGCGCTTGTCCGGCGGCGTTACCGTGACAAATACCAGCACGGTGGTTTCCATCAATAATCAGGGAACCGGCGACAGCCTGGGTGCTTTGAATTCAGTGCTTGGTTCAAATTCGTGGGCGGGGCCGGTGGTGCTTACGGCCGATCAAACGCGCATCGGCGCGGACACGGGCTCCACGTTCGTCCTCACCGGCCCGATCAGCAGTTCCGGCACGAATCTTTATGGCGCGGCGTTTCGGAACTTTGACGCGGCATCGAGCCTCACCATCCTGAGCGGCGCGAGCACCTATTCGGGGAACACCTACATCGTCCTGGGCAAGGTCGTGCTCGACGGCGGCGGCAACCGGCTTCCTGTCATCTCCGCGCTCGTGCTCGGCAACGGCGGCGGCAACGGCTCGCCGGCGATTCTGGATTTGAACGGATTCAACCAGCAGCTCACCGGCCTGAGTGATCTGTCCAGCGGCGCGAAGATGATAACGAATAGTTCGCCAACGCCCGTGACGCTGACGATCAGCAGTTCAAAAAATTTCTCGGCAACGAACGGCACGGTCATCGCGGGCAACCTGACGCTGGTGAATAGCGGCACGGGCACGCAGATTCTCGCAAAAGCGGCCAGCACTTTTTCCGGTGGCACAACGATCAACGGTGGAACGCTGGCGATCGGGACAGACGGAGGCGGAACAGAAAATGGAAACGGGCTTGGCATCGGCCTGGTGACGGTTAACTCGGGCGGACAGTTGCGGTTTGGCGGCAGCACGGCTGGAACGTCGTATAACATCACAAACAACGTGCAACTCGCGGGCGGAACAATCTGGTCGCAGGACGGACAGCAGCATCTCACGAATGCGACGTTCACCGTCGGCGCGGCGGGCGGATCATTGATCACCGTCAGCAGCAACAGGTATCTGTATATTGATGACGCGCTCACCGGTTCCGGTCCGCTGACGGTGGACAATGCTCTGACAATCACAAACGGCATGGGCGCGGTGCGATTCACCGGCGCGAGCAACTCGTACAGCGGAACGATCACGGTGAATCCCGCTAGCGCAGGTTATCTCGGCGGGCGTGTCAGCATCGACGCAAACAGCGCGCTCGCAAATGCGACGCTTGTCATGCAGAGCACGAATGATCTCGGCTTCGGCACGTCCGCCACCGCGCCGGTTCTCGGCGCGCTCGCCGGTTCCGGCACCATCACGCTGCCCGGCACGGTCACGCTCGCCGCCGGAAACAATGCTTCCAACACGACCTATTCCGGCGTGCTCACCGGCGGCGGCACGTTCACAAAGATCGGCGCGAGCACGCTGACGCTGTCCGGCAATAACACCATGACGAACTTCGTGACGATCAGCGGCGGCACGCTCGCGCTTGCCTCTTCCGGTTCACTTTCCAATGCGCTTGTCAGTGTGGGCGCGGCCGGCACATTCGACGTCACGGCGTTTTCACCGTTCATCGTTCCTGCCGGCGAGCCGCTTCTCGGCAACGGCACGGTGTCCGGCACGGTGGTCGTGGCCGATTCCGCGCGCCTGCTTCCCGGCGGCGACGGTACACCGGGAACGCTGACGATCGCGGGCAGCCTCGCGATGAATGCGAACGCGACGAACACATTTGATCTTGCGACGAATGGCGTGGCCGGCGGCGGCGTCAACGACCTGCTCATCATCAACGGCGGCCTCGAACCCAGCGGCAGCGTCGTGCGAATCAACGCGCTCGCCGCGCTGGGCAACGGAACGTATCCGCTGATCACCTACACCGGCAGCAAGACGACGTCATTCAATCCGACGCCCCCCGGCAACCTGACGCATAAAACCTGGACGATTGATGAGGCGACAAGCGGGCAGGTCAATTTCGTCATCAGCGGCACGTATGGCAATCTCCGCTGGAACCCTGTCTCGTCCACAAACTGGAATCTCGCCGACACAAACTGGTTCGATGTGGTCACGCTCCAGACGAACAACTTCCTGAATTTCGATTCTGTCTTGTTCGATGACAGCGGCGCTTTCTCCCCCGTCGTGAATCTCGCAGCGACGGTGCAGCCTGGATCATTCGTGGTGAACTCGGCGAGCAACTACACCATCACCGGCAGCGGCAAGATCACCGGTGCGACCGGCGTCACAAAGACGGGGCCGGGCACGCTCACGCTCGGTGGCACAGACAACGACTATTCCGGGCTGGTCACCATCAGCAACGGCATTTTGAAACTGGTGAACGCCTCGTCGCTCGGATCGCGCGATGCCGGCACGATTATCAACGGCGGCACGCTGGACGTCAACGGCACGACAAACAACGGCAGCGACATCATCACGATTTTCGGAAACGGATTTGCGAACACCGGAACGATCATCAACTCGGGCGCGTCTGCTGACCGCGCGCTCCGCGCGATGGTGCTTGGTTCGGATGCCAGCATCGGATCGTACGGCAACGCGTGGTATTTCCGCGGCACGAACGTCGTGGATCTGGCCGGCTTCACGCTCACGAAGTTGGGCGGCGGACAGATGTTCTTCGTGGAAATGACGCTGACCAATGTCGGAACCATCAATGTCGCTTCCGGCATCATGTCCATTGCGCGCGGTGTTACCACCGGCCCCGGCGTCATCGGCGTGGCAAGCAACGCGATGCTTTCGCTCGAAAACTACAGCGCCGGCTATTTTGACAAGGACGTCGCGCTCACCAGCGGCACGTTCCGCGCGCTCGGCAACTCGCTGACGACCAGTTCGCGCGTCAGCGTTGCGGGCTCTTCGATCATTGATGTCGCCGCCGGCATCGGCTTCGGCCTGATCAATCCGGTCACCGGCTCCGGCAGCCTCACGAAGACGGAAAACGGCATTCTGGTATTCAAGAACACCAATTCCTATCCCGGTGCGACGACCATCGCCAGCGGCGGCGGCTCGATAGTTCTCAACGCGGCCACGGGTCAGACGATTTTCGGCCCGGTACAACTTGGAACCGTGAGCGACGGCGGTGGCCCGACGATTCTGGTGTGCAGCAACAATAATCAATTTGCGGCTGGCGTCTCCATCGGTTTTGGCGGTTCGCCTGTGGATTGGGCGCAACTCAAATTGTGCGGCACCAGCCAGTCGGTTGATTCGATCGTCAGCGACGACAACGCGGGCGGAATGATTGACAACGCTGCGACAGATAATGGGGTGAACAGCGACGGCCTTCTCGTGATCGCCGGATCGGGCAATTCGATTTTCTCCGGCAGCAACATGCGCGACAGTGTTTCGCCGAGCACGAGCACCGGCAAACTGCGACTCTTCCAGAATGGTAGCGGCACACTCACGCTCGCCGGCGCTGGAACGAACATGACCTTCGCCGGCGGTGTGACGGTCAATAACGGCACGCTGAATCTCAAGGCGCTGAACGCCGCAGGCCTCGGCACGGTCACGATGGCGGGCGGCGTGCTCGCGCTGGATGGAGCAGGCATGCAGGAAGGCGTCATCAAGACAAATGTCATTGATCTCATTTCGCCGAATCCCCTGAACTCAGGCGTCAAGCTTTCGGACAAACGCGCGAACATGAACGCGGACCTCACGAACAACACCGAGTGGATTTACTCGGGTTATCTGGTCGTCACGAATCCCGCCGGCGTGACCTACACATTTGCTGAAAATTTTGATGACAATGTGAATCTGCGCCTTGACGGCACGGCGGTTCTCAACGACCTCACAGGATATAACATTCCGACCATCGGCACGGTTGCGCTTTCGCCGGGAATGCATCGTTTCGATCTGCGCGTGTTTAACGGCGCGTCTGGAGGCGGGCCTGTGAATACGCAGTGGTGGACGAATACCACGATTGGTGTCGGTTTCGATCCTCTCGGTCGCGGCCAGACGAACATGGCGAACTATCAAGCCATCGCGGACGCTGGCGACGGCAAGTTACTTTGCACGGATGTCACCATCTCGAACAACATCTCGCTGCTGGCGAACACGCAGATCAAGGTCAGCAATGCCATCGGCCCGACGAACACGATTGCCGGGGCGATCACCGATGGCGGTGCCAATCTTTCCGTCACGAAGATCGGTTCGGGCATCCTGCGCTTTGCGGGCGGCAATACGTATGGCGGCGAGACGACGGTCAGCAACGGAACGCTGCTGATTGACGGCTACAATTTCGGCACCGGCGCGGTGGAAGTTCAGACGAACGCGTCGCTGTGGGGCACCGGCTTCGTTTACATGGCGGCAACAACTGTTGACGGTGGTGGAACGATCGGGCCACGCATCGGAACGGCCTCCGGCGGCACGCTGACGGTCACGAACCTGACGCTGAACAGCGGTGCGGTTTTCTCCGCGCTGCTCAACGGATCAACTCCGACGATCCACGCCATGGGCGATGTCACAACCGCGCCGGGCATCACCCTGCGCCTCCAGCCGCTCGCGCCGATGGCCGTCGGGACCCACGTGTTGCTGGATTATGATGCGGCATTCAACGGTTCGGCCGGCGACTTCACCGTCGCTTCATTCCCGAATGGCGCGCAAGGCTACGTCACGAACAATCTCGTGAACACTTCGATTGATCTGGTAATCACGAATGCCGGCGCGGGCCTCAAGTGGGATGGTGGCGTCAACGGTACGTGGGACGTCGCGGGGGCAGTGAACTGGAAGTCCATCCTGTCAGGGACAACACAGACATTCTCGCCCGGCGATGCGGTCGTGTTCGATGACACGGCATCGGGAAACTTCGCGATCAATCTCCTGCAATCCATCACGGTGACTTCCCTTTCGATCAGCAATGAAACGCAGAACTATTCATTCAGCGGCGGCGGCATCGGCGGTTCCATTGGCATCACGAAATACGGCGCGGCGAAGCTTTCGCTGCTCAACGCGAATACCTTCACCGGCGCAACCGTGGTGGCCGCGGGAACACTCGCAATCAATTCCGACAGCAGCCTCGGCACTGCGCCATCAGCGGCCACGCCGGGCCAACTCACCCTGAATGCCGGAACAACGCTAGAGGCGTTGACCAATGTCGTCGTCAACGCGAACCGTCGCCTCGCCATCGGCCCATCGAGCGGATCAGGTTCGGCCACGCTTTCGATTGCGACGGGCAGCACCGTGACGGCATCAAGCATCATCGCGAACACGCCGGGCGGAACTGGAGCATTCGTGAAAGTCGGTTCGGGCACACTGAATCTGCCGCTAGTAAACACCTATTCTGGCGGAACGATTTTCGATGGCGGTACAGTTCAGATCACCACGACGACCGGTGGCTCATCGCCCATTCCGGGCGGAACGCCGCTTACCGTGCAAAATGGAGCGACGCTCCGCCTTGCCAACAACAACGGCACCTGCCTCGGACAAAACACCACCATGCCGTCTGTCGTCACGGTGAGCGTGGCGCGCGTAACAACGGTTGGCGGCACTCATCAGGATCTGCCGACGATGGTGTTGAACGGCGGCTATCTGAGTGCGGAAGCGCCGGGCGACCAGTTTGGCAATTACATCATTGATAAGACCAATTTCATCACGCTGGCCAGCGCCTCGACGTCCGTGATTGATGCGGTGAGTATTGACCTTCGTGGCCAATATACCGGCGGTGCGATCCCAATCAACTTCAACGTCGCTGACGGCGCGGCGGACATTGACCTGCTGGTTTCTGCGCAGGTGATGGACTTGCCCGGAGGCACGCCCGGCCGGCTCGTCAAGGTCGGCGCAGGCACCATGGCGCTGGTCACCGCACCGAGCACGAACATTTACAGCGGATACACGCTGATCAACAACGGGACATTCATGCTCGGAACGAACAGCGTCGCCGCGCCGCCCGGCCGCGGTCCCATCACGAACAATGCGCGGCTTGTGTTCAGCCTCAGCGCTGGCGTCATCAGCAACTTCATCGCTGGCACGGGCGTCGTGGTGAATGCGGGCACCGGCACGGTCACACTGACGGCCAACAACACGTACAGCGGCGGCACGCAGATTTCGAACGGCACGCTGGTCGTCAACGGCGCGGCGCTCGGTTCGGGCGCTGTCACCCTTTCGGCCGGCGCCTCGCTTAATGTGACCGGCACGATCAGCGGCAGTGTCACGTCCGATGGTAGCGTCTCACCCGGCCCCACGTCGCCGACGTTGCTGACGGTGTCGCAGAACTACACGCAGACCGCCAACGGCGCGCTCAACATCAAGATTGGCGGCACAACCGGCCCCGGCGTGGATTTCGACAAGCTGGCCGTCGGCAGCGCGGCAACATTGGGCGGCAGATTGAATGTGAGCGTGATCAACGGATACTCCGGCACTATCGGCGACTCCTTCGTGATTCTCAGCGCGGGATCGGCTTTGACGAACGGCTTTGCGAGCACCAATCTGGCGTCGCTGGGCGGCGGCAACGTGTGGAGCATGACGTATGACGGCGCATTCGTGGTTCTGTCCGTGACCAGCGCTCCGGCAGCCAGCGGCTACGACGCATGGGCTGCGGGCATCACCAACGGCAAGACGGCGTACAACCAGTTCGGCACCTCCGATGGCTATCCGAATCTCTTGAAGTACGCCACCGGCTCCAGCCCGAGCAACTCCGACGCCCTCGCGCGGATGACCTCCACGCAGACCAACGGCCTCTTCGCGCTGAAGTTCAACCACAGCACCACGGCCACCGACATCACCATCTATGTCGAGGGTTCCTACAACATCACAAACGAAGCCTGGTCCGGTATCGCCACGAACCTCAACGGCAGTTGGGGCGCCGCCTCGAACGTCAGCGAAGACACCAACAGCGTGCCCGCCGTGGACGTCGTATGGGACACCGACGCCACTGCGACGAACCGCTTCCTGCGCATGCGCGTCACCAAGCCGTAGAAGAATTCCAGGCTTCCAATGATTGGAAAAGAGCGCCGCGGCACTTTCCAATCATTGGAATTTGCATGGGGGAAACGCGCGGCGCGTCACATCCGGATTCCCGTGAAACATGCCGGTTGAAGAGTGAATTCTGTCGCTGCTATGGTCAGGGTGTGAGCGTGAACCCGACCAGTCTCTTCAAGGTGCTTGTTGCACCAACATTGTTGTTCGCGCTTGGCGCGGGCGAAGCGGTCGCACAATCGTCGCGGCCGGGCTGGGGTTCAATCCCATATGCGGACGCATCGGGCACGGGCGTGACGTTTCGCGTGTGGACTTCGAATGCTGTCAGCGTGACGGTCGCAGGCACCTTCAACGGTTGGAACATGTCGGCCAATCCGCTGGTGCGCGAGGTTGCGGGCGGCGGCGTGTGGTCGGCGGATATTCCCACGGCAACCAACGGCAGCAACTACAAGCTCGTCATCAACGGCAGCCTCTGGCGCACCGATCCGCGATGCCGCGTTCTTAACGCCGCCGACAACAACAATTCAATCGTTGTGGCAACGAATGGCTACAACTGGGAGGGCGACTCGCTTGCGATCACCAACGTGCGCGATCTGGTGATTTATGAGTCGCACGTCGGCACGTTTGCGGGTCCGTCGGGAACGTTCGCCACCTTCACGAACAAGCTCGACCACCTGCACGATCTCGGCGTGAGCGCGGTGGAATTGATGCCGGTCAATGAATTTCCGACGACCACGAGCTGGGGCTATAACCCGGCGTATCCATTCGCGATCGAAACCTCGTACGGCACGCCCGGCGGCCTGCGCGATCTTGTGAAGAGCGCGCATCAGCGAGGGATCGCCGCGCTGCTGGATGTCGTCCACAACCACTGGGAGCAGAACTCGTCATTGTGGCAGTTCGATGGGTGGGCGCCCGACCCGGCCTATGGCGGACTCTACTTTTACAACTACGCGCCAAACGGCTTCACTTCGTGGGGACCCCGGCCCGACTTTGGCAAGCCGGAGGTGCGTGCGCTCATTGATGACACCTTCCGCATGTGGATCGGCGAATACCACATCAACGGGTTCCGGTGGGACGCGCCCAGTCAAATCATTCGAACGACCAATGGCATCTCGATCCCGGAGGGCTCGATGATGCTGACGAATGCCGTGGCAACCATGAACGCAGAGCATCCCGGGATATGGAATGTCGCGGAAGACGCGGGCGGCCTGGGCGGCTTCAATGGCCGCTGGGATTTCACATTCAACAGCGAAATCCGAAACGTGCTGGCGCAGGCGGCGGACGCCAATCGCGACATGCCCACGGTCGCACGAAATGTCACCGGGACTTTTTCGCGCGTGATCTACACGGACTCGCACGACACCGACGGCGATCTCAACGCCGGCGTCCGCCTGCCCGTGGCCATCGGCGGAGCGGACGCGGCCGGCTATGCGGCCCGCAAGCGTTCGACGCTCGGCGCGGTGCTCGTCATGACCGCGCCCGGCACGCCGATGATTTTGCAGGGCCAGGAAATGCTCGAGACGAACCAGTTCAGCGACACGCGCAGCGTCGATTGGACCCGCACGAATTCATTCGCGGGCATCGTCCGCCTGTATCGCGATCTGATCCGCCTCCGCAGAAACCTCGACGGGCTTTCCGAAGGACTGCCCGGCGACTCGTGCAACGCCCTTCAAGTGGACAACGCGAACAAGCTCGTCGCGTACAGCCGGTGGAACGCAGGCACGACCGGGAGATATGCCGTGGTCATCGCAAATTTTGCCGGCGCAGCGCGCACGAACTTCTCCGTGCAGTTCCCCGGGGAAGGCGCCTGGTACGTGCAATTCAACAGCGACTCGACGAACTATGCCTCCGACTACTCGAACTTCGGCAGCACCAACGTGACCGCGGCTGGCAACCCGCCGACCGCCCCGGTCAGCATCGCGCCGTACAGTGCGCTGATTCTCACGAAGATTCCGCCCGGCAACCCGCCCACAGGCTACGCCGCATGGGCACATGGAATCTCCGGCGTCCTGACCAATCCGACCGACATCGCCTATGCCGACGGCTATCCCAACCTGCTCAAATACGCCACCGGCTCCAGCCCCACCAACTCCGACACCCTCGCGCGAATAAACTCCACACAAACCAACGGCCTCTTCGCGCTGAAGTTCAACCACAGCACCACGGCCACCGACATCACCATCTATGTCGA
>CAIVKH010000364.1 GCA_903906425.1 uncultured bacterium
CTTCGGCAACTCGCGTTTCAGTTCGTCGGTGAGCTTGTCCCACAGATGCGGATGGGATTCGATGAGGCGGGCGATGTCGCCGAGGTCTTTGATGCGTTTGCTGCGGCGACGATCCGCGTCTTTCCAGGCGAGCATCTTTCCCTTCAGCGTGTCTTCAAGTGATGCGACGCGCATGAGGATGCCGTGGACATCGGCTGAGACGGAGCGGGCGGGAAATTCCCTGTAGAAATCCTCGGTGCTCAACTGGAAGCTGACCTTTGAACGGCCCTCGAAGTTGACGGACCATTGGAAGCGCTCTGATTTGAAGCCCGCAGCTTCAAGCGCGGTGATGGCGCGTTCCACGTCATCGGTCGCGACGACAAAATCCACGTCTTGTGTGACCATCGGCTCGACGGCCCAATGGTTCACGGCCACGCCACCGATGGCGCACCATGGAATGTCAGCGCGTTCGAGGGCGTCCACCAGCCGCATGACGTCATCGGTGCCGCCACCGGTCTGCCAGTCGAAGAATTGTTTCGCGGTCATGCTCTATTTCTTACCTCAGCAGCTTTGCCGCCGCCATTTCAAATATCGTGCACTCCCGCCGAATCAGGGTGCTGGCGCGAGTGTCAGGGAGCGCAGGTTCATCACCGCGAGGCCGGGTTTGGTTTTCGGGGTGACTTTGATTTCGAGTTTGCCGGAGGGGAGTTCGAGGGTGCCGAGGTCTTGCGTTTTGAACGTCGTCCAGTCGTTGCCGGTGCCTTCGATCTTGCTGCTGAGTTTTTCTTTGCCGAAGGTGATTTCGTATTCGCTGCCTTCGGAGTCTTTCGGGCAGGCGTAGTCGAGCGTGACTTTGAATTTTCCGGGCTTCGAGATTTTCGCGGACCAGGTGACGATATTTTTCTCGTTCGTCCAGTTGCCGATGTTGTCCTTGCCGCCGCCGGTTTCATATGCGGCCGGGCCTTCGCCTTCGACTTCGGCTTCTTTCGCGATGAGCTTCAGCGAGCCGTCGGCGGCTTGCGGGATCAGGCTCGCGGCCGACTCGGGTTTGCCGTCACATTCGCAGACGATGACGTTGGCGTGTTCGTTCCAGCATTCAGGCGGATAGTTCGGCAGCGCGATGACCTGGCCGGCGTCATCCGGCGTGACTTCGAGTTTGCCTTTGTTTGCATCAGCGAGGAAATACGCGCGTTTGATCGGTGTCGCAAAGGCGGGCAGTGGCAGCTTGCGATCGCTGGGAACGTCGAGGACGAAAAGGAAGAGTTTGTTGTCCTTGATTGTCGCGGCCCCGAAATCGAGTTTGCGGAACGGGCCGGGAATTGTGCCGTAGATCGCCTCGCCGTTCTGCTTCATCCACGCGCCGATCTGCTGCAACCGCGACACGCTTTCGAACGGAATCAGTCCGTCGCCGGTCGGGCCGACGTTCAGCAGATAATTTCCGCCCTTGCTGGCGCAATCAATCAGGTTACGGATCAGCATCGTCGTGGATTTCCAGTTGTGATCATTCTTGTTGTAGCCCCAGTGGCCGTTGAGCGTCATGCACGTCTCCCACGCATTCTTCGGTGCGGCACCGGGGATCGTCTGTTCGGGCGTGCCGTAATCGCCCCGGCCGCCGCGGTCGTTCACGATGAGGCTCGGCTGCAAGCTGCGGCAGAAGTTGTAAAGATCCGGCCCGTGATTCGGAATGTCCGTCCAGCTATTCTCCCAGCCGCCGTCGAACCACAAAATGCCGAGCGGCCCGAACTGCGTGACGATTTCCTTGAGCTGGCCCTTCATGTACTCGACATATTTCGGCATGTCCGTCTCGCCCGTCGCCGTGTCGTTGTACGCGCGGCGATTGCCGTAGAGAGGGTGATGCCAGTCCATGATCGAGTGATACAGGCAGAACGTCAGCCCTTCCGCCTTGCACGCCTCCGCCAATTCCTTCAGCGGCTCGCGATTCTTGAACGGCGTGCGGCCGATGTTCCAGTCGCCGAGCTTTGAGTTCCAAAGTCCGAAGCCGTCGTGGTGTTTGCTGGTGATGCAGACGTAGCGCATGCCCGCGGCCTTCGCGACGCGCACCCATTCCCTCGCGTTGAAATTCGTCGGATTGAACTGGTTTGCGAACTGCTCATATTCGTGCATCGGAATCTTCGTTTCCTCGACGAACCACTCGCCATAGCCCGTGTTGTTTCCATGCACGCCGGCGGGGACCGAATAAAGCCCCCAATGAATGAACATCCCGAACTTCGCCTGATTAAACCACGCGAACCGCTCCGCCTTCTGCTCCGGCGTCTCCTGCGTGTAATCCTTCGTCTCCTCCGCGCGAGCGATGAAGGCGGCGGCGAACAGGGCAAACAGAATTCGAATCTTCATGCGATTTCCTTTCGTGAAAAGAAGCGCGCCGAAAATAGCACTGCGAGAAGACGGAACAAGGCAAACGTGCGCGCGAGGCGTTTCACAGAATTGCCTCCGCCTTGCATCGTCTGGTGATGTTGCTATTTTATCGCCATGAAACACGAGCTTCGCATTACACGTGACGCGGGAATCTGCGGCGGCCTGCCGGTGATTTCCGGCACGCGCGTTCCGCTGCGTACGGTTCTCGCATGTGTTGCTGCAGGGGATGATGTCGCGACGATTGTCCGCGAATTTCCGTCGCTTCAGGAAGACGACGTTCGCGCGGCGATTGAATTTGCGGCGACATCGGCGGCGGAAGACTTGCCGCTCCCATCGCGTCAGGTCGCGTGAAAATCAAACTCGACGAGAATCTGCCGACCTCGTTGCGGCGCGATCTGGAGAATCTCGGTCATGACGTTGACACCGCGCTCGACGAAGGACTCAAAGGCCGTCCCGATTGCGAAGTTCATACGCGGGCCGTCGCGGACGGACGTTTCCTGATCACACAGGATCTCGACTTTTCAGATGTGCGCCGGTTCAAGCCGCAAACGCACGAAGGCATCATGCTTCTCCGTCTTGATGAACCGGACTGGCGGGCGCTGACCAGTCGCGTCATGGCAGTTTTCAGAACAAACGCGGTTGAAACTTGGCGCGGGTGCCTCGTGATTGTGACCGACAGCAAGATTCGCGTTCGCGCTGACTGACCGCGGATTTGTGTGGGCCGTTCGCCTTGTCTTCCGCTCCGACAACTCCTGCGTGTGATCATTTCTTTCGTTCTGCTGGATTTTCCACGGTCGGGCCATTGGGGCCTTTCCAAAGCACGGTAGAGAATTTCATTCCGGGCCGCGGGAAAGATTTTCCCTTGGGTATCCAAACCTGAAGCACGCCATTTGATCTGTCGTTTCTCCGAAAGTCGGGGAACGCCCCATAGACTGTGTGTTCTTGAACCCCATGAAAGAAAACTGCGCCGTGGCCAAGCCCGTCATCAGTCCCCTTGTCCATCCGGCAATACGCAGAGAGCGCGCCTGATTCGGAATTTGTGAGGACATTTTCCACGCGGACAACAGACGCCGCGATGACAAGGCTCAAAATCGTGGCCGTGCAGGATTTATCCATCTGAGGCAGGTCGTACAACTGAACAGCATCGCCATTGATCTTCACGAGGTATGAACTGGCGCTACCTCCCGATCCGCAACGTCCCCGCGCGACATCTTTGCAGAAATTACCGAGTTCATTTGTTGATATCAGAAACGTGCGATTTCCCCATCGAACAGGCAGGTATGGACCGGCACGGAAACCTTTCTCCACCGGTTCCACTTGCCGGTGCAGTGCCACGAGACCATTTGTCTCCACCACGGATCCGAAGGTCCGGTCATACAAACCCTCGCAGCCATGCGTAGCGAACGAAAAGCCAGAGCGAGGAGAAAGCATCAAACTATCGTTCACGTAACCATCGCCCCTGCCATATTCTCCCGCCCACCATGCCGGGTCTTTTGAATCCAATTCCGCTCTAATTTGCCTTTCGACTTTCTGCACGATCAACGCAGTGTCCTTGGAGAGCGGGGAATTTGAGGGCGCGTTCACGACATAGTCAAAAGGCGTCAGCTTGTCATTCGTCCAGGCTTGATGGCGGTGACACGCCGACAAGATCGACATGGCCAGCAGCGGAAGATAACAGCGAATTTTCATATTGCGCTTTCCTAGTTCATTGCAGGACGACATCGCATTCCGAACAATCCAATGATTGGAAATTTGCCGCAGCGCAAGTTCCAATCATTGGAAACTTCCGCGCCAGTTCGAGGACAGCGCGAACATTGCGCCAGCAGGTAGATTTGCGGCGTGCAGGAAACGCATCAGCGCGATTTCAAGTCGGCCGCCGCTTTGTCGCTGACGAGCACGTCGAGTTCGCCGACGGCGGCAAAGGGCTGGTTCTTGAAGGCGGACCATGAGACCAGTTTGAAATAGCGGCCGGTCGCGGCCTGCGAGAATCGGTTGGTCTTCCAGTCGCCGGATTCTGGAAAGCGACCGCTCGCGGCCTGCGCCCAGTTTGTGCTGTCGCCACTGACCATAAATTCGTAGCGGTCAATCCGGCCGTTCGGCTGGCCGCCGCCTTTGGCCTGTCGCGGCAGGTAGGTGAAGCCAAGCAGTTCGACGGAACGGCCCATGTCCACGACGATCTCGTGCGGGTGCGGCGGCGCGTCGTTGTTGGACCAGTGCGTGTGCCAGTAGGTCATCGGGTCGCCGTCGATCGCGCCCTGCGGCGAGCCCTCGCCGGGCTGGCTGCTGTCGACGCTGACGACGCGCCAGTGCTGCTTGAATTCCGGCGCGTTGGTTTGTGCATGGGCTGCGAACGGCAATAAAAAAAGAAGCAACAAGGAATGCCTGCTCATGAACTGAAGAATAGTGGGCCGACATCAGGTTCGCAACGACGCGCTTCCGGGCTGCGGATGCGTGATCATGTCTCCCGTATCCTCGCACGATCAGGGCGGCAAGTTTTATGCCATTTTTCGGGACTGGACTTGTGCGCAGTGCAGGGTTGCCCTAATTTGTGGCAGGGTTCATCAGGAACGAAGAATGGCCGATCAATATTTATCGCAGATTCAGACGCAGCGGCAGATGCAAATTCTGGCGCCGCAGTTGCGCCAGTCGCTCGAGCTCTTGCAGGTGCCGACGATGGAACTGCGCACGCTCGTGCAGCAGGAGATGGAGCAGAACCCGACGCTCGAAGAAACGCCGATGGAGATGGACCGCATCGAGGTCGAAGCGGAAAAACCCGAGAAGACCGACGAGGAGGTCGCGTTCGACAAGGAATTCGACAAGCTCGCGAAACTCGATGACGAATGGCGCGATTATTTCAACCAGACTTCGAGCGGGCAGAATTACAGCAAGGAGTCGGCGGAAAAACGGCAGTTCCTCTTCGACTCGCTCTCGCAGCCGGAATCGCTCCAGCAGCACCTGATGAACCAGCTCACCATGGCGACGCAGGATGAAACGGAACGGCAGCTCGGCGAGTTGATCATCGGCAGCATCAACGACGAGGGATTTATGACCTCCTCGTTGCAGGAACTGGCGGAGACCACCGGCTTCACGCTCGATCAAATCCAAATTGGGCTGACACTGGTTCAGGAGTTCGACCCGATCGGCGTCGGCGCGCGCGATCTGCGCGAGTGCCTGCTGCTCCAATTGCGGCGGCTGGGCAAGGGTGAGTCGCTGGCCGCGAGCATCGTCAGCGATCATCTCGACGCGCTGGGCGCCCGGAAATTTCCTGAAATTGCGCGCGCGCTTAAAGTGGCGGTCGTAAGCATCCACGACGCGTCGCGGCTGATCGCCACGTTGGAGCCGAAGCCGGGCCGTGCGTTCATTTCCGACGAGCCGGCTTACGTGCTTCCCGAAGTCAGCATCGTGAAGACCGGCGATGAATACGTGGTCTTGATGAACAGCGAGCACATCCCTCACCTGCATATCAGCGATCAATATCGCCGGCTGATGGAAGACGAGAACACGAAGCCGGAGGTGAAGAACTACATCCGCGACAAGGTTCGCGCCGGAATGTTCCTCATCAAAAGCATCGGACAGCGGCAGCAGACCATCGCCAACATCGCGCGCGAAATCGTCCGCGTGCAGCGCGAATTTCTCGACCACGGCGTGACACATCTGCGCCCGCTGACGATGGCCGAAATCGCCGGGATCATCGGCGTGCATGAAACGACCGTCAGCCGCGCGATCGCGAACAAATACATGCAGACGCCGCGCGGCACCTTCGAAATGAAATATTTTTTCACGCCGGGCTACATGACGTCGAGCGGACAGTCGGTTTCAAACAAGACCATCAAGGACGTGATCACCCAACTTGTGACCGGCGAGGACCCCGCCAAGCCTCTGTCCGACGACGCAATGGTGAAGAAGTTGAAAGAGCAGGGGATCACCGTCGCGCGGCGGACCATCGCGAAATATCGCGACGAACTCAAAATCCTGCCTTCGCATCTGCGCCGCGGCTACGCCAAATAGCCGCCAAGGATTTTTCCGAGGGCGGGAAATTCCGGCAGTGCCGCGAAGCTGCGTTCGCACACTGCATGGAATCTTGCCGCCATGCTTTCTTTGACGCGCGCCACCGAGGGACATTTTTCGCCGAGAATCTGCCGGAGCGAACTGACTTTCTCGCCGACGAGGCCGCAGCCGACGATGTTGTCGAAGCCGCGCAGGTCGAGGTTCACATTGAAGCTCATCCCGTGCATCGTGACCCAGCGTTTGAGATGGAATCCGATCGCCGCGATCTTTCCCGAATCGGTCCACGCGCCGTTCATGCCTTTGCGACGGAACGCGGCCACGCCGAAGTCAGCGGCGGTCTGGATGGCGATCTCCTCCAGGTTCTCCAGATAGCCATGCGAGTCGGCCTCGGTGCTGCCCAGTTTCAAAATCGGGTACATGACGAGCTGGCCGGGCCCGTGAAACGTGACATCGCCTCCGCGCGATGCGGTGAAGAAATCGATCCCGTTCGCAGCCAGTTCGTCAGGCTTTGCCAACAGAAAATCAATGCGTGCGCGGCGGCCCAGCGTGACGACGGGCATGTGCTCGAGGAACAGAACCGTGTCGGGAATTTCATCGCGCTGCCGCGCGGCGACCAACGCTTCTTGCAATTCCAGGGCGCGGCTGTAGCGGACCGGCGCGTCGAAAAAAACTGGAACGGCGAGGGGCGGACGGGGTGATGGGGCGTTGGGTCGTTGGGAAGGAAGCTTATTCTGGTCTATGCCCATTGGCCCAATTCAACATCGCCCCAATCTTCATCCCTCGTCGTCGGGCTGAAGCGCGTTGTAGGAATCGGAATCGAGCAACGATTCGAGTTCGCTGGGGTCGTCGGGCTGGATCTTGCAGATCCAACCGTCGGTGTACGGCTCGGTGTTGATCAGTTCCGGCTTGTCTTGGAGGGCCTTGTTGACCGCGGTGACGGTGCCGCCGATGGGCGCATAGACATCGGACGCGGCCTTGACGGATTCGACCACGGCGATCTGGTCGCCAGCGCCGATCTCGTCTCCGACGTTGGGCAGCTCGACATAGGTCAGGTCGGAGAGCTGGTCCTGGGCAAAATCAGTAATGCCGATCGTGGCGATCTTGCCATCGAAGCGGACCCACTCATGCGACTTGGTGTATTTCAGATTGCGCGGCGTATCCATGTTCTTTCTGCACCTCAAAACTGATTGGTTTTCTTCATGCGGAATCTTTTCACCCCGCAGAATTGGGGCGCACTTGTTGTTGATTCGCCGCGACACGTCAAGCACAAGTTCGATGATTTTCACTTTTCGTGAATTTCCAATGGTTGGAAGTCTGCGGGCCGGACTTTGCCAATGATTGGAAATTTGCGCATCCGGCATTTCCAATCATTGGAAATTACGACCCCGGACCGCGCTTCGGGCGAGTGAAGCCGTCTTGCTTTCGCCATCTTATCCGGTGATATTTCGCGGCCATGACTGACAAATTTTACATCACGACTCCGATCTATTACGTCAACGACAAGCCGCACATCGGCCACGCCTACACGACGATCCTCGCCGACGTGCTCGCGCGCTACCACCGGATGCTCGGCGTGCCGACATGGTTCCTGACCGGCACCGACGAGCACGGGCAGAAGGTTCAGCGCGCGGCGGAGAAGGCCGGCATCACGCCGCAGCAGCAGGCCGACCAGACCGTCGTCAATTTTCAGGAGCTGTGGAAAAGGCTCGGTATCACCAACGACGATTTCATCCGCACGACCGAGGAGCGGCACAAGCGCGTCGTGCAGGCGATGCTTCAGGATTTGTTCGACCGCGGCGAAATTTATCGCGCGGAATACGACGGCCTCTACGACGTGACCAGCGAGACGTTCGTCACCGAAAAAGATTTGCCCGAAGGAAAGAAGCCGGAGGATTTGCCGAACATCGTTCGCATCAAGGAAGCGAATTATTTTTTCCGGATGGGCAAATATCAGCAGTGGCTGATTGACTACATCAAGGCGAATCCGAAGTTCATCCAGCCATCATTCCGGAAGAATGAAACGCTCGGATTCCTGGAAAACAAGGAGCTGAAAGACCTCTGCATCTCGCGGCCGAAATCGCGGCTCGCCTGGGGCATCGAGCTGCCGTTCGACAAGGATTACGTCTGCTACGTCTGGTTCGACGCGCTCGTGAACTATATCAGCGCCGTCGGCTACCGCAGCGACGACGCACAGTTCGCGAAGTGGTGGCCGGCGAATTACCACCTCATCGGCAAGGACATTCTTACCACGCACACGGTCTATTGGCCGACGATGCTCAAGGCGTGCGGCATTCCGCTGCCGCAGACAATTTTCGCGCACGGCTGGTGGCTGATGGGCGGAGACAAAATGAGCAAATCGCTCGGCAACGTCGTCAACCCGATGGACATGATCGCGCGCTTCGGCGTGGATGCGTTTCGATATTTTCTGATGGCCGAAATGGCGCTCGGCCAGGACGCGAACTTCACCGAGGACTCGTTCACGCGTCGTTTCAACGCCGACCTTGCGAACGATCTCGGCAATCTCGTCAGCCGTGTGATTGACATGACGACGCGGTATTGCGGCGGAAAAATTCCCGCGCCCGCCGGGAACGCGCTCGATGGTTCCGACGAAAAAGCGCTTTGGAGCGAAATCCAGGGCGCGGTGAAAGCGATTCAAACCGGACTCGCCGAAATGCGAATTGATCAAGGTATCGCGCAGGCACTCGCATCGGTGAAGGCAGTGAACAAATATTTCGAGGTGAAGCAGCCGTGGACGCAGGCGAAAGCCGAGGACAAAACGCCGCTGCACACGACGCTGTATCTCGCCGCCGAATCGCTGCGCGTGCTCTCGCAACTTTTGCAGCCGGTCATGCCGGAAAAATGGAACAGCTCCGAAAAGCAATCGGCCTGCTCGGTCCCTGCACGATGGCCGAGTTGCAGGAATTCGGAAAACTCCCGCCCGGTCGCGAAGTCACAAAATCCGGCCCGCTGTTCCCGCGCATCGTCGCTGAAGAAAAACTGGGAGCGGCGACGTCCCCGTCGCCGTCTGCTTCTGGTGTGACGGCGTCGCCGCCGTCACCAAAGGGCGGCAAGGATGCCGCCCCTCCCAGTGTCGTCGGCATCATCGAAATTTCCGATGTCGCAAAGCTCCAGCTTCGCACGGCCAAGGTCGTCGCAGCGGAAGTCGTCGCCGGCGCGACCAAATTACTGAAGCTGCAAATCGAAATTGACGGCCAGCCGCGGCAAATCGTCGCGGGCATCGCGCAGCACTACAAACCGGAAGAAATCACCGGCAAGACCATCGTCGTTGTCGCCAACTTGAAACCCGCGGTCATCCGCGGCGTCGAGTCAAACGGCATGTTGCTGGCCGCATCGAAGGGCGACAAGATGCGCGTCGTTACCGTTGATGGCGAAATCGCCAGCGGCGCCACGGTGAAATAGCCCGGACGGCGGAGGCCGGCGCGCCGCTTGATTTAATTTCCAATCATTGGAAGTTACGCTGTGGCACTTTTCCAATGATTGGAAACGCGGGAACGAACATGAAGAAGACTTTTTTGATTCTGCTGGCGGCGGGCGCGCTCAGCGCCTGCGCGGCGGCGAGGGAGGGCGGCGTGGATCCGATGACGAACAAGACGATCAAGGTTTTTTCCGCGAAGGAAAACAAGATGGTCGAGACGCAGACAGTCGTGAAGGCCGATGAGGAGTGGAAGAAAGCGCTGTCGGCGGAGGAATATTTCATCCTGCGGCAACAGGGCACGGAGCGGGCGTTCAGCGGAAAGTACGACCACGTTTTCGACAAGGGGCTTTATGTCTGCGCGGCGTGCGGCAACGATCTTTTTGCCTCGGATGCGAAGTATGATTCGGGCTGCGGCTGGCCGGCGTTTTTCAAGCCGGTGAGTTCGAACAATGTTGTTTTCATCGAGGACAAAACCCACGGAATGGTGCGCACGGAAGTTCGCTGCGCGCGGTGCGGCAGCCATCTCGGCCACGTTTTCGACGACGGGCCTCCGCCGACGCACATCCGCTTCTGCATCAATTCAGGGGCGATCGAACTGAAGAAATCTGAATGACGAATGGCCGCATTCCTGATTCCTGAACTGGGCGTGGCGGTCACCTTCGTCCGCAGCCCGCAAGCGCGGCGCTACATTCTGCGCGTCCCGGCGCACGACGAAGTCCGCTGCACAATTCCGCGGCGCGGCAATATGACCGAGGCGATGCGGTTCGTTCAGGCGAACTCGGCGTGGGTTGCCCTGCAATTGACGAAGCGGAAATTCGCGCCGCCGCCGCCGCCCGACTCCTGGCCGCACGGGCACCCGTTTCTTTTTCGCGGCGAGACCGTGCGCATCGAGTTCAACGCGGCCGACGGCGTCGTCCGCTTCGCCGACCAGATCATTCCGCATCGCGGCGATGGCGCGGATTTGCGTCCGCCGGTGGAGCGGCGGATGCGGATGATCGCCACGCGCGAGTTGCCGCCGCGGGTTCGCGAACTGGCCGCGCAGCACGGATCGAGCGTGATTCACGTTTCCGTCCGTGCGCAGCGCTCGCGATGGGGCTCGTGTTCGCGCAGCGGAACGATCTCGCTGAACTGGCGGCTGGTGCAGGCCCCGCCGTCTGTGCGCGATTACGTGATCGTCCACGAACTGATGCACGTGCGGCACATGAACCACTCGGACCGCTTCTGGGCCGAGGTCGCGCGGGCTTTCCCGCCGTGGCGCGAGGCGGAGGCGTGGCTGAAGAAGCACGCGGGACTATTGCGCTAGTGTTGTGTAACAGACGCAGCTTTACAATGGCGCACCTTGTTGAGGATTTCGTCGACCTTTTGGGTCCAGCCAAACGGCCTTGGATTTTGGTTGTTGGTCGCGATGTATTGGCCGATGACACTCTCCAGTTGCGCA
>CAIVKH010000365.1 GCA_903906425.1 uncultured bacterium
CCTCCCCCCGGTATTTTGGGCGCACTCGTGATTTACCGCCGCCAATTGAATGGACACCAGAAAAGTGGTACTAAGCACTCGCGCACGGATAACTTGACCAATTAGAACGATTGTGGTCCATTGCGGAAATGGATGTCATCTCATTGGCCGAAGGGATTCGGCGGAAGTTCAAGTGTTTGCTCCCGTCAATGAATGAGCGCGTTCGTCGGCATTGGGCGGCGGCGGAAGCGATGGCGTTGGCACGCGGTGGAATCTCGGTTGTGGCCGCGGCGACGGGGATGTCGCGCAACACCATTCGGGTTGGCATTGGGGAACTGAAAGAGCGAAGGGATTCCGACGGCGGTTTGCCGCTGGGGCGGATTCGTCGTCCGGGTGGTGGCGGCAAGCCGCTCCGGGAGACCGATCCCGCCCTGTTGCCGGCGTTGGAAGAACTGGTGGCCCCGGAGACGCGGGGCGATCCAATGTCGCCGCTACAATGGACGCTCAAGAGCACCAGTCGATTGGCGGCGGAGTTGACGCAGCGTGGCCATCCGGTGTCGGCGCGCGCCGTGGCCGGGTTGCTCAAGGCGTCGGACTATAGTTTGCAGGGCAACCGCAAGACCCGCGAAGGTTCCAAGCATGAGGACCGCGACGCGCAGTTCCGCCACATCAATCAGCGGGTGATGGCCATGCAATCGCGCGGCCAGCCGGTGGTGTCGGTGGACGCGAAAAAGAAGGAATTGGTGGGGGATTTCAAGAACAGCGGGAAAGAATGGCAACGCAAGGGCCGTCCCGAAGAAGTGCAGGTGTATGACTTCATCGATAAGGCACCCGGCAAAGGACGGGTGACGCCCTATGGGGTATATGACCTGACCGCCAACGAAGGCTGGGTGAGCGTGGGAACCGACCATGACACGGCACGTTTTGCCGCGCAGACGATCAAGAAATGGTGGCAGGAAATGGGCCGGATGCGTTATCCCAACGCGAAGGAATTGTTAATCACCGCCGACGGCGGAGGCTCCAATTCGAGTCGGTGTCGGCTTTGGAAGATAGCCTTGCAGGAATTGTCCGACACAACCGGCCTGGTGCTGCATGTGTGCCACTTTCCACCCGGCACCAGCAAGTGGAACAAAATCGAACATCGTCTGTTCTGCCATGTGACGCAAAACTGGCGTGGCCGGCCGCTGATCAGTCACGACCTGATCGTGAAACTGATCGGCAGCACCACGACCAAGACCGGCCTGAAAGTCAAAGCGGCATTGGACACCGCGCGTTACGAAAGCGGAATCAAGGTCAGCGACCGGGAACTTGGTGCCGTACGCATCAAGCGTGAAGACTTCCATGGCGAATGGAATTATTCCATCTTACCCAATGAGCGAATTGAATAGGTTATCCGTGCGCGCGAGCTTAGGTTAGCCGTGGCCGCGGCCGCGGCCATCAGTTTGCGCACCAAGTTGTAGGCCAACAGGTGCATCCAGATTTCCTTGCGGACCATTTCCGGAGTCTTGCAGCGCAGCACATCCATCTGCATCACCTGCTTGATGGAACGTAAATCCAACTCCGCATTCCAGCGGGCGCGATAGACCGCCG
>CAIVKH010000366.1 GCA_903906425.1 uncultured bacterium
AGTTCCACCCTACAAGGCCGCCAATCTCGTCCTGGTACAGGCCTCCCTGCCCCGTCACTGTGCCCGTCGCGTAGCAGTCGCTCACCGGGCCACTATTGCGACCCATGAGGCCTCCAACATAGCTCCAATACCCCGTCACCGAACCCGTGGCGTGGCACGCGTTCACCTTGGCACTGCCCCACCCTATGAGACCGCCAACATAGTAAAACCCCGTCACAGGGCCTGTCGCGTATGAGTTGCTCACAGTGCCGCCCCAACTCTCCCCCACGAGGCCGCCAGCATAGTCGCCGGTCCCCGTCACTGGTCCCGTCGCGTAGCATCCACTCACCGTGCCGGCCCAGTTCTGCCCCACGAGGCTGCCAACCAAGTTGCTTCCCGTCACCGAGCACCCCGTGAGTCCAAGATTCTTCACCACAGCATTAGTGCCCACACATCCAAAGAAACCCACGCTCTTCTGGCCCGGGCGATGGACAGTCAGGCTGCTGATCACCTTTCCATTGCCATCGAAAATGCCTAAGAACGGGGAGATGGCATGCTCCTGCGCGGTAACCCCCATCCCGATCGGAGCAAATCCAGCCCCGCTGTTCCAGTTCGTGGTGTCGGACGCATCAATGTCGTTCTGCACGGTGTAATACATGCCACTGGAAGAACCGACATTCTCGCCCATCCACACCAGATGACCGAGCTGGCTGATCAGATAGGGACTCGCCGCCGTTCCAGCCCCCGGTGGGACGGCCGACGTCTGCGCCTGTACCGAACCCGTCACCGCCATGGCCGCAATGAGCGCAATGCCGCCAAAAGCGAAACTGCGCACCAACCGATTCAGACCCGACATGATTCTATTCATAACTTCCTCCTTTGATCCTGCACAACGTTGTCCTGCGCCAGCGTAATGAAACAACATTCACTGATCGTCCTGACAACTTCACTTTCCTTGCTGCGTCTTTTCCATCTTCCAACTAAATCATTTGAGCATGTCTTCATAACCGCTGTTTCCAATGATTGGAAATGTGCGCAGCGATAGGTTCCAATGATTGGAATGTCTCCGGGCGGCGTTTGGACTGCGGAAGCGAATTCGGATGAGCTTCTGCTTTTCTTCTGCGAAGCGATTCGGAGAGCTTCGCAGGTTCGGAATGTAACCGGGGTCGGCGACCCCGGCCACAGAAGAAGGGAAGCTCGCGGATTCGCTTCCTGACGAAAAGCGGGAGCTCGAAGCCGTCGCTTCCGCAGTCCAAACGAAACCTCGCGGATTCGCTTCCTGACGAAAAGCAGAAGCTCGAAGCATCGCTTCCGCAGTCCATACAGGGCGGTGTCGCGCGGCGTGCGCAGACGGGCCGTCTGCGCCACCGGCGCGGGTGGTACCGCGCCCTCCATGCGTGAGATTTGATCTTGCAGATTTCAGATGCGGCTCATGCTGCCGGCGGCGGGGTCGGGTTGTTTTTCTTTTTGCGGCTGCGGCCGCCGAAGTTGACGATGATGCGGGCGTTTTTGTAGGCGCCGAGGAAGTCGGGGTTGGTCCTGGCGAAAACTTCCATGCGCAGGTCGAGAACTTCTTTGAGGAAGTGGTCGGTGTCGTCGAGGGCGGTTTCCACTTCGTCGGTGACTTCTTTGTTCGCGGCTATGCCGGCGCGCGGGGCGGGGATGCTCGCGATGAAGGTGCCAACAAGGCGGTTGAATTCCATGATCTGTTCCTGCGTGATGCCGCCGTCGGTCATGGCTTTCGGATTGGCGGTGATGGCGTCGCTGACGTTCTGGGCGTCGGCCTTGAGTCCCTGGTCGCCCTCGGTTTTGAGTTTGGATGGCACGAAGTGCATCTTGGTGGCGAGCTCGCCATTGCCCTGTTCGTTGGCCCAGGCTTCGATGGCCTTGGCGATGGGCAGCAGGGCCTTGATAAGTTTCGCGATGGTGGCGTCCTTGTCTTTCGCGATGCCCTTGCGGTCGGGCTTCTGTTTGTTGATGAGGCCGTCCTCGGTGGCGATCTTCGTCTTGAACGTGGCGGCGGCGCGGGCGACGCCGGGATTGGCGGTCCACACGCCCGCGTTGTCGTCCATGATCTTGTCAGTTGCCTTGTGCATGGCTACCCGCGGTTTCTGGTCTTTGTTCACGTTTCTCTCCTTAATTAGAGGCGGCGCTGGCCGCCGGTGGGTTTATTGTTTCAAATTCTCTTTGCACAGGGAGCGGAGTCGTCCCGCCGCCCTCAGACGTGAAGGCACTGGCATACCGGCGGCTGGACGACGCCGCTCCATACGCAACTGCTTCATAAATATTGCCTTGCTGGCTTCGCAGGATGCCATTCCGGCCGGCCGGGGCGTCGTGCTGGGTGTGTCGCGCGCCGTGCTGGGTGTGTTGCGCGGTCTGCTGGGTGTACGGGGTCTCGTGCTGGGTGTGTCGCGCGCCGTTCTGGGTGCACTGAGCCTCGTGCTGGGTGTGTCGCACAATCTGCTGGGTGTGCTGAGCCTTGTGCTGGCCGTGTTGTGCGGCGTACTGGGTGTGTCGCGTGATCTGCTGGGTGTGCTGAGTCTCGTGCCCGATGTGTCGCGCGTCGCGCCCGACATACCGGGTGAGAGGCCGGTCGTGACTGCCGGAATTCCGGGCGCGTCGCGCGGACGGGCGGCCGTCCCGCGATTCAGTCCGCGGTTGCGCCGGGTTCGTCCGGGCGCGGCTAACGGCGATTCGGGCGCAGGCAGCGAAAGATGGATGAGACGGAGACGAACAAGCACAGGGCGCGACTGCGTGATGACCGTTTCCGGCCAGCCAGCCAGGATTCAGAACAAACTTTGATGCACCCGCATTCACAAACCACCTCGCCACCCACCAAGACGCAAACCACTTGTGATGGCGCGACAGTTTCGCGATCCATGGCCGCGCGCAAGGGCCAAATGAAAAAACAGACAGGTTAAGGGTATCCCTGATGACGGAGCGAGAAGTGAGGACAGACTTCAGCGATCAGAGGTCAGTGGACAGAAGTCAGCGGACAGGGAACGGAGGTGCCAATCATTGGCAGTTTGGTCTTGAACGCAGACGCGCGGTGGGCTGTCTTTGCTTGCTTTCATCGGGAGAACCCAAAATGCGCCGTCTGATTTTATCGCTGTTGATTTGCCTGCCGTTCGCCTGCGCCGGTGGCGCAGACGGCCCGTCTGCGCGTTCAAACGCTATGGTGGCAGATGCGCAGACGGGGCCGTCCGCACCACCGATGCTCGACCGTGCCGCCGCGCTGAAATCCGCCGCCGATGTTTCTCTGAAGAAATTTCCCGATGCCGACACAGTCCTCGTTGATGACTTCACGCGCGTCACCTATCAGGCCGACGGAACCGATGTGGCGTGGGATGATGCGTACACAAAAATTCTGACGGAAAAGGGCCGGCAGGAGCAGCAGGCCGTCACGCTGAATTACAATTTGTTTTACGACACCGCCACGGTCGTTCGCGTCGAGGTCATCAAGCCGGATGGAAAGGCGCAGGACGTGGACATCGCGGCGCAGAGCCAGACGATGGTGGATCGCGGGCAGATGCAGATGAACATTTATGATCCGAATGACCGCGTTGTTCAGGTCGGAATTCCCGATGTGGACATAGGTGATGTCGTTCATGCGATCACGGTTCATCGGACGAAGAAGACGCGGATGCCGGACACGTGGAACGATTTCCAGGTCTTCGAAAGCATGGCGCCGATCAAGCGCTACACCTACGAAGTCAACGCGCCGACCGCGCGTCCGCTCTCGCGAATCGAGTTGAAAGACGCCGTGCCCGGGACCGTTTCGTCGGCCGTCAGCACGAACGGCGACCGTATTGTTTATCGCTGGGATGTTCGCGATGTGCCGCGGATTTTCGAGGAGCCGAACATGCCGGAATATTATTCGTGCGTGCAGCGGTTGCTCGTCAGCACGATTCCCGACTGGCAGACGGTGTCGAAATGGTACTGGGGAATTTCGGAAAAACATTACGAGGCGACCACGCCCGACTTGATCGCAAAAGTCCATGAACTGACCGACGGCGTGAAGGACGAGCGCGAAAAAATCCAGCGGCTGTTCACGTTCGTCTCGCAGCAAATCCGCTACATGGGCATCACGACCGAAAAAGAGGCGCCCGGCTACGAGCCGCACGATGTCAGCATCACCTTCGGCCAGAAATATGGCGTCTGTCGCGACAAGGCCGCGCTGCTCGTTGCGATGTTGCGCGTCGCGGGCTTGAAAGCATTCCCGACGCTCATTCACGTCGGCCCGAAAAAGGACACGGAAGTTCCGATGCCGTGGTTCAACCACGCGATCGTTTCGTCGCAGACTTCTGACGGCGAGTACGTGCTGATGGATCCCACCGACGAAAACACGTCCGACCTCATGCCGTCGTATTTGTGCGACAAGAGCTATCTCGTCGCGCGCCCCGAAGGCGAAGGACTGCGGACCGCGCCGATTGTTCCGGCCTCGAACAACCTGCTTCGCGTCGCGACGCGCGGAAAGCTCGACGAGCACGGAACACTCAAACTCGAAAGCTCGATGGTTTTCGAAGGCATCAACGACAACTCCTATCGCGGCTATTTTGCGACGATCAGCCCCGACGAGCGCCGGAGATTTTTCGACTCGCGACTCGGCCAGCTTCTGCCCGGCGCGAAACTCACCGATCTCGCCATCGAGCCGAAAAATCTGCGCGATACGACCCTGCCGATGAAGGTGACGCTTGCGTGCGAGGTGCCGGACTTTGAAGTTCAAAGCTCATCGCATCGCATGATCGCGCTGCCGTGGCTCGGCCATGCGTTCGGCGTCGTCAATCACATCCTCGGCCAGACGGGACTTGAAAAGCGCCGTTTCCCGCTGCGGACGGAAATCGCGTGCGGCGTCGAGGAGACCATTGATCTTGAACTCGGCGACAGCGCCGCGCCGCTCGCCGTTCCGCATGTCCCGGAAATTTCGCGCGACGATCTGGAATTTCGTCAGGATGTTTCGATTTCCGGAAATCATGTCAGCGGAAAGGCCGCGTTCCTTTTGAAGAAGGTCGAATTTCCACCGGCGCGATATGCCGCGCTCAAGCAGTCGCTGCGCGACATCGAATTTGCGCACCGCCAGCGCATCGTCCTGCCGCAGGTCATCGCCGGCGCGACGAATCCCGACGCGGAAGTTTTGAAACGCACGATCAATATTGTCGTGAAGGACAATCACGAATGGACGACGACCGATGAACACGCGCTGAAAATCCTGAGCTACGCCGGCAAGAAGCGGCTTTCTGAATTGAAGCTCGATTACAATCCGATCTGGGAGGAATTGACCGTCACGAACGTCACCGTCACAGGCAAGGATGGGAAAATCCACACGCTCGCCACGCAGGAAATCAACGTGATGGATGCCGAATGGGTTGCCAGCGCGCCGCGATATCCGGCCGCCAAGACGCTCGTCGCAAGCCTGCCCGGCGTCGAAGTCGGCAGCGAGATTCACTACACGATTGTTCACCACCGCCGCGATCAGCCGTTCTTTTCCGCGATGGCTACGTTCCGCGATTTCGATCCGGTTGATTCGATGTCGCTGACCGTCACCGCACCGAAATCGCTCGCAATCAAACAGGCGATCAATGGCGACGGGTTCGTTTCGAGCATCGTGACGAATGGCGACGCCGTCACGCGTTCGTGGACAAATTCAAATCAGCCCGCACTGGTTCGCGAGGATCATCTGCCGCCGCTGTGGAGTTTCGTGCCGAGCGTGCGGCTCTCGGCGGGCGATTGGAAAACGTATGCTCCGTCCATCATCGAGCCGATGGAAAAAATCGCGAAGGCCGATGACGCGATCAAAAAAGCAGTCAAAGAAGCGTTGAAAGGCAAGCACGGCGATTTCGACCAGGCCACCGCGATTCGCGATTACGTCGCGATCAACGTGCGCCTCGCCGGTCCATCGCTCGACCAGCTACCGACCGGCATTCTCACGCCGCCATCGCAAACGCTGAAGGAAGGCTACGGCAACACCCGCGACCGCGCGCTGCTCTACTTCGCCATGCTCAAGCAGGCGGGCTTCAAGCCGGATTTCATCCTCGCCGCTTCGCACGATCCGCTCGTACGGAGATTGCAAAATGATTGGCTCGCGAATCCGCAGCGAAGCGCATTCGACACTGTGATGGTTGCCGCTGAAGTCGGCAAAAAATGCGACGGGTTCTTCAATGACACGGACCAATATGCGCACCTCGGAAGTACGCCGCACCTTTTCCACGCCGTGCTGAAGGCGGACGGCGGCATGGATTCCATCACCGGCGAATCGAACAGCGAAGAAACGCATGAGTCCTTTCGTCTCGATGAAAATGGGGACGCCGTCATCAACATCGAGACCAAATTCACCGACATGAAGGCGGCGGACTTTCATCGCGAGATGGCACAGCAAACGCCGGAAGAACGCCGCCGTTACGCGCAGGAACTCATCGCGGGCATATCGCAGGCGGCGACGCTGGATGGCGAATTCAAAGTGGACGACTCCGAGTATCCGGCCCGGCTGTCGTTTTCGGTTCGGGTACGGAAGTTCGCCGTCCGGGAGCGCGGCGTGCTGTATTTCACCCTTCCAAATTATCCTCAATTCCAGATGCCGGGCGCATCTTCGGCCCGCGTCAATCCGCTTTATCTTCAGGAGCGGGACAAGGTCTCCATCTATTTTGAACCACATTTTCCCAAAGGAGCGGCGCTAGTTTCCCCGTCCCTTTTTTATGCCGGCCTGCCCGATGACATGGGGAACCTGGGCTTAACCGAACTGCATTCAAGGTCCGACGGAAAACCGGAAACTGGGCTTTTTGAATATCTCGTTTTGAAACCCGCCGTCGTGCAGCCGGATCACAATGACGAACTTCACGAACTCAACGGCCGGCTGCGCAACGCGGCGAGCCGGACGTTTCTGCTGAAGCTGGCGGAGTGATTTCCAATCGTTGGAAATTCCGCGCGCGTATTCTTCCAACCATTGGAAAATATGGGGTTTTCCATGCGATTGATCGCTCATCGCTCTCGCGGTTCGATATCGGATTTGATCACAATAATTATCCGCTTATGCGGATTGTTATTGGACAGCCAGACTGTCGAATTGGATATGAAAAATGGCCCGTCGTACGGCAGGAAAGTCGCGTCGCGGGGGTTGCATGGATGATCGGATGCGGTATAAATAAGCTTCCGCATACGCGGATATTTAATTGAAGCCGGGCCCGTTCACGCCGTCGAGCGTGCAGACGAGGCCCCTGCGGTCGCGATGTAGGAGTGAAGGAACATGGGCGGGCTAGTTGACAAAAGAATCCGGCCGGGTGTGCTGCGGAATGATGCGAAGGTGCTCGCGGCGGTGGCGGACATCGCGGGATATGCACCGGGCGATCCGGCGTTCACGGTCGCGGCGGTGGAGTCGCTTTCGGAAAAGATGACGGCGGCGCGGGCGCGGGAGGCGCAGGCGAATGCGGCGGCGGCGGCGGCGCGCGACAACGCGGAGAGGGCCGAGCGCGATTTCCACGGCGCGGTGCTCCGCATGAAGGCGTGCGTGACGGCTCAGTTCGGCGACAATTCGAACGAGCATCAGGCGATCGGGCTGAAGAAGAAATCGGAGCGCAAGAATCCGGGACCAAAGCCCGGATGGAAGAAAGTTGCGGCGAAGACGGCCGCTTGACCGCGATACGCCGCCGCCTTAGCGTCGCGATTCATGCCAACAGTGATTTTATCCGCAATGTTCGCCGCCGTGATGGCGGTTTCGTGGCTGGCGCTGCTGCTGGCTGAACTTGGCAAATTTTCTGCGTGGCCGTGCGTCGGGTTCGGCGTTGCTGTTGCAATGGTTGTTTTTCTTTTCGCCGCGTCGCCGCGCCGCGGTGTTCCCCAGACGCTCTCCCCGGCACCAAGGCGATTTCGCATTGTGGATTTTCTCGCGCCGGCATCTGTCGTGCTCATCGTGGCGGCGACAGTATTTTTCACGCGGCATCCGGGCGAATTGATTCTCGGCGGCTGGGACCCCGGGGTCTATGCGCAGACGGCGGCGCATATTTCGCGGACGGGCGAGCTGCTGATTCGTGAGGCCGATTTGAACAGGCTGACGCCGGATGAACTGACGATTCTCACGCGCACGACGTCGGGAATCGTCGGGCCATTTTCGGGAATGTGGATGCTGCCGGACGGAAGATTATCGCCGCAGTTTCATCATCTGTATCCATCGCTGATGGCAGTGGCGTATTCGTTCGGCGGGATCCGCGCGGCGCTGCTGGTGAATCCGCTGCTGAACGCCGGCTGCATCATCGCGATGTTTGCGCTGGCGCGGCGGTTCGTACGCGCGCCGTTCGCGGTCGCTGCGGCGGCGATGATGGCGCTGAATCCGGCGCAAATCTGGCAGGCGAAATTTTGCACGGCGGAAATGCTGGGACAATTTCTGCTGCTCGGCGGTGCGTCGTTTTTTCTGGATGCGATGGCCGGAGCCGGGCAGCCATCGGCCCGTCCCGACGGTGCGAGGCCACGCCGTCTCCACGCCGTGCTGGCGGGCGCGGCGTTCGGGTTGGCGCTGCTTGCTCGATATGATTCGATCATTTTTCTCGCGCCGCTTTTTGCGATGACGATCGCGGTGTGGGCGTGGCTGCCGAACCGGCGGAATGCGGTCATCGTGATGGCGAGTTTCGTGCCGTTTCTCGTGCATCACGTGATTCATCATCATTTCTTCGCGCCGTATTATCAGCCGATGGGTGGGCCGGTTTTGATCGCGATTGCGATTTGCGTGGCGGGGGCGTTTGCGTTTTCGCTCGCGATGCGAAGCGACGCGCTGCGAAAAGCGGCGGAGCGAAAATCGAAATGGCTTCGCGTCCTCGCATCGCTGGCGGTTCTGGCGTGGTGGGGTTTCGTCTGGGTGCGCCCGCATTTTCCGAAGGCGGCGGTGTTGGGCGGGCTGGATTCCGGAAATATCTTTTTCATCGCGGCGATTTTCGGACCACTGGTTGCGCTGTTCGCGGCATCGCTCATCGCATGGATTTTTTCGGAGAAGAATGTGGTGCGTGCGGTCTGGCTTTATGCATCGAGCGCGACGCTGATGGTCGTGACGACGAGCGTTTTCAACGATCATTTCCTGATGTGGGTTTCGCGGCGCTTCATTCCGATTGTCGTGCCGCTGCTGATTCTCGGTTTCGTCAAGCTGCTGGATGCGATCGCGCGGCGGCGCTCGAAGATTCTCGAAGACGAGGCGACGGCTCCGCGATTGCTGGCCGCGCGAAAACGTATCATCGCGAAACGCGAGGCGGTCGCGGTGGCGTTGTTGTTCGCGGTGATTGCGATGAATCTCCAGGCGACGCGCGCGATGGCGCGGCTGCGCGAGTGGCCGGGGCTGGCGGATTGGATGTCGCGCGTCGCGGCGGCGGTTCCGGCGGATGCGCGTATGTTTTGCGACCAGACCGGTTTTGCCGCGCCGCTGCGGTTTTTGTTCGGGAAGCAGGCGTACGAATTACAGCTTTCGGAGCGCGATCCGAAGCGGCGCGAGGCGTTGGCGGCGGTGATGTCGGCGGCGGCGAAGCGCGGCGAAAAAGTTTTTCTGCTAACGATGAGCGGGCCGATCAGCGGCGCGGAAGCCGCGGCTTCCAGCCTTCTGGAGCGCGGTAAATTCCCACTGCAGTCGCGTCGGATGGAGACTTCGAAGCGCGAGGTCCCGCAAACTTCGAAGGCGGCGGGCGGCGATTTTGTTTTGTACGAAATCCGCAGGCGGTGACATTTCCCACTGGTTTCCAATGATTGGAAACTTGGGCTGCGGAAATTTCCAATCATTGGAAATGCCGCGCGCGGCGTGCGGAAGTTGTCACCGGGGGCGCGGTGAATTATGGTTAGCGCAGATTGAGGAGAGTTCGAATGAAGAAATTCTTTGTGATGGCGTTGCTGCTGGTTGCAGGTGCCGCGATGGCCGCGCCGGTGAGTTTTACGGACGACTTGAACAAGCTGCTGAGCAGGCTGCAGGTGATGGGCGGCGGTTCGTATTCGCAGGCGGACTGGAAGGAAGTGGACCGCCAGATTGACGGCATCGAGAGCCGCGCGAAGGCGGGCGAGGCGTGGGATGCGCTGGTGCAGGTGCGCGTGATCCGCGCGATGGTGCTGGGCGACATGCAGAAGAATTACCGCGGCGCGATTGATCTGCTGCAGGAGACGCGGCGCGAACTGCGCGGCAAAAATGTGCCGGAGATGCGGCGGGTTTTCGTGAGCCTGGCGGGCATGTATGGCAAGGCCGGCGACGAGGACGCGGTCAACCGCACGATGGAGGAATTCCGCGCCAGTCCATATTACGACCCGGAACAATATCAGTTCACCGGCGGCAACGGCCCGAAGGACCCGCTGCTGGTGGTGCGCCCGGGCTCGGCCGGCAATGGATCGATTTCGGAGACGGCAATGAAGGTCGCGCAGACGCAGGCGCGTTTCGGCGCGGGCGCGGAGTTTCCCGATTTCGATCTGACCGATTCGCGGGGCGTCAGCGTCACGCGGCAGTCGTTTTCCGGCAAGGTGGTGCTCTACGATTTCTGGAACCGCAACTGGACGGCGTGGAAGAATGACCTGCCGAACCTGTCGGGCGTTTATTCGCGCCACAAGAAGCAGGGATTTGAAGTTGTCGGGATCAGCCTTGATCCGAATGCGAGCGATGTCGCGGCGTTCTGCCAGGCGAACAACATGGCGTGGACGCTGATCATGGACGGAAAAGGCTTGCCGAAGCAGCTTGGAATTTTTGGCGACTGCCAGAATTTCCTCGTGGACAAAAACGGAGCGATCATCGGGCGCAATCTGCATGGCGCGGATTTGATCGAGGCGGTGAAGCGGGCGCTAGCCAAGTGATGTCGCGATTTGTGATTTGCGATTTGCGGTCGTGACGGCGCGGAGACGCGATGCCATCTCCCGTCGGTCATTCACTCGTCGGCATTGCGCTTGGCGCGGCGTGGCTGCTGCCGCGCCGAAAATATTCCGAGATTGCGCGAGCCGCATGGCATGTGCGGTGGCCGATGGCCGGCTGCGTGGTGCTGGCGAATTTGCCCGACATTGATTATCTGCCCGGAATTTTTTCGGGCGATTTGAATGCGTACCATCATTTTTATACGCACACACCGGGCTGGTGTGCGCTGGTTGCCGCCGGAATCTGGTGCGCGTTGCGGGGGATTCGCGGCGCGGCATCAGCGGGCGATTTCGCGTGGATCCTCGCGCTGCTGATGAGCCACCTCGCTGCGGATTGGGCGACGGAGGATTTCCGGCCGCCGATCGGGATTATGGCGCTGTGGCCGTTTGACGCGGGCTTTCACATTTCGCCAGTGACGATTTTTCTGCATTTGAAAAAGGATTCATTCGGCGATTTTGCGCAGTGGCACAACGTGAAGGCGGCGCTGGTTGAAGCCGCGTGGTGTGGGCCGCTGGTCGTTCTCGCGATCGGATGGAAATTACGCGGCGTCGATTCCAAAGAAGATTGAGCCTTTTTGCAGGCAGTGATAAATTCTTGTCGGAACGAAGGTCAGGTGGAAGGAGCTTGCGATGAAAAATATTCTGGTTCCGGTTGATTTCTCCGACGTCACGGGTGCCATCATCGAGGAAGCGGCGCGCATGGCGAAGATGACGGGCGCGGTGGTGACGCTGATTCACATCGCCCCTCCGAATCCGGATTTCGTCGGCTATGAACCAGGGCCGGTCACGGTTCGCAATGCCGTCGCGGGGCATCTGCGCGACGAGCACCGCCAGTTGCAGGCGATCGAAAAGGATCTGGCCGGTCGGGGTTTCAAGGTCGTCTCGCTGCTGATCCAGGGCTACACATCGGAAAAGATTCTGGGCGAGGCCGCGCGCATCCAGGCGGAGCTGATCGTGATGGGCTCACACGGCCACGGGCTGTTGCGGCACCTGGTTGTTGGCAGCGTGACCGAAGGCGTCCTGCGCAAAACAACATGCCCGGTGCTGATCGTGCCCGCGCTGAAACACGAATAGCCACCGACTCGCCGCATCCTGTTTTCAAGTGGGAATAGATTGCTCGAAATATGAAAACAACTCACCCGCTTCGATTCATCCCCATCGCAATTCTTGTCTGGTTCGGCGCGACAGTCGCGGCATGCGCCGGCGAGGTCGTCCTGTACATTGCGACGAATGGAGCCGATGCTTGGTCCGGACGGCTTGCGGCACCCACCGCGGATCACCGCGACGGTCCGTTCGCGTCACTGACGCGAGCCCGCGACGAGGTCCGGAAATTGAAGGCGACGAATGCGGTGACGGTGTGCTTGCGCGGAGGCGTCTATCGTTTACAGGAGCCGTTCGAGATCGGGCCGCAGGATTCGGGAACCGCCGCGTCGCCGATCGTGTACGAAGCAATCCCCGGCGAGCGGCCAGTGCTGAGCGGCGGACGAGCGATCACGGGATTTCTCGCGAATGGGCCGCTGTGGGAAACGGAGATTCCGGAAGTGAAGGCGGGGCGTTGGTACTTCCGGCAGTTGTTCGTGAACGGTCAGCGTCGTGCCCGGGCGCGGTCGCCGAATGACGGGTATTTCCGGACGGCGGGATTTTTCCCGGGGCCGAAAATTGGCGAGGGAACGGCGTACGCGCGCGACCGGTTCAAGTTTGCGCCGGGCGATTTGAGGCCGTGGGATCGGTTCGCCGACGTGAATCTCGTGCTCATGTATTCGTGGGAAACTTCAATTCATCCGCTGAAATCCGTGGACGTCGCATCGAACGTCGTGACGCTGGCCGCGCCGATGAAGGAATGGTGGGGGCTTGGTTACTGGGAGAAGAAACAGCGCTACTATGTTGAGAACGCGCGGGAGTTTCTCGATCAGCCGGGCGAGTGGTATCTGAACCGCGAGACGGGCGTGTTGAGCTATTGGCCGATGCCCGGCGAAAAGATCGAAACGGCGGAAATTGTCGCGCCGCAACTGACCGAGCTTCTGCGGATCGCCGGCGATGCGGACAAAGGTCAGTTCGTCGAACACGTCACATTTCGTGGCCTCGCGTTTCATCACGCGGACTGGATTCTCGATCCGAAGGGAAACAGCAGCACGCAGGCAGCCGTCGAAGTTCCCGCGCCGGTGATCGCCGATGGCGCGCTGAATTGCGTGATCGAGAAGTGCGAGGTCGCGCATGTGGGCACATACGGCGTCTGGTTCCGCCGCGGGTGCAAGGATTGCCGCATCCAGCAGAACCGGCTGTTCGATCTTGGCGCAGGCGGCATCCGTGTCGGCGAGGATCGCATGGCACAGGCAGACGTCGCGGAGTCGAGCCGCGTGCTCGTGGACAACAACCACATTTTCGATGGCGGCCACGTCTATGCCGCGGGCGTCGGCATCTGGGTAGCGCAAAGCAGCCACGACACGATTTCGCACAACGACATTCACGACTTGCTGTATTCAGGCATGAGCATCGGATGGAATTGGGGCCTCGAAACGAATCGCACGCACCACAACGTCATCGAACAGAATCACGTTCACGATCTCGTTCACGGCGTGCTCAGCGACGCAGGACTGATCTACTGCCTCGGCGTCTCGCCCGGCAGTGTCATCCGCAACAATGTGTTTCACGACATCTGGCCGTATGACAAACCGGAGATCGCGTGGGGCATCTACCTCGACGCCCAGTGCGGTTGCTACCTCGTCGAAAGCAACCTCGTCTTCAACACGCGCAGCGGCGGTATCATGTTCAACAACGGCGGCCACGAGCACGTCATTCGGAACAACATCTTCGCGCTGTCAGCGAACGAGGCGCTCTGGCCGTATTCCGAAAAACGGCCGAGCGCATTCCGCCGCAACATCACTTTTCTGACGCAGGGCAGGCTGTTCATTCCATGGGCTGATCGCTCGCTCAATGAAAGAATCGCCGCGAAGGAATCGCCCGGCGACTGGGACGAGAACATCTACTGGCACACCGGCGGCGCGGACAAACTTCTCTTCTACAAACGCACCTTCGCACAATGGCAATCGCTCGGCCTCGACCAGCATTCAATGATTGCTGATCCACAATTCGCCGATGTCTCGCACAACGATTTCCGTTTTGCAGTCAACGCACCTGCGGCGAAACTCGGCATCCAGCCCATCGACATCAGCCACGTCGGCCTCTACGGCGAATCCGCGTGGGCCGCCGAAGCGCGCCACGAAAAATGTCCCGCCCGCCCGCTGCCTCCACCGCCACCACCGCCCGCGCCGATCGAGATCAATGATGATTTCGAAACGACCGCCATCGGCGAGCCGCCGGCTAACGCGATCGTCAGCGGCGAGGAATCCGGCGCATCGATCCGCGTCAGCAACGAACGCGCAGCGGGCGGAAAACAAAGCATCAAGATCACCGACTCGAAGGACACGAAGCCCTCGTGGCAGCCGCATTTTTATTACGAGCCGAACATCACCAACGGAATCGTCCGGCAGAGCTTCGATATCTGGCTGGTGCCCGACGCCAACGTCTTCACCGAGTGGCGCGACAAGGTGGACGAATATCCGCAGTGCAACGGACCGAGTGTCGGATTCGACGGCAAGGGACATGTCCACACCGCTGGAAAATTCCTGGCCACGATGCCCGCCGGCTCGTGGTTCCACGTTGAAATTGAAGCGGGCGTCGGCGAAAGAGCCGCACGCACGTTCAAACTCACGCTCAACGCGCCCGGCTCGGCGCCACAAATCTTCGGCGACCTTCCGATCAGCGGATCGGCCTTCCGCGAACTCCACTGGCTGGGTTTCAGCAGCATCGCTGCCGCCGATACCGCCTGCTTCCTCGACAACCTCCGGATCGTTCGCGCGCCATGAAATTTTCCAATCATTGGAAAAGATCGGGTGCGATAGTTTCCAATCATTGGAAGAGGCGCTCGCATGATTGATCGCCGCCAGTTTATCGGAATCGCCGCCGGTTCGGCCCTGCTCGCCGGCTGTGGAAAGTTTTCGTCAGCGCAATCGCCGCGACGGAAAGCGCCGTTTCGGGTGCTCTACAGCAACGACACGACGAACATCCTTTCGTGCACCAGCCCGTGGCACAAAAGGGGCGAGGCGTTCCGGCCGGAGATGCTCGAAGCGACGGTTGATGAAGTCGCGGGAACTGGCGTTGATGCACATCTCTTGCAGCCGGGCCTCGGCTGGGTTCCGTGGTGGCAGAGCAAAGTCTATCCGCCCGCCGAGCATTATCGCTGGCTGAAGGAAACCTACGGCGTCAAACCCGACGGCTTCGGCCAGTACGTTCTCGCCGGCGGCGATCTCGTCCAGCTTTTCATCGACCGCTGCCGCAAGCGCGGGCAGGTGCCGTTCATTTCGTTCCGCCTCAACGACGGGCATCACAAGGAATGGGTGAACAGCAAACCCGGCGACAAAATCTCCGGCGGAGCGGGGCAGGGACTCTGCAAATTTTACGCCGCGCATCCCGACTATCGAATCGGTCCCGATCTGAAAGATTGGAGCCAGCGCGTGCAGAACTGGACGATTCCCGAAGTGCGCGCCTACAAATTCTCGCTCATCCGCGAACTCTGCGAGAACTACGACCTCGACGGCCTCGAACTCGATTTCCTCCGCATGTTCAGTTTCTTCCAGCTCGACAAAACCAGCGCGCAGCAGCGATGCGAAATCATGACCGGATTTGTCCGCGATGTTCGCGCGCTGCTCGACCGCACGTCGCGCGGCGGCAAGCATCGCTGGCTCTGCGCGCGGATTCCTTGCTACGTCGCCGCGCTCGATCCGCTCGGCCTCGACCCGCGCGCGCTTTCTGACGCGGGCCTCGACATGCTCAACGTCTCGACGAACTATTTCACCGTCCAGCAGACCGATTTCGCCGCGATCCGACGCATGGCCCCGAATGCTTCGGCATATCTCGAATTGTGCCACACGACGTGGAACGGAAAATCGCCGCGGCCCGGCTATGACCAGTTCCCATTCCGGCGTGCGACACCGGAGCAGATGCAGACCGCCGCTCATCTCGTGTATTCGCGCGGTGGCGACGGGATGAGCGCGTTCAATTTCGTTTACTACCGCGAATCCGGCGGTCCCGAACGCGGTCCGTTCAACGAGCCGCCGTTCCACGTCTTCAATCACCTCGGCGATCCGGCGTGGCTTGCGCGCCAGCCGCAGCACTGGTTCATCGCATCCGGCTGGAAATGTCCGTTCGTGAAGGAACAAATTCTGCCGCGCAAAATCGCGCCCCAACAGGACGAGGCTTTCGCTATCAACCTCGCGCCGCCGACGGGCGGCTGGCAGTACGGCGGACGCCTTCGCATCCAAACCGAATCATCGCTTGGCGACAGCCGGTTCAGCGCGCGATTGAACGGCGTCGAATTGAAATCCACGGAAGATATTTCCGAACCGTATCCGAATCCGTATCCGCCGCTGCTGGGCGACAAGGACAACCTGCGCGCGTGGCTCGTGCCGGCCGCGCTGCCGCGCGATGGCGAGAACCGCATCGCGGTTACGCTCGAAACCGGAACGGCAATCCGCCTGGTTTTCCTTGATCTCGCCCTATCGTGATCGCCGCCGCGGATTCTTCGCGATTGGATGGGCCGAAACGGCCGCGGTTGCCGGGCAGAACTCTTGATTCAGAGGCGGGCCGAGGATCAGAGCTTGTTCACGACATTTTCGATTTGCCGGTCAACGTCGCTGTCGGATTTCTTCCGCTCCGCCGGCCGCGGTTGCGAAAATTCCTTGATGCCCAGAAGATCGCCGATGGCAATCTGGCTTTGCAGCTGCTCCGCAATGTCCATGACGTTGGTGACGTTCTTGAACGTCTGGTCGAAATTGATCTGGGCAGGCACGACCATCGGCTCGGCGCCAAGCGAATAATCGTAATAATCGAGCTTGTCCACTTTGATGCGCAGCTTGTCTATGCGCATCGGCGGCATCTGGAATTCGCGGCGGGCGGTCGGGCGATGCGTCGCGACGGGCGGAACATTCGCGGGCGGAATGACAGCAGGCGCTGGCGCCGGCGCAGGCGTTGCCTTCGCGACGGATGGCTGCGGCGCCTCGATCTCGGCCAGCCGCTCGAGGTTCACGTTCCCATCCTTTTGGCGGATCATCACGACGCGGGCCAGATCAATGTCAATCTCCGGCACATGCCCGCGGCTGCCGAATAGCGCGGCCCGGTCATAGCGGACGAAAAGCCGGTTGATCTCGACGGCCTCGCTGATCGGAAAATTGGTCGGGTTGAGAATTTTTACGCCGGAAATTTCGAACGTCGGAAACAGCATTCCGACGCGCAGCCTGTCAATCGTGATGTCAAAACCGGCCGCGCTGCGGACCGCCTTCACGATGAGATTGCGGACGATCGTGTCCTTGAAAAGACTCCCGGCCACCGCGAGTGCGCCCGCGACCGCCAGAACACATAAAAAGATTTTGCGCGTTGACATGAAAACCACTTCAATCCGCGGCAAGCTACAACGCCGCGGCGCCGTCAACAACCCATAACGGACCTTCCGCGAGACGGCGTTTGCCAAAGCCTCTCCTGCCTTTTATACTCGTCCGCCCATGCCCGACACAGAAAACAGAACACCGGAAAACGGACAAGGCGGATCGGCGGGGCCCAATTTGTACAACAAAGGCGCGCGCTCGTCGTCGCGGATGCGCCTGTTGGACGAACAGCCGAAGAAGAAGATGATTTCCGTCGAGATCGGAGGTGCGCCGCGAAAACGCCAGTCGTCGCGGCACAGCCCGTTCCAGCACATCCTCATGGCGCATGTCAAAAAGCTCGCCGCCGTGACCGGCCTGATGGTGTTGCTGCTGGTCGCCGCGTGGAAGCTCGTGGATCTGTTCGGCACCAAGCGGGACAAGACCGCTGCGTCCACCAAGATTGAACAGCAGCAGAAAAAGACGACCCAGCAACCGCCCGTGGCGATCCCGCCGAACGTTTCGTCGAATCCCGCGCCGCTCGCGCCGGCCATTGACCCGGCGGTGTTCAAGAAGGCCGCCTACCTGGCCAAGAAAGCCAGGGCCTACGAGGATACCGGCGAACTCGACAAGGCCATCCAGAGCTATCGCGAAGCCCTCGACGTGCTGCCGAACACGCCCACCGTCTGGATGCAGCTCGGCCGCGTTTATCTCAAGCAAAAGGACTACTGGCACGCGCAGGTCTCGCTCGAAAAAGCCGTCGAGAGCAATCCCAGCGCCGACGTCCTCAACGACCTTGGCGTCGCCTACCTCTGGCAGGAAGGCAAACTCGATCGCGCGCTCAACATGTTCCAGACCGCCACCGAGGTTGATCCAAACTACGCGCCGACCTACTTCAACAAAGCCCTCGCCCTGCTCGCCAAAAACGAGAACGCGCGCGCGCGCGAATCCCTCGACCAATATCTGCGCATGAAAGCCGACGACCCCCGCGGCCTGCGCGAAGTCGCCTGCATGAAAGCCCGCGACGGCCACCGCGAAGAGGCGCTCCAGGATCTCGAAAAAGCCATTGCGCAGGCGCCGGACTGGCCTCTGCTCTATCTGGACAAGGCCGCCATCGAGGCGCTCCAGGGACAGTGCGACAACGCGATCCGCAGCCTCGAAAAGGCGATCCCGCTGGCCGGCTACGCCGCCGTTTTCAAAGTCTGGCAGGAGCCCGCCTTTCGCGAATGCCGCCTCGCCGAGCTTGGAAAAGTCTTCGAAAAAGAAATCGCCGACGGCGTCCGCGGAGAAATAACCAAGAAAGAACACCCCGTCTCGACCACCAGCGAACCGATCATCTCATCGCCCAAATAGAATCGTCCTCGTCCTCGAAAATCCACCCGCGAATTCCGCGCCCGCGCAAGTTTCCAATCATTGGAAAAAACACGACCGGACTTTTCCAATCATTGGAAGTTTCCGTCCCGCGCCCGCGATCTGGTTTCACAGCCCGCGCACTTCTGCTATGGAAGCAGCCGCATGGCGAAGGCGAAAGGCATTTTCAGTTTCTGGAGCGGACGGCGGCGCGAGCGTTGGCTGCTGGCGCTGGCATTTCTTGCCGTGACGGCGGGCTACGCGGCGGTCCTGCTCGTTCATTTCGGCGAGGCCGGCGAATTTCGCCGCGCCGATTTCGCGCCGCTGATCGCGTTCGGCGCCTCGCTGCTCGCCGTGCATTTCGTTTTCGCGGTCGCGAATTTTCGCGGCGATCCGGTGCTGCTGACCGCAGCGCTGCTACTGGCGGGCCTCGGCATCCTCGAGCAATTCCGGCTCGGCACGCTCGCGGTCGCGAATGCCGGCGACTGGTCTACGCTTGCATTCCCGATTGGCGCGGCGGCGATGACGTTCATCGCGCTTAGCCTCGCCGGCGGACGCTGGCGCGTGCTGGAGAAATTTTCGACGGTCAGCGGCATCGCGGCGATTGCGGTGATCGCGCTCACCGTCGCCACCGGCCATAAATTTCGCGGCGCGACCTTCGCGGCCGGCAACATGACGCCAACGGAAATCATCAAGGTCCTGCTGCCGGTTTTTCTCGCTGGTTTTTTTGCGGCCTATCGCAGCGACCTCGCGCAGATGGGACTGCCCGGCATTCCGGCGCCATCAACGCCGACGGTGCTCGCGCTTGGATTTTTTTGGGGCGCGCCGATGGCGCTGCTTTTTTGGCAGCACGACCTCGGCATGATCCTGCTTCTGAACGCGGTCTTCCTCGTGCTGCTGAGCCTCGCGTCGCGGCGCTCCGGCTATTTGTTCGCCGGCATTTTGCTGGCGGTGACCGCGGCGTTTGCGGCGCTGCGTTTCGTGCCGCATGTGCAGTCGCGGATCGAAACGTGGGCACAGCCGTTTCACGACACGTCGGGGAAGAGTTTTCAAATCATGCACGCGCTGACCGCGCTGAACAGCGGAGGCGTCTGGGGTTCGGGCCTCGGCGCGGGAAATCCGCAGACGATTCCGATTGCCTCGTCCGATTTCGTCTATGCGGCACTTGGCGAGGAAATCGGTTACGCCGGCTGCGGCCTGGTCGTTGTGCTTTATCTGATTTTTTTCTACCGGGGGTTTCGAGTCGCCGACAGCCAGAAGGATCCGTTCGCACAATTTCTCGCGGCGGGTCTGATTTCCGTCTTCGCATTTCAGACGCTACTGAATATCGGCGGCGTGACGAAGGCGCTGCCGTTGACGGGAATCACACTGCCGTTTGTGAGCCACGGCGGCAGCAGCCTCCTGACGAGTTTCATCGCGCTGGGACTCCTGCTCGCGCTTTCCGAAGGCGGGCGGGACGCCGGACGCGGCGGCAGGACGGCGAAAAAGAAAAACGCCGCGGACTGATCCGCGGCGTCTCGTTCCGGCGAAAATATGTTCGCTCAGAATTCGGAAAAGCGGGCAAACACGCTCATGTTCCAGCTCTGGAAATCCTTCTCGTCATATCCGCCAACATTGACGCCACCAGTGAAGCGATAGCTGGCGCCAATGCCGATTTCCACCCAGTCCCAGACGTTCACGGCCACGTTCACGCCAGGCTCCACCACGAGCATGTTGTCCTGGTTGACATCCTTCACCTTGACCTCGCCGCCACCGACGAGGACGGACGCCGACGCGTGAACCAGCTTGTAGGATTGGATGGTGTATTCGGCGCGAAGACCGGCATACCAGATGCCATAGCTGGCAATGTCGCCCTGCTTCGTGTCGTCGATCGCGCTCAGCGAAGTCGTCGCGGACGGGCCGAGCGAGAGCTTGTCGTTGAGCATCCATCCGACGCTGAGGCTTCCCATCGTGGTCTTGTGGCCTCCGATGTCGGTGAGGGAAAGTTCCGGCCGCGTGTACATCTTCCAGGTGTCCGTCTCGTCAACCAACGTATCGTTCTTCGCGATTGCCGCCATCGCCGCCAGGCTCACCAACAAACCGATAAACAGTTTCTTCATCGAAGCGCTCCTTCCAAATTGTCTGCGTTCAACTGGGACGAACCTATACCAAAGCCGCGTGCCGCGTGAAATGGTTTCTTGCATAAAACTAACGATTGAAAAATCACGCCTTGTCAGGGGTGCAGGACCGGATAGCGGCGAGCACCGCTTCGTGGAGCTTTCCGTTCGTCGCAACGACACCCCGATTTGCGGCGAGCGTGCGGCCTCGCGAAAAGTCGAGCGGCTTGCCATGGATGTCGGTCACGCGGCCGCCGGCTGTTTCGACCAGCAGCGCGCCGGCGGCGTGATCCCAGATTTTTTCCTCGTAGCCCTTTTTCGTGGGCAGCCGCAGATAGACATCGCCCTCGCCCGTCGCGACGACCGCGTATTTGGCCTGGCTGTCGAGGCGGCGCGGCGTGGCTATGCTGCCGAGCGCCTGCGTGACACGCGCCGAAACATCGTGCGCGGAATGGCCGGACTCGAACGACTCGCAGAAGACGGCCTGCGCAGGCAGAGCGCGCGCTGAGACCGCAATGGATGTTTCGTGCCGGCCGCGTAGATCATATTGAAATGCGCCGCCCCCGCAGACGGCGGAAAAAATTACGCCGCCGTTCAGGCGCGGGCAACCGAGAACGCCGAGCACCGTTTTTCCATTTTCGATCAGCGCCAGCGCGATGGCATATTGATCGCCGCGCAGAAATCCTTTCGTTCCATCCACCGGATCGAGTGTCCAGAAACGGTCGCCGTTTCCACCGGCGTGATGACCGAGATCAATCAGGCGCAGAACGTCATCGTTTGAATGCGCCGACAAAATGCGACGGACGTGATCGCCGACGAGCGAGAGAAGCGCGGCATTTTCCGGTTTCGAAAGTTCGCCGCTTTCCTCCTCTGCGACGATGGGATCATTCGGAAATGACCTGCGAAGATGTTCGTGAACCACGGCCTGTACGCCGAAGTCCGCGACGGTCACGGGCGACTTGTCTTCCTTCTCGGCCTGACCCTCGCGCGTTAGTTCGCGGCCGACGGAGTCGGCCAGCCGGCACGCATCGGCGACGGCGGCCATCGCAACTTCCAGTTCTTTCTCGAAAGAATTCATGGCGCGCAGCATTCCGGCGCGACTTTCCCGCGGCAATCATTTTCTTGCGCGGCAATGCGAAATCAGTTGTGGTCGCGTGATGCTCGCTCGCGAAGCAACTTTGTCCGTGTTCGATTTCGAGACCACCGGTGTCGTCGAAGATTTCGCCGCGGAACCCTGGCAATTCGGCATCGTGGAAATGCGCGGAGGGATAATCGTGGCGGAAAGCCAGTCGGCGGGTTTCATGCGCGTCGGCGAACGCCCGTTCAGCCCGCACGCACCGGGAACGTGGATGCAGCACCTCGATGAAATTGCCGCGGCTCCGTCTCGGGTTGATTGGTGGCCGCATTTTGAACAGCGTCTTCATTGCGATGCGATCGTGGCGCACAGCGTTGGCACCGAGAAGAAAATCCTCCGACATATCGCGCCGTTGCACCGCCATGGCCCGTGGATAGACACGTTGAAGCTTTCACGGCTCGCCTTCCCCGACTGGAAGTCGCACGCGCTGGAAGATGCGATCCCGAAGCTCGGATTGCTCGCGAGCGTCCGTGAAATATGCCCCGGCCGCGCGCCGCACGATGCGCTCTTCGATGCGGTGGCAGCGGCCGTGTTGCTTGAACATCTGCTGACGCTGGACGGCTGGCACGACGCAACGGTCGAGGCGCTCGCCGCCGCAAGACCACGCGCCTATCACGCGCAAAGAAGAATCGGGCGCGCGAGATTGTGAACGGCGAGGCGAATTTTTTGCATGAACAACAATCCAATCACTCGTCGTCATTTCATTTATTCGAGCGCGCTGGCTGCCGGTGCCCTCTCCATCAACGGTTGCGCCTCACCCCGCGGACCGAGGCCAATTTCGGCAAACGACAAGCTCAATATCGGCATCATCGGCTGCGGCGGCAAGGGCTGGACTGATTTGACGGAAGTGGCGGCTTGCGGCGAGAACATCGTCGCGCTGTGCGATGTGGACGAAAACACGCTCAATCATGCGGCGAAGAAATTTCCCGGCGCGAAGCTTTATCGCGACTACCGCAAGATGCTCGACGCGGAAAAATCGCTCGACGCCTTTACCATCAGCACGCCGGATCATCATCACGCGCCAGCGGCGATGCGGGCGATCACGCGCGGGTTGCACGTCTATGTTCAAAAACCGCTCACGCACAACATCTGGGAGGCGCGCCAGCTCACGCTTGCCGCGCAGCGCCATCGCGTCGCGACGCAAATGGGCAACCAAGGGGCGAGCGGCGCGTGGATTCGCGAGGTGTGCGAGTTGATCTGGTCGGGTGCGATTGGCGACGTCACGGAGGTTCACATCTGGACGGACCGGCCGATCTGGCCGCAGGGCAAGGACCGTCCGGCCGGCGATGACCCCGTTCCGAAAACGCTCGATTGGGACACGTGGCTGGGCCCGGCGCCCGTGCGTCCGTTCAAGCAGAAATATCCCGATGTGAATCGCGATGTGTACCATCCGTTTTGCTGGCGTGGCTGGTGGGATTTCGGAACCGGCGCGCTCGGCGACATCGCCTGCCACGCCATGAACGCGCCGATGTGGGCACTCAATCTCGGTGCGCCGCTCAGTGCCGAAGCCGTCCAGACCGACGAGGTGAAGAAGGAAAGTTTTCCGAACTGGTCCATCATCCGCTGGGATTTTCCGGCGCGTCATGCCGCAAGCGAAGGCGCGAGGATTTATGCGCCGGGCCAGGCGACCGCCGCGGAGTTGCGCGCCGCGAACGTGGCCACAACGTCAGTGCTGCCACCAGTGAAAATGTTCTGGTACGACGGCGGCAAACTTCCGCCGCTGCCGCCGGAGATGGAGCGCCGCCAGTGGGACGACAACGGCACGCTCTACGTCGGCACGAAAGGCAAAATGTACAAAGGCCGCCTCCTGCCGGATTCGCTGATGACAGATTTCAAACGGTCCGCGTCTTCGATCCCGCGCGTGCCCGGCGAGAACCATTATCAGCAGTGGATCGCTGCCTGCAAAGGCGGCCGGCCCGGCTGTTCGAACTTCGATTTCGCCGGCCCGCTCACCGAAACCGTGCTGCTCGGCAACGTCGCGCTCCGCCTCGGCAAGAAAGTCGCGTGGGACTCGAAACAACTCCGCGCTCCCGGGTGTCCCGAGGCTGATGCAGTGATCCACCGGCAATATCGCAAGGGCTGGGAAGTCGAGCCGACATAAAGAAGATAGTCGGCATTTCCTGCTGATTTGAGGCAGAACGACTCCGCCGTCACGCATCATGAACGCATGTGCGAAACGACAAACAGTCCTCGCAAACATGCCGTATGCGATCATGGCGCTGCTGGGCGCGGCGACGATAGCGTTTGGATCCGACTTCGCGCCCCGCGCGCGCTGGCGGGCGCGGCCGGCTATGTCGCCTACGCGATTGTCGGGAGCGTCTGGACGATGATTTTCGTTTGTCCCTACTGCGCCTTCTACGCCGCGCGCCAATGCCGTGCGGCTACGGGACTCTTTCGGCCAGACTGGTGCCGAAAGGTGACAAGAATTGCTTTGCGGAAAAATTCCGACGGCACGTCCCCGTTCTCGTTCCGCTCTGGCTGATGCCCGTTCTTTTTGCGGTGCCGTTGCGCTCTGGCATTCGTGGTCATGGCTTCCGCTTATCCGCATCGCCGCGTTTGCGCTGAACTCATACGTCATCCTGCCACTGCTATCCCGAAAGCACAGCTGCACCGAATGCCCGTAAAAAAGACGGCTGCCCCTGATTGGCAAAATCGTGTTCCGCCAGAAGCGATCAGCCGGCATGACGCCGGCGCAGTCAGCGAAATCTCGAAGTACGTCCGCGAAACCCACCATCTAATTCACGACGCCGGGGGCGTGTTCAAAGGAGGCCCGCTGCGGCGGTAGTTCAAGTGAGCACAGACGGTGTTGCATGCTCCGCCAAGATTTCTTCGTCGGGAGATTTGGGATCAGCGCGCCGGCGCGAGAAAATCGGCCAGCGCCCGCGCGAGATCGCGGCCGAGTGCGCGCGCCGTGGAGGCGTTCACTTCGACGCCGAGCGCATCGGCATAGGCGATCTCGATGCCGGTCACGAGGCGGGCGTCGGCAAACGTGTCGCGCGCCCAGCCCGTGCAACTGCGGCCCTGCGAAAAATTGTTTGTCGTATTCCACGCCGTTCCGAAGGCGAGGCAATCCTTCGGGCGGAACCGGACCGGTCCCTGTTGCACACGCTCCCAGATTTCGGCGAATGATTTTTGATTCTGCCAGCAACCCGTGTCGGAGGAGCCGACGATATAGACGCGGTCGTTCCACTCGCCGCGGATGAACGGACAATGCAGGTCCAGCGACGCTATCACGCGGCTGCGCTGCTTCTCGCCGAGCGCCATCAGCGCCGCAACCTCGGGATAAATCGGATTCGCGTTGTAATCACGATTGTGATCGTGCGGCGTGCGGTTTTTTCCCTGGTCGCCATCTTCGACGCCATCCTTGTCCATGAAAGGAATCGCGATGATTTCCCAGTTCTCGCGCCATCGCCGGCCCGTGTCGTCATCGGCGAGCGCCGCATCGAGCAGGCCTTCCATCGCATAGGTGGCCATCGTTTCGCAGCAGTGGTGCCGCGACGTGAGCAGGACGATGCCTTTGGATTTCGCCGGATCGAGGCAGCCGGCGCGCAGCATTTCGACGCCGCGACCTTTCCTGCTTTTGCAAAGTTCTTCGACCCGCAAAGCCGGGTCGCCGCGGCGGCGGGCCAGCCAGGATTCGAGATGGCTTTGCAGATATTGCGGGCAAAAGGCAAAGCGCGCTTCCGCGGCGCCGGCGGGCACACCTGCTTCAAACGACCACGCGTGGCTGCCGTTCGCGTTCGTTTGTCTCACCGAATTCGCGCCGAGCCACCGCCACGTCTCGCCACCGTCAAAGCTCGCCGCGGGCCCGCGCACGCCGATGGGATCTTTTCCGGTGAAGACGATTTCGAAAGGAGTATCGCCGGCGGGCTTCAGCCGGAAATTCCAGTAGAACCACCACTGGCCTTTCTGGGTGTCGCGCAGATCGGGAGCGACAAAAACCCGGTGGCCTTCGACGCGTTGAACGACAATGTTTCCGCCGGGAAACCCGGCATTTGCCGGCAAAACTGCGTTTGACTGCGAGAGAAGAAGGCCTGCTGGAAATGTCAGTGCGCCCAGAAACGCGGCAATTTTTCTCACAGGCCAGATTCCGGGCACGTGTCCGCTATTCGGCAGGAACGATTCCGATTTCCGCGGCGGACGTCCACGCCTCGCCGTTCACCTCGGAAAGGGCTTTCAGCTTGATGAAGCCGCATGCCTTCGCATCAAACGTGACCGTTTTCTTGTCCGTATTATTCTCCCAGGTTCCCTTCGCAACGGGCGCGCCAAAATCTTTGCCGTCGGCACTGACATAAAACTCGAAGTCCTTGATCCGGCCGTTCTCTCCATCCTGGCGCGGCAGATAGGTGAAGCCTTTGATGCTGCCCGGCGGATTCAACTCCATGATGATCTCATGCGGGCACGCGGGGCTGGCGTCCTGCCATTGCGTGTGCCAGAACGTTTCGGCCTTTCCATCCACCGCGTTCGAAGCATGGCCATCTTCGCCGGCTGTTTCCTCGCTGTCCGCTTTCACGACCTTGAGCGACGGCTTGGCCGCAACTTTTTCGCCTTCCTGCACGACGCCAATTTCGGCCGCCGATGTCCACGCCTGATCGTTGACTTCCGATTTGGCGACCAGCTTGATGAAGCCGCATTGCTTCGCTTCGAACAGTGCAAACTGCTTGTCATGGCTGTGCTCGAAGGCGCCCGATTTTACCGGCTGGCCGAAATCCTTGCCGTCGGCGCTCACATAAATTTCGTAATCCTTGATCATGCCGTTATCGGTCTCGCCCTGCCGTGGCAGATACGTCAGCCCCTTGATTTTGCAGGCCGGCTCGAACTGGATCACGATCTCGTGCGGGCACGCAGGATTGGCGTCCTGCCACTGCGTGTGCCAGATCGTTTCGGGATTTCCGTCCACCGCATTCGCGCCTTTGCCGTCCTCGCCGGCCGTTTCCTCGCTGTCAACCTTGACCACCTTCAGCGTGAGATTCTCCACCGCGCGCGCCGGTGCGCTGAGGAATCCCGCCACGGCCGAAGCCACCACAAGAGTCGTCCAGAATTTTTTCATCGAAGGCATTCCTTTCATCAAAATTCGATTGTCATGATCGCTGCAAGATAGACAGTGCAGCGACTATCGTTCATCCGCGCACGCAGCGCAAGCCCGCCGGGAATTTCAGACAACGCGCGACATTTCGCGGAACCGTGCTGCCCGCGTTTCGATTTCGCGGAGCGTAAGTTTCTTCAGGCGGTCGAGGCTGAAATCTTCGCATCCGAAGCTCGCAATGATGCTGCCATAAACCATCGCCTTGCGGATCGCGATCTCCGAGACTTGTCCGCCCGCTGCGAGCGCGCCGAGAAACGCGCCGGCAAACGTGTCGCCTGCACCGGTGGGATCGGTGACGGTTTCGAGCGGAAACGCAGGCACGAGCGAGATTCCATCTTTTGTGAAAAGCATCGAACCATTTTCGCCGCGTTTGATGCAGACGAATTTCGGGCCGTGCTTGAGAAGTTTTTTCGCGGCCTTGATGAGCGTGTGCTCTCCGGTGTAATGCCGCGCCTCGGATTCGTTGACGGTGATCATCGTGACGCGGCGCATCACGTCGGTCAGCGCGTCGCGCGCGGTGTTGATCCACAAATCCATCGTGTCGAGTAAAACGAATTTCGGTTTCTTCGTCTGCGCGAGGACGTGGAGTTGGAGCGCCGGATGGATGTTCGCGAGGAAAACGTACGGGCTTGCGCGATAGGCCTCGGGCAGTTCGGGCGAAAAATTTGCGAAGACACCAAGCTCGGTGCTGAGCGTGCGGCGGTGATCCATGTTTTGTTCGTACACTCCGGACCAGCGGAATGTTTCTCCGGGCACGACTTGCAGGCCGTCAATGTTGACGCCGCGCTTGCGGAACAAATCGCTGTAGGCCTTCGGAAAATCCGTGCCGACGACGCCGACCATTCCGACTTTCGTGAAGAACGACGCGGCGACGCACGCATAGCTGGCGGAGCCGCCGAGGATGCCGACGCGCCGGTCGGTCGGTGTTTCAATCGTGTCAATGCCGACGGAGCCGACGATGACAAGTGGAAGATTTGATTTTGTTTTTTTCATGTGCTGTCCGTGTGTTGGATTCGAAACCTGAAACCTGGGTTCAAGATTCCATGATCTCTTCGATCAATTGGCAGAAGAGATGGAACGTGAGTTCGTGGCCTTCCTGAATTCGCGGCGTGTGTTTCAAGCAGGAGATCGCGAGAACGCGGTCGGCGAGGGGAGCGAGTTTGCCGCCGGTGCCGCCCGTCATCGCAACGGTCTTGATTCCAAGTTCTGTTGCGGCCTGGAATGCGCGGCAGACGTTCGCGGCGTTTCCGCTCGTCGAAATGCCGAGCAAGATATCGCCATTCCTTCCGAGCGCGCGGAGCTGCTTTTCGAAAACCTGTTCGAAGCTGTAGTCGTTGCCGACGGCGGTCATCGAGGAGGTGTCGGTCGAGAGCGCGATGGCGGCGTAGGGTTTTCGTTCGAGCAAAAACCGGTTGATGAATTCGCCGGCGATGTGCTGCGCGTCGGCAGCGCTGCCGCCGTTGCCGCAGATCATGACTTTATTTCCGGCGCGCAGCGCGGCGACAACCTCGCGGGCGAATGCTTCGATTTCGGGCCGAAGCCTTCCGAAAACTTCGGCGATGACGGCCTGGTGGTCTCTTTGGATTTGCTTCCAGTTCATAGAATCAAGTTACCGTTCCATTCCGCAGTTTCCAATGATTGGAAGTTTGCGTTGCGGGTTTTTCCAATCATTGGAAGTTTGCGCGGCCGGATTTTCCAATGATTGGAAATCATCCGAAGACCGGCGGCTTGCCGGTGCCGTGCTCGGTGGTGCCGGCGGATTTTCCGATCGGCTGCGGGACGACGATTTCCTGAACGCGGACGCGGACTTCGCGGATGTCGGAGATGCCGACTTTGTCGCGCAACGTATTTCGCGCGGCTTCCTGGAGCATTTTGCACAGCTCGGGAATTTGCGCGCCGGCCTTGACCTTGATGTCGAGCTGGACGTCGAGCTGGTTGACGATGAGGCGCAGCGTGGGCTGAAGCGCCACGACGGAGGCGAATTCGTTGGAGAGGCGCGCGAGAAATCCTTCGACGGCCTTGAGGCTGATGCTGACCGCGCCGCCTTCGTTGTCGTAAGCGAGGTAGCGGACTTTGCCGGGGACATTCAGGCCGGTCAGGACATAGAGGATCAACAGGAAGATGACGCCGAAGCACGCGCCGGCCACCGTCAAATGGTGCGACTTGACCCACATGTCAACCCATTCGCCCCATGCCGCGCCCTCCTGCAACGCACCGACGAGAACAGTTCCGGCGGCGCCGGCCAGAATGATGAAGAGGAATACGCCGAGTGTGATGTGGAACGCTTTCATGCGCGCTCCTCCGGTTGGGTTGGTTGGTGGTTGGTGGGGAGTTTTACGCCCTGCACAAGAACTTTTATGTCGCGCACAGTCTTGCCGGTCATCTGCTCGACGGCGCGGCGGACTTCGTTTTGAACCTGCCAGGCGACGGTCGGAATGCGAACGCCATAGTTCACGATCAGGTGGACTTCAATCGCGACGGTCTCGCCGTCAATGTTGACACGGATGCCGCGCTCCATTGATTTTCTTGTCCCGAGAGCCGTGGCGATGCCCTCGACGAAGCCACTGGAAAGCTCGTTGACGCCGACAACGCCGAGTGCCGCGATCCGCGCGATGCCGGCGATGACGGAGTTGTGGATCTGCACCGTGCCGAGTTCGCCGCCGGATTCGTAGATCTCGTCGCTGATCACCTCGGTATCAACGACGATCTGCTTCGGGAGCTTCGCTTTTTCTTCGGTTTTCGACATTCGATTTGCCGTAAAGTTACTCTGTCAGACGATTCATGCCTGGCCCAACGGCCCTTCCTTCATGAAGTTTTCGAGGAACGTGGTCGTGTATTCGCCCTGGCCGAACCGCGCGTCTTGCAACAGCGCGAGGCCGACGGGAACGGTTGTGTGCGGACCTTCGATGGTGAATTCGTGCAGCGCCCGCTGCATTCTGGTGATTGCCTCGGCGCGTGTTTTCGCGTGGACGACGATCTTGCCGATCATGCTGTCGTAATGCGGCGAGATGTCGTAGCCTGTATAAACATGCGAATCCACGCGGACGCCGGGGCCGCCGGGGAAATGCACGAAGTTGACGTGGCCCGGCGACGGCGCGAATTCACGGACGGGATTTTCCGCGTTGATGCGGAACTCAATCGCGTGACCGCGGACTTCAAGGTCCTTCTGCGTGAACGAAAGCTTCTCGCCGGCCGCGACACGAATCTGCTCCTTCACGAGATCAACGCCGGTGATCATCTCCGTGACCGGATGCTCGACCTGGATGCGCGTGTTCATCTCCATGAAATAAAAATGCTGCGCCTCCGCGTCGTAAAGAAATTCGATCGTCCCGGCATTGCGATAATTCACCGCCTCGATGGCCTTGACCGCCGCCTTCTGAAGTTTCTTGCGAATGTCTTCGGTGAGCACTGGCGAGGGACCTTCCTCCAGCAGCTTCTGGTGCCGCCGCTGGATCGAACAATCGCGTTCGAAAAGATGGCAATAATTTCCGTGCGTGTCGGCGATGACCTGCATTTCGATGTGCCGCGCCCGGTCGATATATTTTTCGATATAAACTTCCGGATTCGAAAACGCGCGCTCCGCTTCCGAGCTGGCCATCATGAACGCCTGCACGAGGCTCACGTCGTTTCGCGCCACGCGCATTCCCTTGCCGCCGCCGCCGGCGACCGCCTTGATCAGGACCGGAAAGCCGATCTCTTTGGCAACCTTCAGCGCCTCTTCCTTCGTCTTGATGATGCCTTCGCTGCCGGGCGTCACCGGCACGCCGGCCTTGCGCATCGTTTCGCGTGCGACGGACTTGTTGCCCATCATCTTGATGTTGTCCGGCGTCGGCCCGATGAATGTGATGTTGCAGTTCGCGCAGATTTCCGCGAAGTGCGCGTTCTCCGAAAGAAAGCCGTAGCCCGGATGAATCGCGTCCACATCGGCGACTTCCGCCGCGCTGATGATGTTGGCGATTTTCAGGTAACTGTCTTTCGCGGCCGGCGGCCCGATGCAGACTGCATCGTCGGCCATCTGCACATGCAGCGACTTCGCGTCCGCCGTCGAATATACCGCCACCGTCTTGACGCCGAGTTCGCGGCACGCGCGGATGACGCGCAGTGCGATCTCGCCCCGATTTGCAATGAGTACTCGTTCAAACATGATCAGTTCGGCTCGACGAGGAAAAGAGGCTTGCCAAACTCGACCGACGTGGCGTTCTCCACGCAAACTTTGCGGATGACGCCCTTGGTCTCGGCCTTGATCTCATTCATGACCTTCATCGCCTCGATAATGCAGACGACCGTTTCCGGCTCGACTTCCTTGCCCACCGCAATGAACGGTTCCGCATCCGGCGACGGCGAGCGATAAAATGTTCCCACCATCGGCGACTTGATCTCGGCGAGTTTCGAAACTGCCGGCGCGGGCGCAGCGGCAACAACCGGCGCGGCCACGGGCGCATGAACCGGCGCGGGTGCGAAGAGCGGCACCTGCTGCGCCACCACGACATCCCCGCCTGTCTTCCGTTTGATCGCGATCCTAAAACCTTCTTCGCTCAGCTCGAACTCCGTCAGGTCATTTTCCTTCGCCAGTTCGATGATACGTTTGATGTCCTTGATTTCCATCCGACATCCTCCAGTTGCCGGCCAGGCCGGCGTTCGTGTGACTTCATCCGCCCACACACGCGGGCAAAAAGACGGCGCACACCATAGCAACCTCCCGCTCGCGATGTCCACGCCGAGTTTTTTCTCTACGAAAAAATCTGCGCCCCGCCACCGCCCGCGCAGACGCGGCGAACCGGCGCAAACTCCAGCGCCCGTAAAAATTTCCGCCATTTCCAATCATTGGAAAACTTCGCGTGGCAAATTTCCAATGATTGGAATATGCGGACCGGGGATTTGCGGCGGCCGCCAGCCGCAAGTCCTATTCGTACCGCAGGCTGTCAATCGGATTGAGACGCGAGGCGCGCAGGGCGGGGAAAAATCCGAAGCAGATGCCGACGCCGGCGGATACGCCGAGCGCCAGGACGACTGATTCGACCGAGATCAGAACAGGCCAGTGGTTCATGTTTCCGACGATCCGTGCGGCGAGCACTCCGAGGCCGAGCCCGATAATTCCGCCGACGGCGGAAAGCACGACGGCTTCGACAAGAAATTGCAGGAGGATGTCGCGGCCGCGCGCGCCGACGGCCATGCGCAGGCCGATCTCGCGCGTCCGTTCCGTCACCGAAACCAGCATGATGTTCATGATGCCGATGCCGCCGACGACCAGCGAGATCGAGGCGATCGCGGTCAGCAGGACGGTCATGAGCCGTGAAACGGAGGTGATCGTTTGCGTGACTTCAGCCATGTCGGTGATCGTGAAATCATCGTCCGCGCCGGGAGCGAGATGATGCCGCTGGCGAAGGATCGCGGCGATTTCCTTCTCGGTGCTGTCCTGATCTTCAATCGAGCGCAGGCTGATCAAGAGTTGGTTGACGTTGTTGAAAATCGATTTTTGAAGGACGCGGCACGCGGTGTTCCACGGAAGGATGATCGTGTCGTCCTGATCCTGTCCCCACGCCGTGCTGCCCTTGCGCTGCAGCACGCCGAGCACGCGAAAAACCATATTTTTGATGCGGATCACTTTTCCGACGGGTTCTTCGCCGGCGAAAAGATTGTCCGCAACCGTCGCGCCCAATACGCACACACGGGACGCACTGCGGATGTCGGAGTCGGTGAAGAATGCGCCGCTGGTCATGTCCCAGTTGCGCACGACCGGATAGCTTGCGGAGACGCCTTGCAGTGACGTTTGCCAGTTGTTTTCCTTGAACATGACCTGCCCGTAGCTGCGCACGAGCGGGCTGACGGCGACGACGGCGGAGGAACATTCGCGCATGATCGCCTCGCTGTCCTCGGCCGTGAGCGTCTGGATGGTTCCCATGCCGCCGTGAAATCCGCCGGTGCGCGTGCTGCCGGGAAAAACCAGCACGAGGTTGTTGCCCATGCTGTTGATCTGCGACTTCATCATGACCGTCGCGCCCTGCCCGACCGAAACGACGGCGATCACAGCGGCGATGCCGATGATGATGCCCAGCGCCGTGAGCAGCGAACGCGTCTTGTTGCGTCGCAGCGCGCGCAGGGCGATGGCGATGATGACGTACCAGTTCATTCAGGTGCCAGGTTTCTCATACGACCTTGCCGTCCTTCATGTGGATCTGTCGCTTCGCGCGCTGGGCGACGTCCGGCTCGTGCGTGACCATGATGACGGTGATGCCGTCGTTGTTCAGATCATTGAGAATCTTCATGATTTCATCGCTGGATTTCGAATCGAGGTTTCCGGTCGGCTCGTCGGCGAGGATCAGCGGCGGCTCGTTGATGAGCGCGCGGGCGATCGCGACGCGCTGCTGCTGGCCGCCGGAAAGCTGGCTGGGGAAATGGTGCGTGCGGTCGCCGAGGCCGACGCGCGCGAGCAGTTTCATGGCGCGCTCGTGCTTGACCGCGCGGGTGGTGTGCTGCGCGTACATCAACGGAAGCTGCACGTTTTCCAGCGCCGAGGTCCGCGGCAGCAGGTTGAAGCTCTGAAACACAAAGCCGATTTTCCGGTTGCGAATCCGCGCCAGCGCATCGCGACCGAGTTTGCTCACGTCCTCGCCCTCGATGAAATATTCGCCGCTGGTCGGCTGGTCCAGGCAGCCGAGGATGTTCAGCATCGTGCTCTTGCCGGAGCCGGACGCGCCCATGATCGCGACGAAATCGCCGCGGTCAATCGAGACGTTCACGCCGTTGAGCGCGGGCACCTCGACCTCGCCGAGCTGGTAGATTTTCTTGATCTCGCGCAGTTCGATCAGCATGGCGCCACCCAAACTTCCAATGATTGGAAACGACCGCGCCGCAATTTTCCAATGATTGGAAACCACGAAAAGTTTTTGCCGGGCGTTTTCATCAGCGCGGCCTCGGACCGCCCATTTTCGGCGCGAAGGGGTTGACCGTCTGGCCGCCGTTCTGAGCGGCGCCTTCGGTGGCGTAGCCGGTGATGATATCGGCGCCTTCTTCGAGTTTGGAGGGTTCCTTGACTTCGGTGTAGGCGCCGTCGTTCAGGCCGACGCGGACGAAAACGGCGCGCGGCTGCTGGTTGGTCGCGTCGAGAACCCAGATGGTATTTTTCGGCTTGCCGGCGTGCGAGCCGCCTTCTCCGCCGCCGCGCGACCCGCCGCTGCGCTGGCCGCCGCCGAAGCTGCTGGCCGGAGCCATGCCACCGCCATCCTTTTCGCTCACCGCGACAAGCCCCTCCGGCTTGAATCGCAGCGCCGCGTTGGGCACGCGCAGCGAGTTTTCGTGCCGGCCGACTTCGCAGGAAATATTCGCGGTCATGCCGGGGAAAAGTTTTTCCGCCGGATTCTCGGCGCTGATGATGACCGGGTAGGTGACGACGTTTTGGACCGTCGAAGCCGCGAGGCGGATTTGCGCGACGGCGCCGGTGAATTCCTGTTCGAAGGCGTCCACGTTGAAGACGACGGGCTGGTTGGTGTGAACCATGCCGATGTCCGCCTCGGGAATGCTGGCGAGCACCTGCATGTGCCGCAGATCGGTTCCGATCTGGAAGAGCGTCTGGGCGGTCATGCTGGCCACGACGGTCTGGCCTTCGTCCACGTTGCGCGCGATAATCACGCCGTCCACCGGCGAGTTGATGGTGGTGTAGCTCAGATTGGCTTGCGAAAGTTGCAGCGATGCCTTCGCCTGCGCCACGTTCGCCTGCGCCACGTTCAGGCCCGCGGCCAGCGCATCGCGGGTGGCCACCGCCGCATCGAGATCGGACTGCGAAAGCAGTTCGCGCTTGGCGAGCTCCTTGTCGCGCGTGAGTTCCTGGTTGGCCTGGAGCAGCTTTGCGGTGGCCTCGTCAACCGCCGCCATGTTCTGCAGCAGATTGGCCTGGTCCTGCGCGAGGTGGGCTTGATAAACGACCGGATCAATTTGCGCGACGACCTGTCCGTTGGTGACGTGGTCGTTGTAATCCACATAAAGTTTTTTCACCGGGCCGTTGACCTGCGTTCCAACCTGGATGGTGAGCACCGGTTGGAGAATGCCCGTGGCCTTCACCGTCTGCACGACCAGCCCGCGCTCGGCCTTGACGGTTTTGTAGCTGCGCTGGGTTTCCTTGTGCTGCTGCGACCACCAGTACCAGCCGCCACCGCCGGCCAGCGCCAGCAAAATCAAAATGACAATCACGGTTCTCATCTGAAGCTCCTCGTAAACATTCTATTCGCCGACGGTGTGCCTGATCGCCGCCATCTGGTTGAGCACGTCGTAGCGCGCCTGCACCTGCTGCGAGCGCGCCGTCGCCAGCGCGGCCTGCGCGTCGGCCTGGTCCACCGCCGTCGCCAGACCCAGACGGTATCGCTCGCTGGCCAGATCGAGGCTTTCGCGCGCCTGCCGGACAATCAGCTCTGTGAGCGTCAGCCGCTGCTTCGCGCCGTCGAGCTTTGTGACCGCCTGGCTCAGGTCCGAATAAATCTGCTGCTCGTTGGCCGCCTGCCGTGCGCGCGCCGCGCGAAGCTGCGCGGCCGCCTCGGTGATTTTTCCATAGTGCGTGCCGCCGTCAAAAACCGACATCGCCGCGTCCGCCGCGGCCGACCAGTTCCACATGAGGGGAAAATGTCCGCCGCTCCAGCCGAAGGATCCCTGCAGACTGAAAGACGGATACAGGTCGGCAATCGCCACATCAACCGCCGCGGAAGCCGCGTTCACCTGTTGCTGCAGCGCGTGCAACTGCGGCTGGTGTTCGCGCGCCGACCGCATCAGCGTCGCCAGATCGGTGACCGCCTCCTCGTGCGGGCTTTCGCCGAGCCGGTAGCCGGGGTCCTCGGCAAGCCCCATCGATAGATTCAGCACCGCGCGCGCCGTCGTCACCGAATTGCTCGCGTTGATCAGCGCCAGTTCCGCGTTGCCGAGATCAACCTGCGCCTTCGTGATGTCATATTTGATCCGCTTGCCGACCTCAAAAAGACCCTGGACCTGCGTCAGGTGAACGCCGTACTGCCGCACGGTCTCCTCCGCCACCTGCATGAGTTCGGCATTCTGCGACAGCGTAAAAAACGCCACGCGGACATTGAACTCCGTGTCAATCTGCGCCGCCCGCAATTCCTCCTGCGCGGCCAGCTTCTGCGCAAGCGCCCCGCGGATGAGCGCGGGCGTCTTGCCAAAATCGAACAGCAGCAGATCGGCGGTCAGGGCCGCGTTGTACGCATTCTTCGACTTGCTGCTCGCGGGCGCGCCCGCAGCGTTTGCCGTGGCCCGCTGATAGCCGGCATTCGCGCCAACACTCGGCTGGCGGCCGGCGCGCGCCTCGACAAGCTGTGCGGTCGCGATTTCCAGATTCTGGTTCGCCTCGACGATGGTCGGATGAAACCGCTCCGCGATGTTCAGCGCGCGCGCCAGCGTCAGAACCGAATTGGTCCCGAGGCCCGCCTCCGCGGCCGTCACCGTCCGCTCGCCCGGCGGAACATTGGTTGGGTTCTGCGCTTCGCGGGCCTTGCGCACCGTCGTGCAAGCGGCAAGCGAAATGACCGCAATGATCAAAAACAGCTTCTTCATGTCAGCCGCACTTTCGCCGCAGGCCGCGCGGCCCTTTCACCGGATGTGACGCTGCGGCCGATTTTCTTCATGAGCCCGAGAAAATTCTCCTGCTCGTCAACGCTGAGCGAGCCGAGCATCGCGCGCGCCATCCGCATCCTGCGCCGGCCGCGCTCCGAGCGGACCTTGCGGCCCGCCGCCGTCAGCCGCACCCATACGATCCGCCGGTCTTCGTCCGAGCGGCCCCGCTCGACAAGTTTCTTGGTCACCAGCTTGTCCACGACGGCCGTCAGCCCGCTGAACGTCAGCGAAACGGCGTCCGCCAGCGCGCCCATCGTGAAATCGCGCCGGCCCTCCAGCGCTTCGATGACGGCCGTCTCCAGCCGCGTGAGCGTGCCGTCGGCGGCCGGCTCGCGGTATTGGTGGATGAACCGGCGCGCCAGCAGATGAAGCTGGCCCATCAGTTCCGCCGAGTTCCTGTCAAAGCTGCCTTCACGTTTCATGGTGCGAATACTTCATAAAATGAACGGTTCGTGTTCGCAATGATTGTGCGGCTTCGCGGAATTCTGCCGGACTTGTTTTTTTCCGGCCCGGAATCCGGCCGCGATGGCTTCCAATGATTGGAAGTTTCCGCCCCGGTCTTTTCCAATGATTGGAAGCCGGCGGCGGCGGGCGCAGGCGCGGCGGAAAGTTTGCGTGGGAGAAGCGTGTGCGGGCGGCAAAAGATGACCGGTGCAGCCGTCCGCGAGTGCGGGCGGAGGCGCGCGGAGGGCTGGCGCGCGCGGTTCTTTAAGTTTTGTTAATAATTCGCCTTGCTTCACGGGCGCGTTGGAACTATCACCATCGGCTCAAATTTTGGCGGAGTGTTCCGCTGGCAACAAGCGAAAGTCTGGAGAGAAAATCATGTCATCGCGTTCGTATTTTTTCGGTCCTGTTTCCCGTCGTAGTTTTCTGCGCACATCCGCGCTGGCGGCGGGGGCGCTCACCATCGGTGGCCGCACGCTGGCTGCCGGCACGGCAAAATTAAAAGGGGCGGGCAACAAGCTGAACATCGCCTGCATCGGCGGTGGCGGCGGCAAGGGCAGCGGCGACTGTGATGAGTTTGTGAAGCTGGGCGAGAACATTGTCGCGATCGTGGACGTGGATCTGGAGCGCGCGAACAAGAAAGCGGCGTCGCTGAAAGAGAAGTTCCCGGACATCAAGGTCTATTCCGACTACCGGAAGTGCCTTGAGGAAATGGGCGAGAAGATTGACGCCTGCACCGTCTCGACGCCCGACCACATGCACGCGCCGATCAGCATGGCGGCGATGAGCATGGGCAAGCATGTCTACACGCAGAAGCCGCTGACGTGGTGCGTGGGCGAATCGCGCGCGATGAAAGCGATGGCGAAGGAAAAGGGCGTCATCACCCAGATGGGCAACCAGGGCAGCGGTCACGACAGCCTGCGCCGCGGCGTGGAAATCGTACAGGCCGGCATCATCGGTGAGGTGAAGGAAATTCAGGCGTGGACAAACCGCCCGGTTTGGCCGACGCAGGGCAAGCCGCGCGCGGAAGGCGAAGACCCGATTCCCGAATCGCTCAAGTGGGATCTGTGGCTTGGCGTTGCGCCGGCGCGCCCCTACAAGGCGAAGATTTATCACAGCTTCAATTGGCGCGGGTTCAAAGATTTTGGCGGCGGCGCTCTCGCCGACATGGCGTGCCATCTTTGGAATTTCTACTTCCGCGCACTCAAGCTCGGCTATCCGAGTTCCTGCATGGCGGAAAACAGCGACAACTTCGAAGACACCTTCCCGGCGAACGGCAAGGTCACGTTCGAATTTCCTGCGCGCGAAGGTCTGCCGCCGGTCAAGCTCGTCTGGCGCGAAGGCGGACAGAAGCCGAACGATGACGAAGTTCCCGACGTCAAGAAGTTCCAGCTTGAGCGGGCGAAGGAAAACAAGCTGCCGAACAACGGCGTGGTACTGATCGGCTCAAAGGGCGTCATCTACCAAAGGGACGACTACGGTGGGGAGCTCTTCCTCAAGTTGAAAGGCGAAGAGAACCTCGTGTCGATCTCCAAGCACGAAGCGTGCTCCGAGAAGATCATCCCGATCACGATCCCGCGCACGAAGAATCACTATGGCGAATGGTCCGAAGCCTGCAAGACGGGCGCCGAGACCTATTCGCGCTTCGAAATCGCCGGCTTCCTCACCGAGACGATCCTCGTCGGCACGCTCGCGCAGCGCTTCGACAAGCAGAAGATCGAGTGGGACGGCCCGAACGCGAAGTGCCTGAATATCGCGGCGGTCAATGATCATGTGAGCCGCAAGTATCGGACGGGCTGGTAAGCGTCCTGCGAACTGCCGGGCCGAGGCGTTCAGATCCGGTCCGGTGGTTCACTGTTCTTGGGGAAGTTTATGGGGCCGCCGCGCCTGTCGCGTGGCGGATGTTTTTGGAAGAAGTCGTTGGGTTTTGTTTTCGCCTGCGCCCGGAAAACGCGACGTGCGTGAATTGACGGGCGGAGGCGTTCATATAGGAAAATAGTAAAGAGGAGAAATGTGGTCATGAGCGAGCAGACAAGTCAGTTGCCTTCGTATATCACCAGTGCCACCCCGAATCCGGCCGGAAACCGGGCTCCGTGGTACAAGAACACGGCGCCGACATACGCCGGAATATTCCTGTGGTTTGTGTTCTGGCAGGATGCTGCCAACGCGTCGGCCATGGGCGGATTGCTTTCTCATGGCATCGGCTGGGCGCTGATCAGCCTGGTGATCTCCGCGGCCATCTGCCATTTCCTTTTCTATCTGGTCCCCGGAATGCTCGGCATGAAGACCGGTCTGCCGCTCTACATCGTCGGCACCTCGACCTTCGGCGCGCAGGGCGGTTTCATCTTGCCCGGTTTTCTGATGGGCGTGCTGCAATTCGGCTGGCTTGGCGTCAACGTGTATTTCTCGTCGCTGGCCATTAACGCGATGATCCCGAGCATTCCTGCGAATGTCATCATGGTGATATGGGGCGTGCTGGCCGCTTTCGTCGGATTGAAAGGCATCAAGTATGTCGGCATGGTCGCCACCTACCTGCCGCTGATTCCGCTCGTCGTGCTCCTCCTGCTGGTCGCAAAGACCGCTGGTGGCATCGGCTCGTTTGACCCGCAGAAGTTCGTTGAGTTGCACAAAGCAACCGTCCCGGCGGCGCCTGCCGCGCTCAGCACCTTCGGCGTGCTCGCGTTCATGATGACCTTCGTCGTTGGCTTCTTCGCCACCGCCGGCGCAGCCGGTGTGGACTTCGGCACCAACAGCCGCGACAAGAAAGACGTCTCGATGGGCGGCATCATCGGCATCCTCGTCGCGATCGTCGTCACGGGCGGCCTGGCCATCCTCGCGGTGGCCGGAGCGTACGGCTCGCCGGAAATCTGCAAGCAGACGGTCGAAGCCGGCAAGGGCAGCATCATCCTGCAGGCCCCCGGCCTCATCCCCGTGCTATTCGGCGCGAAGTCCGGCCTCATCATGTTCCTGCTGGCCATCGCGGCCTTCCCGCCGGCGTGCTTCTCCTCGTTCATCGCGGCCAACAGCTTCAGGACCACGCTGCCGAAAGTGAACCCCTTCATTTCCGTCGGCATCGGCGCGGCCGTCAGCATCGCGCTGGCGATCACCGGCATGGCCGGCAAGGCCATTGTCGTATTCCAGATCATCGGCGCATCCTTCGGTCCGGTCTGCGGTGCCATGATGGTTGATTACATCCTCAGCAAAGGCAAATGGACCGGCCCGCGCGCCGGCTTCAATCCCGCCGGCTGGATCGCTTGGTTTTTGGGGTTCATCGTTGGAATTCTTCCTATCGGCGCCGTCCCCGATTTAATCCGTCCGAATGTTCCATTTGGTTTCGTTACCACGTTCTTTGGAATCGAACGATTTTGGTCTTACCTTTGTACTTCGTGCGCACCCGTTGCAGCGTTCATTGTGGGCGCAACTGTATATCTTATCTGCTCCAAGCTTGGATGGCGATCGGCCGTCATTCCGATCCCGGCGAAGAAATAACCGGTCGTCCCCGACCGCAACTTCCAATCATTGGAAACTGCGCACGCGCAAACTTCCAATGATTGGAAAAAATGGAAACGCCCCGGACAACCGGGGCGTTTTTCATTTCAGCCAGCGAAAGATTTTTTCTCAAAAGACCGGAATGCCGGCGAATAATGGTGCGACTCAACCTATGAAAAACAAAATACAAATTTCACGTCGTGGCTTTTTGAAAACCGCCGCTGCCACCGCGGGTATCGCGGCTTTTCCGACCATCGTTCCCGCTTCGGTTTTCGGCCCGAATGCGCCGAGCAAAAAACTGAACATGGGCGCGATCGGTCTCGGCGGGATGGGCAACGGCAACCTCGGCGCGTTCCTCAACATCGACAACGTCCGCGTCGTCGCCATCTGCGATGTCGATCAGAAACACGCCGAGGGCGCGCGCGACCGCGTCAACAAGCAGTACAAAGACACCGGTTGCAAAACCTACAAGGACTTCCGCGAAATGCTCGGCCGCGGCGACATCGACCTGTGCTCCATCGCCGTGCCCGACCACTGGCACGCCCTGCTCTACGTCGCCTCCATGAAGGCCGGCTGCGATGTCTATGGCGAAAAGCCGCTCGCCCGCTCCATCAAGGAAGGCCGCGCCATCGTCAACGCGCAGCAGCGTTATGGCCGCGTCTGGCAGACCGGAAGCTGGCAGCGCTCCACCGCGAATTTCTATCAGGCCTGCATGCTGGTCCGGAACGGTCGCATCGGGAAAGTCGCCCGCGTTGAAGTCGGCCTGCCCACGGGCCGCGGTGCCGGCCTCTTCACCCCCGGCGAACCGCCGGCCGGCCTCGACTGGAATTTCTGGCTCGGCCCCGCGCCGTGGCGGCCCTTCGCAAAATTCGACAACCGCGCCCCGCATTGGTCGTGGCGATGGATTCTGGATTTCTCCGGCGGCCAGCTCACCGACTGGTGCGGCCACCACGTTGACATTGCCCACTGGGGACTCGGCTACGACCGCACCGGCCCGGTCGCGATTGAGGGCAAGGGCGAATATCCGCCCGACGGCTACTATGACGTTCCGGTCAAATACGATTTCACCTGCACCTACGCGGCCGGCGTGAAGATCAATGTCACCGACGCCAGCAAAAACAAGATGGGCACAAAATGGATTGGCGAGGATGGCCGCTGGATTTACGTCACCCGCGGCGGACTCGAAGCCAGCGATCCGAAAATTTTGAAGGAAGAAATCGGCGCGGAGGAAATCCAGCTCATCAAAAGTCCCGAGCACCACCGCAACTTCATCGAGTGCGTCAAGACGCGCCGCGAAACGATCACGCCGTCGGAAATCGCGTACCGTTCCATCAGCGTCGGCCTCCTCGGCGAAATCGCGATGCTCACCGGCCGCAAAATCAAATGGGATTCGGACAAGGAAGAAATCCTCGACGACCCCGCCGCCAGCGCGCTACTCATGCGCCCCTACCGCGAGCCGTGGAAGCTCGAAGTCTGAAATGGAGGGCGCGGTTACACCCGCGCCGACCCCGAAGAAATTTGAATCGCAGCAAAACAAACAATCAGGAGAAACAAGAAATGACAAATCGTAAGCTTGGGATTCGGAGTACGGCCTTCAGCCTTCTCGTCGCGCTCGTCGCGATGAACGCCTCGGCCATCAAGATGAGTGAACTGAAGGAGCCCACCGCCGAGCAGCTCGCCAAGATCCAGGCCGCCACGCCGGAGAAATGCGAACCGCCCGCCAAGGCCCGCAAACTCTTTGTGTTCTATCTGGCCGAAGGCTTCGTCCATTCCTCGATTCCGTTCGGCAACCAGTGCCTCAAGCTCATGGGCGAAAAGACCGGCGCGTTCACCGCCACCTTCAGCACCAACAAGGCCGATTTCACCGCCGACAACCTCGCGCACTACGACGGCATAATGTTCAACAACACCACCAGCCTCAAACTCGATGACGCGCAGCGCAAGGCGATCATTGATTTTGTCAACGGCGGCAAGGGTATCATGGGCATCCACGCCGCGTCCGACAACTTCGGCTGCTGCAAGGAACTTTCCGACATGATCGGCGGCCAGTTCGACGGTCATCCCTGGGGCGGCGGCGGAACGTGGGCCTTCAAGCTCGACGACCCCACGCATCCCGTCAACCGCGCCTTCGGCGGCAAGGGCTTCATCCTCAGCGACGAAATCTATCAGATCAAGGGCGCCTACTCGCACGACACCGCCCGCGAACTTGTCAGCCTCGACATGTCCAACGCGATGAACATGAAGGTCAACACCAACGGCATTCACCGCAAGGACGGCGACTTCCCCGTGGCCTGGCTCAAGAAGATCGGCGGCGGCCGCGTCTTCTACTGCTCGATGGGCCACCGCGAAGACATCTATTTCAACAAGGCCGTCGTCCAGCACTACCTCGACGGCATCCAGTACGCCCTCGGCGATTTCAAGGTGGATGACCGCCCCAGCGCCGAAGCGCAAAAGAAATAACCTCCGGCGATGCGAATCGGAATTTCCAATGATTGGAAGAAAGCGGAAGCGCAACTTCCAATCATTGGAAACTCATTAAAGGATTCAGACTGTTTTAGATTTTCTTCGTTTCAAATTTGTTTCGGATTTCGAGTTTCGAATTTCGGATTTGTCCAAAGGAGTTCACCATGAACCGCGCATCACTCAGCATCGTCATCGCGCTCGCCGCTTTCGCGACCAGCCGCCTTGCCGCCCTCGACACCAACCTCACGCACTACACGTGGAGTTCGAGTCGCGCCGCATTCACCGCGCTCGAAGAACAATCGCGCGACGCCTCGAAGCGCATGGAAGTCGAGACGACCATGATCGCGGTGCTCGGCGATGCAACGAGCACGCCCGAGGCCAAGGAATATGCCTGCCGCATCCTCCGCGTCATCGGCACCGACGCCTCCGTTCCCGCAGTCGCGCCGCTCCTCACCGACGAAAAACTTTCCCACTACGCCCGCTTTGCGCTGCAAGGCAACACCAGCTCTGCCGCGGGCGATGCGCTCCGTGCCGCGCTCGAAAAAGTTTCAGGCCCGCTGAAAGTCGGAATGATCAATTCGCTCGGCGTCCGCCGCGACGAAAAATCCGTCGCGCTGATCGCGCCGTTTGCCAGCGACGCCAACGCCGACACCGCCACCGCCGCAATGGACGCGCTGGGCCGGATCGCCAGCAAAGACGCGGCAAAGGCGTTGCAGGCCGCGAAGCCCGCCGACGCGCTGCTGCGCAACAAAAATAACTCGCTGGTCGAATGCGCCGACCGCCTCGCCAACGAAGGCGACAAATCCACCGCGAAAGAAATCTTCGCCGGACTCGCCGACAATGGCTCTTCCCCGCTGCTCAAACTCTCCGGCGTCCGCGGGCTGACAAAAGTTTCGCCCGACGAAGGCGCAAAGAAAGTTCTCGATCTTCTTTCCGGAAGCGATGCCGATTTGCAGGCGGGCGCAGCGCAACTCGTCGGCGAATTGCCGTCAGCTTCCGATGCCGAAGCCGCTGCCATGAAAATTTCCTCGCTGCCGCCCGCCTTGCAGGCTGCAGTCATCACTGGTTTGAGCCGCCGCACCGACAAGGCCGGCGCGAAAGAAATATCCGCCATGCTCGCCAGCAACGACGCGACAGTCAAACAGGCCGCGATTGAAGCGATCGGCATCGTCGGCTCCGCCGGCGATGTTCCCGCGCTGCTGAAAATCGCCGCGGGAAGTGACGACTTTGGAAAAGCCGCGGTGGCCGCGCTCGGTGTTTTGCACGGCACGGAAGTATCGAAAGAAATCGCGAAGGCTACCGCCGCCGGACTTCCCGCCGCGCAGCGCGCGCAGGCCGCAGAAATTCTCGGCGCGCGCCAGGCGAAGAGCGAAGTCGAAACGCTCATCACACTGCTCGACGACAAGGAAGATTCCGTCCGCGCCGCCGCCGCCAAATCGCTCCGCAGCATCGCCGGCGCAAAGGAAATCAAGCCGCTCGTCGCGCGCCTGGCGGCAACGACTGACGCCGCAAGCGCAAATCGCCTGCAACAAATTTTGATGGGCGCGGCGGATCGTTCGGGCGACACGAGCTCCATCGCAAAAGAACTGATGCCCGCGCTAAAAGGAACCGATGCGGCGAAAGAGGCCGTTCTTCCCATCTTTGCGCGGGTCGGTGGTTCGGCGGCGCTGGCCGCGGTCCGCGAACAAATCAACGCCGGTGGCCCGCTGCACAAGGACGCCGTCCGTGCGCTGGCCGACTGGCGCAACGATGACGCGCTCGAACCGCTGATCGAAGTCGCGAAAGCCGACAAGGACGACAGCGCGAAGATTCTCGCGCTGCGCGGCTACATCCGCATCGTCGCCGACAAGAAAGAACGCAACGTGAAAGATGCCGCGGCGCTCATCGGCAAGGCGCTTGACGCAGCTTCACGAGATGAAGAACGCACCGCGGCGCTCGGCGGACTCGGCGCGGTCAGCGGCGTAGAGCCGGTGAAAATTGCCGCAACTTATCTCGACAAGCCCGCGCTCGCGGCGGCTGCCGCAAACGCCATTGCGCAGAGTGCGAAAGATCTGAATCCCAAAATGGGGAAACAGATCGAAGCGCAATTAAAGAAAGCCCGCGAAGCGACGACGGACGCGAACGTCCAGAAACAGCTCGACGCTCTGATCAAGAAATTCGCCAAGTAATTTTGCCGCTGCCGTTGCGGCGGGATGTTGATCAAGCCTGTTGCTGCATCACCGGCAGCGACACCATGGACGTTCGCATGACGCGCAGAATCTCCTTGCGCAAAATGTCGTGCGAGGCATCCGACATGGATGCCACTGCATTTCCCATCGCCCGCTGCACATCGGTGTGAAGCGCGCGGAGCACCACCGGTCTTGCCAGCGTGGCGGCGATCCGCGGAGATGTGATTTTGCCGGCCTCAAAACGTTCCGTCTCGCCAACGATGAGGATGACCGGCGGGGCGGGATCCATTCCCGCCAGTGAATCGAGAAGTTTCCGCGTCGTGTCGTGACGGATGGGCATGTCAATCAGGACGGCTACCGGATTGTGGCGGCGGGCCTGGGTGACGGCATCGTCCCAGCCGCGGCCGAGGCAGACGTGGTAGCCGGCCTGCTTTTGCAGCGATGAGCCGAGCGCGATCAGCTGGCTGATGTCGTCGCTGGCCACGAGCAGCCCGTTTGCGGGCGATTGTTTGACGGTGGAACTGCCGCTGCGTCCACGCAGGATGAGCCGCGTCACGGACGCGAGCAGGGTTTCCGGCCGCACCGGCTTGGGTAAAACTTCGCGTGCGCCATTGGCCAGCGCGCGCTGGCCGAGTTCTTCATTCTCGGCGAGAAAGATGATTGGCGTGCGCCGGCGCGCCAGCGCGCTTCGCAAAGCGGAGAGCGTGGTCGGCAATTCTTTCTCGCCATCCTCGACGATGACGGCATGAACTTTGTGAATTGCGAACGGCAACATCCGTCCGTTGCCGTGATTGCCGGCATGCACGACGGCATAGCCGGCTCGTTCCAGAATGCCGGCAATGACGGCGGCGGTTGTATCGTTGCGCACCGCCACGCCCACGCGGCGCACAGTGCCGCCCATCGGCCTCGGCGGCTTGATGGAATGAGCGCCAGCGGCCTGCGAAGTCGCCGCCGTCTGCTCCGTTGCGTGAGCCACGCCGTCCAAATTAAAACCGCTGGTTACAATCGCGATCGCGGCGGTCCGGCCGTCGGGAAATTTGAACGGCGTGCCAGCCATGGCGGTTTCGATTCTGGACAACGCGGTCTGAAGTCCGTCGTGATCCTCGGTCGGCAGCAGGATGGCAAATTCCAGCGTTCCCATGCGTGCAATGAAATCCTCGCTGCGCAGATGACCCGACAGCACGTTGCCGACGTGCGCATCCAATTTCTCTGAAATATCGCCTCCATATGGCCGCACCAATTCGTCACGGTCGGTGACGCGGATGGCGGCCACCGCCGCCTGCGCCCCATCGCCGCTCTCGATGCTGGCAAGCCGCCGCACAAAGCCGTCCGCGTTGAGCAGGCCCGTCACGCGGTCTTCCTCGGCGGGCGATCGCAGGCGGGTCCGTCCGACGTGCGCGGCTTTTCGCAGCAGGGCGATGAGGCCTTCGACGCCCATGCGAATGTCGAGCACGCCGGCTTCGAGCGAGTGTTCGGCCGCGTTGGCCAGCGCCGCCAGATCGAGTTGCCTGGCTTTCTGAAGCACGATTCCGACCTGCCTGCGCAGGGCGATCAGGCTTTCGAGATCTCGCGCCGAAAAGCTGTTGAGCGCGGCTTCGAGCGCGTCAATACACGTGCCCGCATCGTCGCGCAGCCATTCAAGTTTTTCCCGCTCGTTTGCCAACTTCGTTCCGTCCATGAAAAATCCCGCCGCCGCCGGCGCATTTTGATTGCGGCACGATAACGCACATCCGGAAAAATGCGAAATATCAGACCCGTTACGAAGCCCTGCCGGTTCTTTGAACTCAAGTCCGCCCTGCCGGAAACAGCACCTTGAATCGCCCGGCGCATTTGCCATTTGCGGTGCCGAGGATTTGCGGACTTTGCAAAAAAATCTTTTCGGCGTTCCGGGCTAATTGCATGTTTGCGGGAAATTGGTGTAATTTGCGCACACGTTTTATGAGCACTCATCCGAAAATCAGGATTCTCGCAACCGCGGCCCGCGGTTTCACGCTGATCGAAATGCTGGTGGTCATCGCGATCATCGCGCTGCTGGCCTCGCTGCTGGTGCCCGGCATCGGCCGCGCGCTGCGCAAGTCGTATCAGGGCGCATGTGCATCCAACATGAAGCAGACCACCGCAGCATTGACCATGTTCGTTGACGACAATGATCAATGGCTGCCGCCGGCCCCGGCATCGCCCGTGGGACTTCTTTGCGGGCAGGGGGCTTGGTACAACACCGGGTCCAAGGACTTTCTGATTTATTACATCGCAAAGCATCTGGGAATGTCCGGGCCAAGTTCCGGCACGCAGATTGCGAAAGTTTTTTTCTGCCCCGGTTTCAAGCGTTACGGCCCTGCAGTCACGAGCGAAGTCAACCGGATTGACTACGGACTTTACACAACCGGAATGTCATGGACGAACATCGGCTTTCTTCCCTTCGGCTATCCCGTCGGTGTTGATGGCACCTCGGCGCAGCCCAACCACCGCATCACAGACGTCGCCTCGCCGGCGGAAATTTATGCCATGTCGGATGTGGACCAGCAGGTCGTGACCGATCCGGCCAACACCTGGCAGTCGCAACTGCCGGTCACTCCCGTCCACGTGATGACCCGCAATTTCATGTTTTTCGACAGCCACATCGGCCAGCGCCCGATCAACGTTCCCAATAAACTGTAATTCGTCCTCGCTCCGCAATCGCATCGAATATCACCGCCGGCGGGCGGCCCGTTCGTCGCACGATGCGCAACAAGATTTCATCGCGATCTTCGTCCGCCGAATGGATATATTCTCCGCCATGAAGGCCGCCGCCCGATTTCGAATAACGCCTTTCCACCTCTTCGTGGTCGCAGGCGTCGCATTTCTGTTTTTCTCCGCATGTCATCGCTCGGGCCCGGAAAAACAAAACGCCGCAGTGGCCGTCGCGACAAAATCGCCCGCACAAAATCTGTCCCACCCGATCATCGGCCGCTGGAGCTATCCGCTCGACGGCCGCGACGGATTCGTCCGCGAATTCCGCTCGAATGGCACGGCGATCGTCCTGTGGCCCGACCGCACCGTCGCCGCACAGGGAACATTTTTCATCGTGGATACCAACGCCATCGCCGTCGACTATCCGAACAAGGACACCGACGTCGTCCATCTCCTCGACGCCAACACCATCCAGATTGACCACGTCGAATATGGCCGCTATCACCGCAAATTCTACGCCGAGCGCCAGTGACCCCGCCGCACTTTCCAATGATTGGAAACTTGCGCGCCCGCATTTTCCAATCATTGGAATTTGCGATTTCGGTGCGGCCGGCGCTTGCGTTTCCGCGGCGGCCATCCGATGTTTCGCGCGCAATGCCATGAGTTTTTTCTGTCCACATTTCGACCAGGCGACCGAGCAGTGCGTGAAGCTGAAATGCGAATGCATCCCGGGCCGCCCCGGCTGCGTCCTGCGCGGCAAGGTTGCCTTCATGGTGCCCGCCGAGGAGCGTGTCGCGAGGCGATCGCCGAAGAAAAAGACGAAGGTCTGATTCTATTTGCCGACCTTCTCAGCCGACCGTTTCTTGAGATCGACGGCGTAGCTTCGGCCGCGCTCATCGGAGACGATCAGCACGCCGTTGGTCATCTGGAGGCGGTTGATGTAGGCCCACTGGACGTCTTCCTCCAGCAGGGGATTGATGAAATTTCTGCGAATGGTCAGCTCCCAAACCTTGTTGGTCGTCGCGACATTCCATGCCTCGATGTATTCGCGGCGGCCATCGTCATTCGGCGCGACATAGCGGACACCGGCATGGACGACGGGCGCGACATCGGGCGCGGGAATCCGCTTGGCGAACGATTCCGCCGCGAAAAAAAGCAAAGTGATGAGGGCGAAAGTTGATGTGATTTTCATTTTTTCGGCGGCCGGTTGAGTCTTCACCGTCTCACTGGCCGACCTGGCGCTTGAGGAAGAGAAGCTGGTACGGAACCTGATCGGCGGGTTTGAACAACGTCGCGCTGGCTTTCGGCGTCGCGATGGAGGAATCCACGGCGGAAACAAGTTCCCAGCCTTCCGAGCCGGCGCGCTGCAGATATTCCCAGACGGCGGGGCAGGACTCGATGATGTCGTCCTTTCGCTCTGATTCGGGGACGTCTTTTCCCTGCCAGGCTTCGTTGACGAAGGTGACGCGCTGGAAGTTGACGCGGCAGACCAGATATTCAAATTGCATGTTCATCTTTCTTCTCCTGCCGGTGCTTTGGGAAAGCCCTTCGCCCGGCTGCAAGTTGGTTTTTCACCACAAAGCGTAGCGCCGGCTCGATCGGCCGGCAAGCCGCATGGGGTCTGGCGCCACCCGAATTTTCCAATGATTGGAAGAATGCGACGACGGAATTTTCCAATCATTGGAAGTTGCGAGCAGCGTCTGCCGCGAGACCGGAGATCGTCCGACGCAAAACGCAGCGCAGCCTCTCGCGGCGCTTGTTTTCGGACGGATTTCCGACTACACGCAGCAAATACAAACGAGGCGGACGATATGAAGCGGTGTCTCACAGTTTTGATTTTTACAATCGCGTGTTCGTTGCTGGCCGGCTGCGGCGGGCAGGAAGAATCGGGGGGCGCCGCGCCCGGCGCGCCGCCGGACGGCAAGGCCTGGATCGGCGCGAATTCAAATTCCGTGGCGACGGGACTGTTTGCGACGGCGGAAGGCGACCACACCGTCGCGATGGGCTACGCGAGCCATGCAGAGGGAAATCTCACGTGGGCCGTCGGCGACGGCAGTCACGCCGAAGGCGTGTTCTCGGTCGCGACAGGCAAACACTCGCACGCCGAAGGACAGTCAACGGAGGCGATGGCAGTCAACGCGCACGCGGAAAATTATCGCGCGGTAGCAGGCGCGCGAAATTCGCACGCCGGCGGCATGTGGGCCGATGTATTGCCGGAGCACACGGCCTCATTCATCCATGCGTCGGGAAAAACCAACGAACACAAGCAGACGAAGTTCCCGGCGACAGCCCACTTCGACCGCATCCATCTTTTCGAACAGGCCAACGACGATCCGCATTCCGTGCTCGCGCGCTGGCAGAACGATCTTCGCTACGAAAAATTCGGCGGCGCGCCGGGCGGGCTGGCGAAAGGCGTCGGCAACAAAACGGTGACGAACACCGCGTTTGTCGGCGGCGGCTATTTCAACATCGCCGGAGGCTTCGGAACCTACATCGGCGGCGGCATGGAAAACATCGCCGATGGCGACGTCGCCTCGATCGCCGGCGGCTGGGCGAACCGCGTTCCGGGTTGGGGCGGCACCGTCGGTGGTGGCGGAACAAATCTGGTGTCGGGAAGTTTCGCGACGGTGCCCGGCGGCGAATTCAACGTCGCCGCGGGCGATTTTAGTTTCGCGGCCGGCCAGCGCGCGAAGGCGCAGCACAACGGAACTTTCGTCTGGGCCGACCGGCAGGAAGATGATTTCAGTTCAACGGCACAGGACCAGTTTCTTGTCCGTGCCGGCAACGGCGTCGGCATCAACACCGGCAAGCCGTCCGCGACGCTCGACGTGAACGGCGACGGATTTTTCGCGCGTGGAATCCGCTTCCCGCCGCAGGGCGATATTTCGATGGGCGGCTTCACGAACAAACCATGAACGCGTTTGCTCGAAGTTTCTTCCTCCTGATTTTCTGCGGCCAGATTTTCGCCGCCGAACCTTCGTGGTGGCGCGAGCGCGGCGTGTTGAATGGAAAACCTGCGGACGATTTTGCGGCGGTGAATGCGGGCCAGCTGAAAAATATCGCGGCCGCGGCCTGCCAGGAACTAGACGCAAAACTGCCCGGCGGCGCGGGCGCGGAAATCGCGCGGCTGGTCGGCAGCTTTGCCAATTCGAACAACTTCGCCGCGATCAATCTCGGCCAGCTCAAGGCAGTCGCGAAACCATTTTATGACCGGCTCATCGCCGAAAAATTCGTCGCGGAATATCCGTGGAAACCCGGCGCGACCACCGACGATTCCGCCGCCGCGAACCTCGGCCAGTTGAAAAATGTCTTCAGCTTCGAAATTCCTCCGCGCAGGTGATGAAATTTTTCGAGCACTCGAACAATGAAGTTTCCCTCGCGAAACAAAGGCGCAGATTTCCAATGATTGGAAATTTTCGTGGGCGGTCTTTTCCAATCATTGGAAACCATCGACCGGCGCGCCGGGCATTGCGACAACTTGTGACCGGTGCTCTGCTGGCGCTGGCGGCCACGGGAAAAGTTTGCGCGACGACGCTGCTGATCGAGGCGGAAGATCTCGAAGCGACCGGCAGATGGCTGGTCGAGACCGGCCACAAGGACGTGCATAAATTCATCATCGCCAGCGCTGACGCCCGCAAAGCGCCGGCCGCGGGCGCAATCGAAATTCCGCACGCGGGAAACTGGCATCTCTGGGTGCGCAGCAAAGATTTTCCTGCTGATCGCCCCGGCATTCGGTTTTTTTCCGTCCGCATCGGCGGAGAAAAATCGAAGACGATTTTCGGGAAGCACGGCCGCCGCGAATCCGATGGCTGGGCGTGGGAAGATGGCGGCACGCTCGATCTGGCCGCCGGCCCGGTGCTCGTTGTCGTCGGCGAAGAAGTCGCGCCGTCGGCCCGCTGCGACGCGCTGCTGCTCACCGACAGTTCGTCGTACAAACCCGACGACGAGCCGGCGAAACTCGGCAAGCAGCGCGCGAAATTTATTCCGCTCATCGTCAGCGAAGAATCCCGGCAGGCAATTTTGCCCGCGCCGGTCGGTGCGGTTGACGAAAACCCTGTCGCCGTTTTGGAGAACGATTCGCTGCGGCTGGCGTTTCATCTGGCGGCAACCGCATCCGGCACGGCGGTCGTCTTGCGCGCGGCCACACGCGCCGGCAGCGAATGGCGGACGCTTGGTGAAGATGCCAGCGCGGAGCATTACGATGTTCTGTTTCGTCCGAAGGAAAGCGACCCGAAGATCAATTCCTCGCTGGTTCATCCGACGTGGGACATGAGTTTCCTTCCTATGTCCGAAGTCCGCGCCGGCACAAATTCCATTTTGACGCGCACCGAGCCGGCAACGGCGCCGTGGTTCGCGGGCCAGTGTTTTCCGCTCCGCCCCTCGGGCGCACGGCAACGGGACGCGCAAACCGTCGAGCTGACTTTTCCGCCGACTGCGGCCGGAAAACTTTCGGCCGTGTGGCATTTGCCGGACCGCCAGCCCGCCGCGGAAGTGTCGCTCGAATTCGCGCCGGACAAGCCGGGACATTTTTCGCTCGGCTATCACGCGCCGCTCGCCGTGCCGCCAGCGGACACGGATTTCATGCTTCTGCCGTTCATGTATCACGGTCACCGTTTCCCGGAAAAGCCGGTCACTGTTCTGAGCGCGCTGACGCCGACTCCGATGACGCTGGTGAATCGTGGAGGCGTCTCGTGCGCGCTGGCAGCGGACCCGCGCGCGTTGCCGTTCGAGTGGCCCTCCGCGTCGAATTCGCGCTACGCATTTGCCCTCCGCAACGAATCGGGACTGGCGCAGCCGATCGTCTATTCGCCAGTCCTCGGCCAACCCGGAAGCGTCTCCGATGGTTCCGCGATCCACGCTTCATTTCGTCTTTGGGTTCAGCGCGGCGATTGGTACGCGGCGTTTCGGCGCATCGCCGACGAAGTCTTCCATCTCGCTGATTATCGCCGTCCCGTCTTCGCGTCGCTTTCTGACACGGCGCTGAATCTGCTCGACCTGTTGCGAAATGAAAGAGCATCCGGCTGGGATGCGCGGGCGAAAGGCCCGTGGAACATCGAGAGCCGCAACATCGTCACGCAATCGTCGCCGCTGACGTATTTGAGCTATTACCTTCTGACCGGCGACGAAGATTTCTACCGCCGTTTCGCGCTGCCGTCGCTGGAATTTCTGCTTTCGCGGCCCGGCCCGCATTTTGCCGCCGAGTGCGAAATCGGCGACGGATATTACAAGCACCAGCCGATGCGCGGGCCGGGTTCGTTTTATGGCGCGGGCGTCTTCGCATCCGCATTCGCGATGACTCAAGGCCGCAGCGCGGCATTCGGTTCGTTCTGTCTGAACGACGACGGCTCGGTTCGCGCCGCGCACAGCGGGGGCCACGCGCAACCGTTCGAAGATTCGCTCGCGCTTTTCGAACTCACGGGAGAGCAGCGCTGGCTCGCAGAGGCGATTCAAGGCGCGGACAAATATATCGCGGAAAACATGGCGAAGCTTCCGTCGCGCGACATCGGGCCGTTGCCGTTCGTGAACGTAACGTTCATTCCCGATTGGGAAGGCTTGCTTCATCTTTACGACGCGACCGGTGAGCTGCGATTTCTCGACGCGGCATACGAAGGCGCGCGGTGGCTGATGACGACGCTGTGGACGCAGCCGCCGTTCCCCGACGGAGACACGACGATCAATCCCGGCGGCGTTTTCGACAACGCGCGGCACGTCTGGGTGATGGGTGACAGACTTTTCCGGCGCGGCCTTTTCGACGGTCTGTTTTCGCCGGAGAACGTGAAGCTCCCGGCCGTGCAATTGCCGGAGCATCGCGTTCCTGCGTGGCAGGTGAGCAACATCGGCCTCGGCCTCGAACAGCCCTGCACCTACACGCGACGCGGCCCGCATGCGAACATCATGATGAGCACGTGGGCGCCGAATCTGTTGCGGCCGGCGAGCGCGACGCACGACGACGCATTTCGGATCGCCGCGCGCAACGCGACCATCGGCCGCTTCGCAAATTATCCGGGCTACTACCTCGACGGCATGACCGACCAATGCCAGCGGCCTGATTATCCGCTCGCCGGCCCGGATGTGACGTGCCTCTACGTTCATCACATCGTTCCGTTTGCCGCGTATGTGCTCGACTATCTTTTCACCGACGCCGAAACGCGCTCCGGCGGCGCGGTCGCGTTTCCGTCCACGCGCCAGTTCGGTTACGTCTGGTTCGACAGCCGGTTGTTCGGCCACGCGCCGGGAAAAGTTTATGGCCAGCCCTCGTGGCCGTGGCTGCATCGCACTGCCGCGACGGTTGACAGCATCAACGTTGATCGAGTGCTCGCACACGGCGACGGAAAATTCCACGTCGTCCTGCTGAATCAAGTTCGCGAAGCGCAAACGGTGAACGTGAAATTCGACGAGAAAATTCTCGGACGCCCGCTCGCAAACGCGGCGGCGAAATTCTGGTTGAACAATCAGCCGGCGTCGCCGCTCGCCGTAAAAGATTCCGCCGCTCGCGTCGAACTCCCGCCGCTCGGCATCGCCGCGCTCACGCTCGATGGCGTGAACATTGATGTTCCGACACACCGCGCTGCGCCGCCGGAAAAATTTTCGCTGCCGAAAGAACCCGGCGTTCGTCGCGCGGCGATTCCCGGTTCCAAACTTGAAGCCATCGGCACGATCATCGAAGTGCCGCCGTTCGCGTGGCGCGATTTGTACGTCTATGTCACCGCCGGTCTCGACGATTGCCGATCGGCGAAACTTCGCTATCGCGTCGGCGATGGCCCCGAAAAGGAAGTCGCGGCCGGCCGATTCCCATGGGAATTTTCCGCCCGGATCGAGGACACGAAATCACCTGTCACGTGGCAGGTGGATGTCGAGCTGGCCGATGGCCGGAAAGTCACCGCCGCGCTCGCTAAATGAAAATCGTCATTTCCAATCATTGGAAGTTTTCGTGAGCGTATTTTCCAATGATTGGAAATTGCGGTGATGTTTGCGGACGATGACGCAGCATCGCAAGCAAGTCGGATGGCGGATAAGAATGGCGAACAACATGAACAAATTTTATTTCCTCGTTTTGCTGGCGCTGGCCTTGCCGTGCAGCGCGCTTACCGTCCGCGTTGATCCGGCTGGCGGCGCGCCGCGATGGGTCGTGAACGGCGAGCCAGTCCGCGCGAGAGTTTTCTGGGGCGCGCCGGGCGCGTCCAACGTCAGAATTTTTCCCGCGCCGCAGCAGGTCGAATTCGAATTTACCGCGGAAGAAAGCGCGGACACCGGCACGATGCATTTCCGGTTTGGCAGGACGCCGGGCGAAATTTTTCTCGATGACATCCGCGTCGAGGATCTCGACACGACGAATGACATCATGCCGCGATGCGATTTTGAAAACGGGCAGGAAAGTTTTTTGCGCGACTGGACGTTCTGGCCGCCGGGCGCGGCGAATACCGTCGGCTCCATCGCGGTCGTGACGAACGCCGGCAACGGCGGATCGGCGGCGTTGCGCGTGACGCTGAAAGCGCCGCCGAACGGCGAATGGCCGGACTTCCACATTTATCATCACGCGAATTTGAAGATCATCTCCGGCCATCGCTATCGCGCGAGCTTCTGGATTCGCGCCAGCTCGTCGCGCGCGCTGACGACGGCGTTTTACCGGCCGGGAAATCCGTACGTTTTTCTGGGTGGTCCGAAAGATTCGTTCGTGTCGGAAATCAAACTGGCCGCGGATGCGGGCGTGGATTTCGTCAGCTTCCCGATTGGAATGCCGTGGCCGAAGCCGGGACAAAACGAGGATTGGACCGGCGTGGACGCTTCGTGCAAACGCGTGCTCGATGCAAATTCGAAGGCGCTGCTCATTCCGCGAATTCCGATGGACCCGCCGGAGTGGTGGCGCGATGCGCATCCTGATGAAGTGATGCAATGGGAAAACGGACGGCGCGATCACGCCGTGCCTGCATCGCCGGTTTATCGCCACGATGCGGCGGAGCGTCTCGCGGCACTCGTCGGACATCTCGAAGAAAAATTCGGCGATCACGTCGCTGGCTATCATCCGAACGGCCAGAACACCGGCGAGTGGTTTTATGAATCGTCGTGGGAAAAATTCCTGAACGGCTACGCGCCCGCCGATCTCGTCGGGTGGCGCGCGTGGCTAAAAACGAAATATCGGAGTGACGACGAATTGCGCCGCGCGTGGAATTCGACGAACGTCACGCTCGCTGCCGCGCTCGTTCCGACCGCCGCAGCGCGGCACGCGTCGCCGTTCGGAATTCTTCGCGATCCCGAAAAAGAACGCGCGCTGATTGACTGGGCGGAATTCCAGCAGCAGGCGATGGCTGATTGCGTCTGCGAACTTGCACACGCGGCGCGGACATCTTCGCACGGACGCAAACTCGTTCTGTTTTTTTACGGTTACGTTTTCGAGCTGTCCGGGCTGCACACCGGCGCGGGCGTGTCCGGCCATTTTGCGTTGCGCCGCGTGCTCGACTGCCCGGATATTGATGTTTTGTGCTCGCCGATTTCGTATTTTGACCGCGGCCTCGGCGGAAACGCGCCGTCAATGACCGCCGCGGAAAGCGTCTCGCTCGCCGGGAAAATGTGGCTGAACGAGGACGACACGCACACGTACCTCGCGACCGAGCAGCCGCCCGGATGGGATGCGCACGTCAACACCATAGAGGACACCAATCGCGAGCTGATTCGCAACGTCTCGCAGGAATCGCTGCGGAATTTTGGAACGTGGTGGATGGATCTTTGCGCGAGCGGATGGTTCAACGATTCGCGGATGTGGGATCAGATGGCGCGTTTGAAATCGCTCGATGACGCGATGCTGAAAACTCCGACGCCGTTCCGTCCCGATGTTGCCGCGGTGATTGACGAACGCGTGATGTTGCGCGTCGCGCCGAATGGCGCGCGCGTGACCTGGCCGGGAATTTACGAGGCCCGCCGCACGCTCGGCCGGATGGGCACGCCGTTCGGGCAATATTTGCTCGACGATGTTCTCGCCGGCCGCGTCCACGCGAAACTGTTCGTGTTTTTGAATCCGTGGGATTTGTCCGCCGCCGAGCGCGAAACCTTGTTGCGCGTCACGGCCGGCAGCGCCCGCGTTTGGTGTTGTTTGCCGGACCGTTTTGACGGCGACCATGTTTTGCCGGAAACGAAACAGCAATTCAGCAGCACAAACGGCGCGTCATTTTTCGTGCTCTCGCCCGGCCTGACCGCGGATTTGTTGCGAGCCGCCGCGCGTGAAGCCGGCGTGCATCTTTTCACGCAGACGAATTGCAACGTTTATGCGAACGGCCCGTTCGTCGCATTGCACGCGTCGCAGGAAGGTCCGATCGAAGTCGATACCGGCAGGCCCGGCGAAATCACGGACGTGATAACGGGCGAAGTCGTCGGCCACGGCCCGAAGATTTCTCTGCCGATGAAGCGCGGTGATACGCGGGTGTTGAAATATTGAAAAAATGGGGTGACCGACGGGATTTGAACCCGCGACGTCCAGGGCCACAACCTGGCGCTCTGCCGGACTGAGCTACGGCCACCATCCAAGCCGGCGAAAAGTAGTGTCCGCGCGCAGGAAAGCAAAAGAAAAAAATCGCGGCGCGCGGCGCGCGTGCTACCGTTTGCCCATGTTCAACGTTTCTCCGGAAAAAGAATCGGCGCTGATCAGCCGGATGGCGCAGCTCGGCATACGCGAGGCGGACATCGAGGAAAAGTTCGTCCGCGGCTCCGGCGCTGGCGGACAGAAGATCAACAAAACTTCATCGTGCGTCTATCTTCTGCACAAGCCGACCGGCATCGAAATCAAATGCCAGCGCGAGCGCTCGCAGACGCTCAACCGTTTCTTCGCGCGCCGCGAATTGTGTGACCGGATCGAAGAGGAGCGCGAAGGCGAACGCAGCGCGCGCCAGCAGGCCTTCGAGAAAATCCGCCGACAGAAACGCCGCCGCTCCCGCCGCCAGCGCCAGCGGATGCTCGACGACAAACACAAACACTCCGAAAAGAAATCCGCGCGCCGCTGGCAAACCGGCCCGGACTGAGATCAGAATCCGCGTAATTCGTTCCACCCCGCGTGCGTGATCTTGCGACGCGTGTTGATGAGATGCGGGATGGATTCTTCCTCCAGAAAATCCAGCGGGTTGTCGTCGATAAAGCCGCTGTCGGCGCGCAGGCCGCGGATGTGCATGTGGCCGGGTACATGTACGGGCGCAGCCTGAAATGGAGATTTCCAATGGTTGGAAACTTGCGCGGTGGGATTTTCCAATCATTGGAAAATGTGTTGCCGCCACTGCGTAACCGGCCGTGGGTGCCGAATTGGATCCCGGCGAGCAGGGTTGATGGCTCGGAGCATGGGGCGTCGCGGGTTGCAGTCCTTGGTGGTGCCGTACTGCCGTTCGAAGACCGTTGAGACCACCTTCAGCGCACGGCCCGCCGCGCTCGCCAAACAAGCCTTTGATGTGTGTGATCTGGAGACGCCGAAGAAATTCAGGGCCGTATCGGCACTTGGAAACGTCTCTGTCTGACGCCTCATGCATTGGAATTTCCGTGTTGAGTCGGCGCGGGTGGGGGGAGTAATGTTCAGCCCGATTGTAACGTTTCGAACGAACTTATTTCTTGCAGGAGTACAACCATGAGAGCGAGGAAATTTGGACTGGTTCCGGCGATCATCTCGATGTGCTGTTTGATGACGGTGGCCCGGCCCGGCGACGGCGTCGCGGATGTGATGACGAACACAGATATTCCAGGATTTTCGTCGTTCACCAACGGGCTGAACTGGCTCAGCGGCGTGGCACCAACTTCCGGCGTGGCCTATTCGACGACGAACTTTTCGATTCGCACGCCGGACAGCGCTGTGTCGGCCACATTTCCCGGTGATTCGCTGTCTCTTGACGCCGGCGGGGGACTTGGCATGAAGGGAACCGCCTCCGGCGTGGTGACGATCACAAACCTGATTTTGAATGGCGGCACGGTCAATAATTCCGTCGGCCCCTCCGCGCAGAGGCTGGCAGGCCGGATTACCGTTGCGAGCAATTCGACATTGAACATCGGAAGCGATGCGATAACGGGATTCCGGCAATTGAACATCGCCGCACCAATTGGCGGAACTGCGGGCCTGACGGTGACTGACAACGCGGGGACGAATTTTGGCCAGATCGTTTTTGCTGCGAGCAACAGCCTGGCCTCTTTTGTGAAGGTCAATGCGGGCACGCTGTCGCTGAGCAACGCCTTTGCGGTCGGCGGCGCGACGAATGTTGCCGCGACAAACGGCGCGGCGATCCAGGCGAACCTGAGCACAAATTATGCGCCCGTTCCGCTGACAATCATGGGCGCAGGGCCGGTTTCGACGCCGAATGGCGGCGCGCTGTTTTTC